>NZ_JBEKXH010000062.1:0-21004 GCF_049512235.1 Bradyrhizobium sp.
TCAAAGCGGCGGCGCTAGATGATAGCTCTGCGAGCGTCCAAATATCCGATGACATTCATCAATCCTGACACCGACTGAACCATCTCGATCGGAAGTCCATCCAGGGCGACGTTTGGACCGGAAAGCCATTTCGACGATACTTCGTCGTCTCCCCCCGTAAGTGCATCCAAAGATCGGTATAGACGAATGAAGAGTACTGCAAGTTGCAACGGCTTCTGGCCCGGTTCGAGGGTATAGTCACCCTTTTTCATTCGAGAGATGGTCGCCTCGGAGACGCCGATTATTCCCGCGAGAGATTTGTTGCTCAGCCTCAGCTTGTGCGCTGCGCGGAGCAGCGCTTTCGCGACCAAATCTGAATCCGGTGCTGCAACCTGTGTCTGTGGTATCGCCATTGCGCTAAAACCCTCCGGGCCCCCAAAGGTTTCACGTGAAACTTTAGCTGGCTTTTCATGCTCTTGAAAGCACTAAATTTTGCTATAGCAAAACTGTCAATCAATAATTTCTCCAGATGAACCAAGGTTCCCCTTGGGGATTGGCGGTCGCAAGGGCTTTCGATATTGGGAGCCCAACGAACCAACCGTCGGCATGCGGTCGTCCGCCGACCCCGGCACATGCTGTCTTAGCAACCATAAGATGTAAGATGTGAGGAGAGATGAGCGCCGATTGTCTCGTCAGCTGCTTGCATGAAATTCCGCCGTCGAGATGTGACCAGGCTGACGCGCCGTCGATCATTCAGCCTCAACGATCGCAGCGTCGAACTATCGCCGTCGAGTTCGTGCCGAAATCGAAGGGAAAGACATGAACGACAACGACCCAATATATCGGACGATCAGTTTTCAAGCATTTGACGACGTCCGCTCACATTTACTATGTGGTTATGCTGCTACTGCCTTAGCCACCACCGCTTTTGGCCTCCACCGCTTCTGCGGCGCGGCGGCGATGATTCAGCCTCAACGATCGCAGCGACGATGGTGGCCCGCCGATCGCCTTCCCTTTCGAGCTTATACAGCCATGCCAACAGCGAGCGGCCTCGTTTGTCGCTGTTGCAGCGATCGCAGACCAGCACCTTGTTGCGCCTCCACAGCTTGCCGCCCTGGTGCCGGGGCCGGATATGGTCGCGGGTCGGGGCATCCATCGGCTCGCCGCAGTAGCGGCAGGGCGTGCCGATAGCCGCGACGAGTTCTTTGCGACGAACCTCACGCATTAAGGCTCATACCTCCCATCTCATCCGCACAACAGCGTGCGAGTTCAGTAAAACTTGACCACTGACGTTCAGGATAGCGCTTCCTATCTGGGCGTCAACTTGAAGGAGCTGGGTTACGTTGATTCTCCACATTACTTAGCGGCCGTCCGCTAGCTAGGATCGCTCGCTGCCGGGCTGCGGCGGCTGGGGATTTTTTGCGGGATTGGTATCGTACTTGGAGATTCGCGAAATGAGCCCGGTGGCCGCGAGCGGTTGCAAGTCTGCCTCCAACGCGTCCGCAATCTCCTTGGCATAGACTTCCCGTTCGTCCACATAGAGCGTAAACGATTTCAGATATTTTTCCTTCTTCGCCGGATCCTCGATCGTCGTCCTGGTCCATGCGTAGAGCGGATAATTCTCGATGCCGCGCTCTTCTGCCGCGGCGACATACTCCGAAAAAGCGTCGAACTGGCATTTCGGCGCGGCGCCATGCCTGACAAGGATATCGAACAGCGGCGCCAGCGCCTGATCACGGACGCTTCGGCGGACCGCTTCCGCGATAGCGGAATTGGTCACATCGAATCTAACCTGATACTGCCACTGGGAAGTCACGTGCTACTCCGATCGCTCCCGATTTGGCCCATTTGCGAACGCAGATCCTCAGCTGACTGATACCAGCGCGGGGTCGGCCGTGACCATCGAAGCCCTGCTGCGCGGCAGGACAAAGTGGATGATCGCAGTCGCAATCATGTAGACGCTGGCGCAGGCGAAGAACACGACGGTGTAGTTGTTGCCGGTTGCATCGAGCACACGACCGATGGCCGCGGCGGAAAAGGCTCCCGCCAGGGAGCTGATGCCGCCGCCCAGCCCGACTGCAGAAGCCACCGCGCCGCGAGGCATGGTGTCCGATACCAGAGTGAACAGATTGGCGGAAAATCCCTGATGCGCTGCCATGGCGATGCCGATCAGAACAACGGCGGCCCACATGCTGTCCAACTGCGGCGCCAGAAACACCGGCAAGGTGCAGGCTGCGCAGACGAGCAGCGTGATCTTGCGGGCGGGGAACACATCCATGCCGCGCCTGATCAGGGTGGAAGAGACCCAACCGCCGGCGATCGAGCCGACGTCGGTGAGCAGATAGATCACGACGAGCGGCAACCCCACGGCAAACAGCGACACATGAAACTTGGTATTGAGGAAACTCGGCACCCAATTGTTGTAGAACCACCAGGCTGGATTGGTCAGCACGGCGCCGACAATGTAGACCCAGGTGCCGGGATAGGTCAGCAACTTCGCCCAGGGGACTTTTTTCGCCGCGAGTTCCGGGTCGCGGTTGATATAGGCGAGTTCGCTCGGGGACACGCGGGGGTGTTCGGCGGGGCTGCGGTAACTCATCAGCCAGTACACCACCCAAACCAGCCCGACCGCGCCCGTGACGTAGAAGGCGGCTTGCCAGCCGGACAGGCTGACAACCAGGGCACCGATCAGCGGCGCCAGCATCGCGCCGATATTGCTTCCGCTGTTGAATATACCGGTGGCCAATGCACGATCGCGCACGGGAAACCAGGTGGCAACCGTCTTGATGCAGGTCGGGAAGTTGCCGCCTTCGCCGAGGCCGAGCACGATGCGAGCGAAGATGAAGCCGGTGACGGAGGCGACCATGCCGTGCGCGGTGGAAGCAAGGCACCACAGGATCGCGGCAGCGGCAAGGCCGAGGCGGATGCCGATCTTGTCGGTGAGCCAGCCCATTCCGGCGTAGCCGATCGCATAGGCAATGGAAAAGAAGAAGATGATGTTGCCGAAATCGGTTTCGCTGAAATGCAGGTCGTTCTGTATCGTCGGCTTCAGCACGCCGAGGATGTTGCGGTCCATATAGTTGATGGTGGTGATGACAAACAACAACGCGCAAATAACCCAGCGGTAGTGAGTGGTAGCCTTGGTGACGGCTAACAGGTTTGACTCTATCATCTGGACCCTCCCGGCATCAACTCCATGACCCCGTCACCTGCGTATGAGCTATCAAGAACAACAACACCGCAAAGCGCCTCTGAAAGAGCTCGCAATTCCTGGAAAAGAAGGTGAGCGACATGGCAGCCTGCTTCGGACGACCCTTACCGCTCGCAACCTGCCGAAGATCCGTGGCCGTGGCATAGCGGCTTCTGTCCGGCGGCAGGCCGGGCGAGCAGCCGGCGGCTACTGGCGATGCTTCGCTTTCATCTCTCCCGGGATTCCCACGCAAGTGGTCGATCCGTCGGTCTCTCTCGCAGCGGTGCTGCAGGGAACGGCTCCAACTGTCTTTGTGGAGCCGTCCGGGGCCGGTACGTCCAAGCCCGGACCGCCAGTGTCCACCTGCGGCAGCGGGCCTGTGGAGTATGGGGTTGGCGGCGTGCCGGCGGGCGCATATGCCCCGGTATAACCCTTGGGCGGATCGGTCTGTGCAAACGCGACCGCCGCTAAAACTCCGAAGGCTGCCGCTACGGGAAGAGAGATTGCTCGCATGAAACCCTCCTGAACATGAAACGGTCGAAGATTGTTCTGTTCTCTGTGTCCTGCGTGTCCTGTCTGCCGAGTCTGCCGAGTTGAACCTGTTCCCCCGTTGTCGAAACGGACCGTGGCGAACGGTGGCTGAGCGCGGTCGGAAACGACGGTTGCCGCGCGCGCTGCCTCGTCACGCTCGCAGATGGCGGAACCCATATCACGAACCTTCCGAAGGCTGAGCACAGCGCTAGGGAATGTCAAGCGGCGATGCCGGCCTTGATCCTGGTCGAGGCGCATCCCCGCTCTTCGCCATGAGCCCAGCCCGCCATCGCACCCCGCACAGGATCTCCTTCGCCGAGATGGGCGACTGCAGCCCGCCCACACCGTTGATCGCGGCGTTCGACCTTCCCGTCGGGCTGCTACCGTGGTATCAGGGAATCATGAAAAAGCAAACCGTGGTTCCACGAAAAAAGCGCGGCCCGCCTGCCACCGGCAAAGGGGAGCCGGTCGTCGTCCGCATGCATCCCCCTATGCTGACCGGGCTCGACGGATGGATCGCAAAACAGAAACAACCGTTTCCATCGCGCCCAGAAGCGGTGCGCCGCCTGGTCGAAATTGGGCTGAAGGCGAAAGCGAAATGACCGCCCGACCCGCTGCGCCCAAGGCTGGAGATTATTCCATTGTTCCTGGCTCCCTGGGCCCTCGCCGCGATTTTCGCATCAGCGTGGGCCTGCGCGAGGGCTGGGACGCCGAGGGCCGTGTCTTCGACGTTTCGGAGGCCGTGCGCACGGCCCGTAGTTGGATGAAACGCCGGGTTGAGGCGGGCCAGCCCGCCCTGTCCGGCATGTTCACCCGTGCGGAAGTCACCTATGCGTGGCCCCGCCCGGATGGCACGGTTGGCTCGGACCGCGAACCGGTGGCACTGTTCACTGGCGAAGCTGTCCACGCCTATCTCGGTCATCTGTCCGACGAGACAATCGAGGCGATGCTAAACGAGCTGTCGATTGAACTTGGCGCCGCGCTCGGGCAGGAGCGAATCTATGTAGCATTCGCCGAGCGGACCTGGATTTTGGATGCCGGAGAACGTCATGCGCAGCCCGGAGGACCGTTGCATCGGGCATAGGGGCTTTCAAGCGCTAGTCGCCGCTTCGCATTTCCCCATCGGCGGGGCTGCTGCCTTACTTAGGCACCACCGTGACAATCCACTGCGTTGGATTGCTCGACTTAACTTCCATTACCGAACGGACCATTCCCGTGACCGGCAATCCATTTAGTATCACCGTCGCCTTTGCGCCTCGGTATTGGGCATAGCGACCACGCCGGGCCTCTATGGGATCGGTAATCTCGATAGTTTGCATGCACCACCAATGGTCGCAGTACGCGAAACGGTTCCGCGACAACGCGCAAGATATAGAGCAAACGTTAACAATGATTCCGGCCCGGATCGACGGGTTTTGTGCGCGAGTCGCGTGCCGACGCCGGCTTCGAGAAGTGACGCGCTCAGGAGGCCTGGACGGCGAAGATATATCGTCGCTTCGATCGCGGCGAGCGCATGCCGTAGGACCGGAAACCGGTGGCAGCACGAACGCCCGGAATGCTGGCTCCGTAATTTACATCCTGAAATTGATGCGCTAAGCAAGCGCTTGTCAGGATAGGGTGGAAGCATTCGCATGGGGCTGCGGCGGATAATCCAGGAACGCGACTTTTTTGTCTTGGGTCGTATCCTCGGGGACTGGCTGCGGGGCTGGAGCGAGAAAGACTGCGGAAGATTGAGCCAAAGACTTTACGACCCGGCAGCCTATAGCGGCGGCATCCTCAGGATCACCAAACGCGAGGCCCGAGCCTTGCCCGAACTCAATCGTCGAGCGCTCGAAGGTTCCGACAGAGCAATGCTTTACCCGTTCCTCGCCTGGGTGGAGGGGCGCGGGCTGCAGTGGCTGATGAAGGCCGCTTGAGCGCAACGGACAGGCCTCGCAAACGTGCCGGCGGTGCGTCGAGCCAATCAAATGCATGGTCTCGGCGTAATTGATCGGCGTCAGCGCGCTCGCCAGCGTGCCGCGGCGGTGGACGAAAAAGCCGCCCGGGCATGACTCCGTGCGGCTTGATGCGCGACTGCCGGTTTACCAGTTCCGCCGCTGGCTTGATAACCAGCGGGTGGCGCAGAGGTTCCTTGCCCCAAGAGCAAAGATTCGGCCAAGCTGCCAATCCGAACAGGCCTGGATGAGGGTATTTTTGCGGAACGATCCGCGGCACTGGGTCTTACCTCCTACCCAACAGCTCGAACCACCCTGAGAAGGCCCGATGAATATTCTCCCCGTTGACCGCGCGCTGATCATATACAGCGCCCTCGCCGACCGTTCCGAGGCAAAGGGAGCCCGTAAGCGGCTTTCCGAGCATCTGATGAAAATGTACATTGAGGGCGAGAAGGACGAGCACCGCCTGACGGTGGAAGGGCTGTCGTACCTTCGTCATCTCGATCGGGAAAGCGACTCGCGAAGCTAGTTAACCGCCCGGTATCATTCCTTCAGGGTTTTCCGCTGTATCAGCAAGGAGTTGCGCCGCGTGATTCGCGCCTTCGCGACGCCGATTGCTTGCGCCCTTGTCGGTTTTTGCTCCGGTTTTGGCGCCTGCTTGACGCTTCCGACACTTGGCATCATCGGCAACCCTTGGGTGGGCGTTGTCGAAGCGTGCTCGACAGGTTGCGTTGGCATTGGGCCGGTGGTCGGATCGTCTTTGGGCATAAGGGATAACCAGGTCACGCCCATTTGGTTCAAAGCGACAGCAAAACCCGCCGGCGTGAACCGGCGGGCTCGTCTTGAATCCAGGTCAGTCTCTGTTTGCAGCGCGAGATCAATAAGTTCGGGCGCATGACCCCTAACCGCTTGGCGGCAGTGGGCGCCCGCCCCGCCGTTCGCTGACGTGTTTCTCCGGCGGGAATATCCGCTCGTAGATCGCGCGGGCCTCCTGAATGAGACGGGCTCGCTCGAGGTCATGCTTCGGGATCAATCGAACAATGTCGCCCACGTGCTCTCCAATGCGGGAAATTCAGAGGAAGAATTCCGCCGATGACCGCCTGCTTCAGCACCGATGCGAATATCGTGCCAGGCAATCCGGCCGGTCGATTGTTGAAATCCTTGAAATGATCAATCTCGATCAGGAGAACGCTGAGCGGCTCTCCGTTCTCCGTAGCGAAGCCCCGTGGAACTACGGAAGCAACATGCCGCCGGCCTTAGTCGAACGCCACGCCGATCCGCTTTTGCTTGCGCCAGATGATATGGCATGGCCGCTTCAGTTTTTCGGACAAAACAATGAGTGTGAAGCGATCAGGAATGTAGAGCGGAGTCACAACTTCAAGCGCTGCCCCGGCCTCTGAAAGATTGCGCACGGTACAGTCAAATACGCCGCCGCCGAACTCGATGGTTCCGGTCTTCAGGACACGATGACGTGCGATTCGATCTGGGCCCATGGCAGCATCATAGGCCGGATCGGTGCCCAAGGCCTATCCCTTTGCGCCTGATGCCGCCGCGCATTCCCGGGTTTGGCCCACTGGATCCGCGCAAGGCGCGGGACCGGAACACCGCGCCCTCTTTATCACCGGTGAATGATGCATTACGATCGGCAAATTGGACTGGCCGGGAGAGGCCAAATGAGAGCCATGGCTGCGATCCTATTGCTGGTGACGCTTGCGGCCTGGACTGACACGCGCGGCGTGATCCGCATCGAGCAGGCTGCCGCGGGGAAACCCTATGACTTTGTGGTCCATGTCCGCAACATTCCGGACATCGGGTATAATCCGCTGGTGAGCGAAGACCGCCGCCGCATGGCGCTTGGCCTGTTGAAAAGGCAGTGCCCCACGGGACGCGTCGTCGGGGAAGACAAGATCATCACCGAGATCTGGGGAATTACCAGCAGTCCGCCGGACTATGTGGTGCTGGTCAGGTGCACGTGAAACCGTAGCCTTTTTGGCGACCCTGTTGGTCGGGCCTGATCGGGACATCAGCGAGAACGCGTCTTGTGGCTGCGAGCGGCCCGAACAGAGGCGCCAAGGCCGGCTACGGCTACACCATCCCCTTGCCGGCGTCCGACCCGTGGCGCCGCTGTCGAGCCCGGAGTACGAGAATGATGACCAGCGCCGAGAAAATAACCAGAAAGGAAACGCCGCTGGTGATTGTTCCCAACGCGTAAATGTCCGGTTTGGTGACGGTTGTGGTCAGGCCCTGCAATTCAAGCGGAAGGGTATTCACCGAACCGATGGCCTGGCTCGAACGCGCGAGTTCGTCCCATGACAGGGTAAAGCCGAACAGGCCAATGCCCACAACTGATGGCAGGATGATCGGCAGCACGACATAGCGGAAGGTTTGCCACGGGGTTGCGCCAAGATCACGCGCTGCCTCTTCGAGCCGGCCATCGAACCGGTTGAAGATCGCAAACATGATCAAAAGGCCAAACGGAAGCGTCCAGGTCAGATGGGCACCGAGGCCTGAAGTGAACAGCCCCATCGCGGTCGTCCACCCCTCCGCACCATGCTTGATCATGACATCGTCGAACAGCCGGAATTCGAGCGCGATGCCGAGCGAGGTGATAATCGAGGGCATGATCAAACTGGCGATCGCCGCGTAGAACAACACCGAAGCGCCTGGGAACGGTTTGCGAAAGGCCATGCCGGCCGAGACCGACAGCACCACCGTCAGCACCATGACGACGAGCCCGAGCTCGAGCGAGCGCTTGAAGGCGGCACCGATGTCCACGATGCCGGTGCCGGAAAAGACCTTGCCGAACCAGGTCAGGGAGAGGCCGTTCATCGGGAACGTCAGGCCGCCGTCAGGCCCCTGAAACGACAGAACATAGATCGCAAACATCGGCCCATACAGAAACAGCACATAGGCGATGAAGAACGCGGCGAGAAAATAGAATGACCGTGGCCTGCTCTCACCCATTTCACAGTTCCTTGCGGACATCGACGATCCGCGTCAGCGAGGAAATGATCAGAATCGTGATGCCAAGCAGGATCACCGCATTGGCCGCGGCCGCCGGAAATTGCAGGGCGTTGAGGCGGGCTTCGATGATCTTTCCGGCGGATGCGATCTGCTGGCCACCCATCACGCCGATGGTCACGAAATCACCCATCACAATCGTGATCACAAAGATCGAGCCAATGACGATGCCGGGTTTGGCCAGGGGGATGACGATATTCACCAGGGTCTGCCACCCCGAGGCCCCGGAATCATAGGCGGCTTCGATCAACCGCTTGTCGATGCGAATCATCGAATTGAAGATCGGCACCACCATGAAGAAAGTGAACAGGTGGACGAGGGCCAGCACGACGGAAAATTCGGAAAACAACAGCCACTCCAATGGCTGCTTGATCAAACCCGCGCCCTCGAGCCCCTTGTTGACCAGGCCGTTGCGGCCAAGCAGCGGAATCCACGCGATCATGCGGATCACATTCGAGGTCCAGAACGGGATGGTGCAGAGCAGCGTGAGCACGATCTGCCACGTCTTCGACCTGACATGGAAGGCCAGGAAATAGGCTACCGTGAAGCCGATCAGAAGCGTCAGGCTCCATGTCAGCAGGCATAATTTCAAGGTCTTCAGATAGGTCTTAAGGATCGTGCACAGGTCCGGAAGATCAGCGATGCACCCTTCGAACGTATCGGTGTAGCCGCGCAGGCTGAACGCCGGGATCATCTCGTATTCATTGTAGTCCCAGGCGCTGACGATGGCGACAAGGACCAGCGGCAAGATAAAGAACAGCGCGAACACCAGCATCATCGGCGCGGCCTGCAGCCACGAAACAAGGGATCTGCGATCTTGCATCATGGCGAGGCCGATCTCGGGTCAGGCAGGCGCGTATCTTGGCGGCACGATTCGTATCCTGGCAGGAAGACCTGCCGCGCCCTCAAGGCGCGACAAGTCTTGAGACGCGGTCAAGCGGCGATAAACTCGTTCCACTTGCGGACCATGTAATCGTTCTCGTCCATGACGGCGTTCCAGCAGGCCACCGCGCCCATGCGGTCGTCATAGGAGCCGCCGTCGCGGACGGCGCCGGCTTTCTCGAGAACGGTGCCGTCCGGTGCCTTGATGTCGCCAACGGCGGGCTTGCCTTCCATCCAGTATCCCCATTCGTCGGCCGACATGTTGGCCTTGGCGGTGGAGAGAACGGCGGAATAATAGCCCTGGCGATTGAGATAAGCGCCGGCCCAGCCCGAGAGATACCAGTTGACGAATTCATAGGCCCAATCAAGCTTGGGTCCTGAAACGGCTTTCGAGACGCAGAAGCCCGAAGCCCATGAGCGATAGCCTTCCTTGAGCGGCTGGAACGTGCATGCAATTCCCATCGAGCGCACCTTGGTGACCGCGGGCGACCACATCGACTGGATGACGGTTTCGCCTGAAGCCATCAGGTTGACGGACTCGTTGAAATCCTTCCAGAAGGCGCGGAACTGGCCGGCGTGCTTGGCTTCCGTCATGATCTTCATGGTGAGATCGATCTCAGCCTTTGTCATGTTGCCCTTGTCTTCATATTTGTGCTGGCCGGTGGCTTCGACAACCATCGCGGCATCCATGATGCCGATCGAGGGGATGTTGAGTATCGCGGCCTTGCCCTTGAATTCAGGGTTGAGCAGTTCGGCCCACGAATTGATCGGCCGCTTGATCAGGTCCGGCCGAATGCCGAGCGTATCGGCATTGTAGACGGTCGGGATCAGGGTGATATATTCGGTCGGGGTGGCCGAGAATTTCTTGGAATTCTCCCCTTCAAGATAAAGCACCTTCCAGGGTGCCGTGCCTTGGCCGCCGATCTTCTTGCCGTTCGGCAACTGGCCCTTGGTAAAGACCGGGGTGATGTTGTCGAATTCCTTGATCTTCTTGGCATCGAGCGCGTAAATATTGCCCGACGGCACCAGCTTTTTCAGTGAAAAATATTCCGTATCGAGCACGTCGAATGAATTCGGCTGGGTGATGACGCGTTTGGTCACATCGTCGGTCGTTGCAGTGATGTATTCGATCTTGATGCCCGTATCTTCCAGACATTTCTTCGAGATGTCGTCGCCTTCGTTCACCGCGGTGCCGAGATAGCGCAGAACCTTCGGCTCGGCGGCGCGGATGTAGGGAAACCCGGTAATGGCGCCCGAGCCCACTGCCGCGCCGGCCACTCCGGCAGCGCCCTTGAGAAGCGTGCGACGGTCGACGCTTCCATTCATTTTCAAGCGATCGGTCATGGTCATCTCCTTAAAAGTCAGGCCGCTTTGTCAGGCGTCTCGACGGTTGCAAAACTGCGTTTGTTCAGTTGGCTCGCAAGCGCGGGGTCCCAGGTGGCGATCACGCGCTCGCCAACGCTGTAGCCGCCCGCGTCAAACTCGCTTTCCGTGAGTTGGGCCGAAATGTCGGCGCCTCCCTCGGCCGCGATCGCGACAAGGACATAGGTTCCCTGGTATTCGACTTCGCTGACGGTGCCCGCGATCGAGGGGCCGTCGACGGCTGCGCCGGGAGTTTTCAGCGTGAGACGATCGCTGCGAACGGCGAATGTCTCGTCGCCAACGGTGATGACGTTGTGGCCACCGATGAACTTGGCCGTGAATTCGGTCCGGGGATGGTTGAAGATTTCGCGCGGAGTGCCGAGCTGCTCGATCCGTCCCGCATTCATCAGAACCACGATATTGGCCAGCGCCATCGCCTCATCCTGGCCGTGCGTAACATGGATGAACGTGATGCCGAGTTCGCGCTGCAGCTTCTTCAACTCGGCGCGCATGCGCACCCGCAAGAATGGATCAAGCGCCGAAAGTGGTTCGTCCAGCAACAGGATCTGAGGAGAGGTGATCAGGGCCCGTGCAAGCGCCACGCGTTGCTGCTGGCCGCCGGACAGCTGCGCCGGCAGTCGCGCCGCATAAGCCTGCATGTCGACGAGTTCGAGCAGCTTTTTGGCTTCGGCATGGCGCTCCGCCTTGGCGACGCCTCGCATCTTCAGGGCAAAGGCCACATTGTCGATGACCGAAAGATGCGGAAACAGCGCATAGGACTGGAACATCATCGCGGTGTTGCGTCCGGCAGGCGGCAGATCGGTGACATTTTTCGGCCCGACGATGATATCGCCTGAGGTCGCCGACTCATGGCCCGCGATCATGCGCAAGGTGGATGTCTTGCCGCAGCCGGACGGTCCGAGCAGGCAGCAATAGGAGCCCGCCGGGATCTTGAGATTGATCGCGTCAACGGCGGTGACATGGCCGTACATCTTCGTCAATTGCACCAGTTCGAGCGCTGCTGTAGCCGTCATACGCATCCAGTCGGGTTACCGGTCGGGGCGCCTGCGGCGCTCCGGAACTCGGGGCAGGAGATCAGTATAAATGCAACGGGTATGCCAAGGCGGGAATGGATCGATCGTACCGTCGGCCTGAAATTATTCAACGCATTTTGGCGCTCGTCCGGCGATCCCGTTGGGCGGCGCCCGGAAGCCAACCCTCGAAACCTCGCCAACGCCGCTCCCAGGAAGCGCGGCGGCGCCAAAAGCCTACGCGCCCGATATGTCGTCCCTGTCCTTCTGTGAGCCAATCCTGCTACCTAGTGGCGCCCTGCGCTCGCGGACCCGCGGCGCTGGCCAAGGCGCCGCGTACGGCGGGTTCGCCCAGGCACATCCGCCAAGGATCGCTCAGACAGGACGCTTGGCCTGTTTTGCCTTAACACCAATTGGTCCGATGGATCGGTGCCCGGCCAGGTCGGGAAAAACTCGGGGCGACCAAAATCGATTCGACCCGGCCCTCGATCGCCCTAAGATTGAGCAATCGTCTCAATATTGAGGCACATCGTGATGCGGCCCGCGGCCTGAATTGGGCGTCGCCACCGTTGCCCGCGGCGCGGGTGAGCCTGGCTAAGCGGGGAACCGAGGCGATCTCTCAGCCTTGTCCGTCGCCAAGGCCGTATTCCTGATAAATGGTCAGCGGATCGATGTCGGGAAACAACCGGCACTTGGCCTGGGCGAGGTGCAGGTTGACGGTTCCGGGTTGGCAGCCAGCGGCCAAAAGCTTCCTGATATCATCCATCTGCGCGCGCGGTTGATGTTTTGGTGGAAGCTGCTCCAGCGCGATCAGGGCCGTCGCCAGGGCTTCGGTGGTGACCCATTCGTCGTGGCCCGTGATTCCCTTTCTTGGCATTCGGAAGCGTCCTCCCCAACTTGCCAGACCTGCGAAGGCTCCCCGGCCCTCACCGATCACCGTCCGGATGCACCCTCACTGGATTTCGCGCCCCTTCGGCGTCATTACAGCGGGCATTCCCCAGCAATGCTACCAGCATTTGAGGCCCGGAAGGGATCGGCGTCCCCCCACGCATCGATTGCCTCGATGGCCCCTACCGGAGAATGATTTGCCGCCAAACGCGATTGCAAGCTTTCCGCAGCATATCCACAGCATATCCACAGCCAAAAAAAGCGAGATTAAGAGCCGGGTTCAGGGACTTGCCGCGCACGTATCCACATGCGTCCTTTTCCGAACTAATCTCGGCGGTCGCCGGCTGGCCCGCGCCGATCTCGTTGGCGGCCGTCGCCGGCGGCTTTCTGTTCTCCGCCGCCGTGGGGATCTTCTTCGGCTATTACCCCGCGCGGAAGGCCGCCAGCCTCGATCCGATCGAGGCCCTGCGCTGCGAGTAAATCTGCTGAATGTTCCTCATTCGCAGATTTCAACCCGGCGGATGCGCCAGCCGTGCCGGGTGTGAATCCGCTGCCGGACGATGCTGCAACCATCGTCATCATAGTAGCCGTCATAATAGCCGTAGGGGTATCCGTACGGCCCGTAAAACCCGAATCCGCCACCGCGGAAGCCGCCACCGCGGAAGCCGCCGCCGTGGAAGCCGCCGCCGCCGTGAAAACCTCCGCCGCCGCCTCCGCGGCCGCCACCACCGCCACCACCACCACCGCGGGCTGACACGATTGACGGCAGCGCGAGGCTGGCTACCACCAGGGCGAACACGACGATGATCGTTTTATACAACATGACGATTTCTCTCCCCAGATATTCAATTGGAGGGCCTGCTTGAATGATTCATACTTGCCCGGCGTCTCACGGATGTTGATGCGAATCAAGCCTGCCGCGCTGCTCCCGATCCAAGGGCCCGCCGCCCAGGCTCCGGCCGACAAGAGCGGAAGAGCGGTCGTCGCCCCAGATTGCGGCAGAGTGCCGAATTCCCGTCACGTCCTCGCCATCGTGTGGCCACTGCGCAGGCGCGGCCAAGGCCGCTTCCATCACCTGCGCTCTCGCCGCCGCATCCGTCCCGCCCTCACCGAGGTGGCCGGATCGTCCTGCGCCGCTTGACCCGGAACTTCCGGCCGCAACAGCTGTTGCATAAAGTCATCATTGGGCCTGCAAAAATCGGCGTCCGTCGAAATCCTTTTGACTGTGTAGCGAGCCCTGCGGTTAGGTCTCCGCGTTCGGCTCTAGATAAGGATCTGATCCATGTTAGTCACCGCGATTTTCGGTTTCATCAGCGCCGGAATCTTTCTCGCCCACGCCGTCGACGGCTACCGGTCGCGCTAGCGGGCACGCGTTCCCTTCGGATCATTTGGAGGGCGCCAATCCCTGAATGAGCCTTCGCGCTGCCGCGCCGGTCGCCGTTCGTTCGGCGGGTTCCGAAGTGTCTTGTAGACCCCCGACCACGGAGATTGCCTGCTCAGATACCGCCAGAGTCCCCTAAAAGGTGTGGATCAAGCCAGGCAGCCGCTATTAGGGCCTCGCACTTTCCGCCGTCCATGGCATTCAAGTCCGCGGCACGGGCTTGCGATCCCCGGGGGGATCGCCGAACCAACGACGGAACAGCCACCATGCGGATCACCCTTGTCGGCTCCCGCCATTTCGGCGTGACCACACTGAACATGCTTCGCCAGCACGGCGCCGATGTCATCCGGGTTGTCGTTGCCGATGCCGAAGACCGACTGGCCGCGGCGGCCCGGACCGCCGGCATCGAGGTCAAGGTTCAGGCCGATCCCAGGCTCGTGGTGGCCGCAGAGATCGCCGAAGCGACCGATCTGATCGTGACCGCCCACAGCCATGCCCGCATCGCCAAGGAGGCGCTGGCGGCGGCCAGGCTTGGAGGCATCGGCTATCACCCATCGCTGTTGCCCCGGCACCGCGGCATCGCGGCGGTGGAATGGACGATCCGCGAAGGCGATCCGATCGCGGGCGGCACCGTGTATCATCTCGCCGACCGCATGGATGCCGGCGCGATCGCGGCCCAGGAATGGTGCTTCGTCAAAAAGGGCGAAACCGCGCGCGAACTCTGGGAGCGCGCGCTGGCGCCGCTTGGCCACAAGCTGCTTGGCGAAGTCGTCGATTATGCCATGACCCACGACAGCCTGCCGGCGAAACCGCAGGATGAGCAATTCGCCACCAACGCGCCGAGCCTTGCGAAGTGACCCGGACGGACGCGCGCCGTTCTCGGCTCCGGGTGGTCCGAAATTCGTTCCCAAACAGCATCCGGGTGTTGCGTTCAAGGGTCTTGTTCGTATCTCAATCCGCTGCGCATTATGCTAATGATCAACTACGTGGCAACTCCGGGTCGGGGAAATGGAATGGGGCATCTGCGGCCATACCGTATAGCGGTCGATGGGAGGCGTCGCGCCGATAGTGCGGGCCGAACGGCTGGTACCCGCGCTGCGATCAGCCGGCTGATATTTGCCGGCGCCACGCTGTTGCTGGCGTGCCTCAGCGGCTCCGCATGCTCGGCGCAATCGGGGCCGTTCGCGGGCATGGCCGGCAACTGGGCCGGCGCCGGTACGGTGACGCTTGATGATGGTTCGACCGAGCGAATTCGATGCCGCGCTTCCTATGCGGTCGGGGACGGCGGCAATGGCCTCAATCAGAGCCTGACCTGCGCCAGCGACAGTTACAGATTCAACCTCGCCAGCAATGTCCTCGCCGATGGTGGATCGCTTTCGGGAACCTGGAGCGAAAGCACCCGGAACCTCAGTGGAAACCTGGAGGGACGCGGTGGCAATGGCAATTTTCAAGTGGTCGCCAGCGCCCCCGGCTTTACCGCGAACCTGACCTTGACGACGCGCGGCAACCGGCAGTCCGTCATGATCAGATCCGATAGCGCATTCAGGGCCGCCTCTATCTCACTGTCCCGCTACTAGCGGTCGATGCTGCCAGGCCGGCCAGGCGCGCCAGCTCCGGCTAACTTGCCTTGGGGGCCGCCAGGCGAGCGGCGGTCGCTTTCATGGTCTTTGCGATCAGCAGCGCCTGTTCCTTGGTGAGGGCAAAATCCGCAGTGCCTTTCCGGGTGGTTAACGAAAGCACCATGATTTCGATTGAATTCACCATGCCAACCGGCAATCTTCTGCACCTGAGATCGTCACAACCGGCTGCCGCACGCCTCGGTACCCGATAGCCCTTCGATATGCCCGGTCCGGTGAATTTCGATTGGCGATTTATACCGGCGCTTGTGATCCAAATCACGCAAGTGCGCGCGGATATTTCATACCGTCAGCGCGTCGCTCGGGCGTTGGGCAGGGTCTGATTTTTGTGGCGCGAAGCATGGGCATTGTGTGTAACCTCTGCCGAGACGTTACCGCCGGACCGCCGGGATTTTCGATTCCACCAGGGGATTCCAGATGCGCTATCTTACCGTTGCTCTCTCGCTGATCTGCATGTTGTTGGCAGCGCAAGCGGCCAAGGCCGACAAGCGCGTCGCCTTTGTCGTCGGCAATGGCGCCTACCGGAATGTGGCCCAGCTTCCCAATCCCCCGATCGATGCCAAGGCAATGGCGTCGGTGCTCCGCAATGTCGGCTTCGATGTCGTCGAAGGCACCGATCTGGCACGCGATGCGATGACCGAGCGGCTGCTCGAATTCGGCAAGAAGGCACAGGGCGCCGACATCGCGGTGTTTTTCTACGCCGGCCACGGCATCGCCATCGGCGGCACCAATTATCTGCTGCCGATCGACGCCGACATCAAATCGGAGATGGACGTCAAGCTCGGCGCCGCGATCAATATCGATCTCACGCTCGACCAGACCATGAGCGACGCCAAGGTCAAGCTGGTGTTCCTCGACGCCTGCCGCGACAATCCGTTCGCCGCCAAGATCAAGTCGAACTCCGCGACCCGCAGCGTATCGGTGCAGACAGGCCTTGCGGAAATGAAATCCGGTGAAGGCACCCTGATTGCATTCGCGACAGGTCCGGGGCAGACCGCGCTCGACGGCCAGGAAGGCACCAATAGTCCGTTCACGCGCGCCCTGATCGCCCATATCACTGAGCCCGGCGTCGAGATCCAACAGGCAATGACCGAGGTCCGCGCCCAGGTCAACGACGAGACCAACAAGGGACAGCTGCCCTGGGGACACACCAACCTGATCGGGTCGGTCTATCTGAATCCGGTTGCGGCCCCCGCGGCCAATGCCGCCGCGGCGCCGTCCGGTCCCGCCGCTGTCGCCACAAGCTCCGGCACGTCGGACGTCGAACTCGAGTTCTGGCGCTCGGTCAAGGAGTCGAACAAGCCGGAAGAACTCAACGCCTATCTGACCACCTATCCCAACGGCCAGTTCAAGTCCCTGGCGCTGGCGCGGATCGCCGCCCTCGAGAACGGGCCGTCGACGACAACCCGCAATCTGACCACCGGTATCGATCCCGCGACCTTTACCGAAGATGCCAACCAGACCACGGAAGACCAGATCGGCCTGGAAAAGGGCCAGCGCCGCGACGTGCAGCGTCGGCTCAACGGCCTCGGTTTCGATACCAAGGTCACCGGCAAGTTCGATGACGCGACCCGCGCGGTGATTACGCGCTGGCAGGCCGCGCGCGGCTACCCCAAGACCGGCTTCCTCAACAAGCTCCAGCACAAGGCGCTGCTGGCCGAAATCGTCGCCACGACGCAAACCAGTGCCAGCGACGATTCCGACGACAAGCCGGCCCGCCATCGCCACAGTGGTGGCGGGGGCGGAGGCGGACGCAACTACGGAGGCGGTGGCGGAGGCCTCGCCGGACCCGGCGCCTTCATCGGAGGCATGATGGGCGGCATGTTCGGACGACGCTGATCGCCCGATCCGATAACGTTGAAATATCAGCCTCTGCAAAAAGCCCGGTTGCACTACCGGCCTTGTTTGTCTTGCCCGCGCCGGGACGGCTCCGATTTCCGACTTTATTTTCCGGCCGCCTTTCGCAATGCGTCATTGATGCGTTCCTGCCAGCCCGGTCCGCCCTCCCGGAAGTGTTCGAGAACATCCTGATCGATCCGCAGCGAGACCAGTTCCTTGACGCCCGGCAGCGCTACCTGCTTCGGCGGCGCTTCCGGAACCTTGGTCGTGGTCTTCTTGAATGCGGCTTCGGCTTCGGTCCGGGCATCGTTCAGCGTCCGCGGCCGCCGTGGGGGCTGAGACATCGGCTTCTTTCCTTTTCCTTACTACGCCCGTCAATCAAATTCCTTCGAACAGCGCGGTCGACAGATAGCGCTCCGAGAACGAAGGCACGATCGCAACAATGGTCTTGCCGGCGCTTTCCGGCCGCTGGCCGATCTGCAGGGCGGCAGCGATCGCAGCGCCCGAGGAAATGCCGCCGGGAATACCTTCGATACGCGCCAGCGCGCGCGACGTTTCGATCGCGCTCGCGCTGTTGATTTTGACGATCTCGTCGATCACGGAGCGGTCGAGGATTTCGGGAACAAAGCCGGCACCGATGCCCTGGATCTTGTGCGGGGAATGCTGCCCGCCCGACAGCACCGGGCTTTCCTCCGGTTCCACGGCGACGACACGCAGCGAAGGCTTGCGCGGCTTCAGGACCTGTCCGACACCGGTGATGGTGCCGCCGGTGCCGACACCGGCGACGAAGTAATCGATGTTGCCGCCGGTATCGTTCCAGATTTCTTCCGCCGTGGTGCGGCGGTGAATTTCCGGATTGGCGAGGTTCTTGAACTGCTGCGGCATGACGGCATTGGGCGTCGTCCGCACCAGCTCTTCGGCGGTCGCAATCGAGCCCTTCATGCCCTGGGCCGCCGGTGTCAGGACGATTTCGGCGCCGAGGAATGCCAGCATCTTGCGGCGCTCGATCGACATCGATTCCGGCATCACGAGTTTCAGCCGATAGCCGCGCGAGGCAGCGACGAACGCCAGCGCGATGCCGGTATTTCCCGATGTCGGTTCGATCAGGACGGTATCGGCATGGATCACACCGGCCTTTTCCATCGCGATGATCATCGCCGCGCCGATGCGGTCCTTCACGCTCGCTGCGGGATTGAAGTATTCCAGCTTGGCCAAAATCGTCGCGTGCGCGCCATGCTGCTGTGGCAATTTGCGCAAACGGACGATCGGCGTATCCCCGACCGCATCGACGATGCTGTCGAAAACCCGGCCACGGCCGGGCCTGTGCACTGCACTCGTGGCTGACGATGCATCCATGACGAACTCCTGTGGTGACAATGTGCTGCCAACTCTGCACTTCTCTCATTAGAGGCAGCCCGTGCCCGCGTGCAAGTCAGAATCCTGCATACAGTTTCGCTGCAATGCAAAAGTTTTAATCGGTCAAAAAACCTAAATCCAACGCATTTGTGTTGCGACATCGTCAAACAAATCAGACTATGCTAAAGTTGCTTTCAGATCGTAAACCGCAAGGAGGTCACGATGCCAGCACTTGCTGAAATCCCGACCGTCGCGCCTCACCCCGATCCGCGCGGGTGCGATCTGCCGACCTGCCCGGTTTGCGCGGATTCGATGGTGGCTGCGGAAGCCTCTGCGTATGTTTCCGAAAATGTCATCAGCTATCTCTGGACCTGCGACACCTGCGGTTATGGTTTCGTAACCAAGCATGCGCTGAGGCGATTTGCCTGTTGCTGAAGAGCCGATTGAGATCCATCACGTCAGTATCAGGCTCGTCGGTATCCTGGGCGTGAGCCCGGCGTCCCCGGGGATTTGCGCTTTGTGCGCTTTATACCCTCAATCCGACATGGTGCAGGCTGCAACGAATGCCGCGCAGCGGAGCCGATTTCCCCAGCGACGGCCAGGTCGATTTAGCCAAGATCGGCATTCGACGCCCGGAGCTTCGCTTGCACCCGTTCGACCGGCGATACTTTCGCAACGACATTGGCTACGGCGATCATCGCGGCTGCGAGACCGGCGGCTTGGCCGATGGCAATGGAGCTGGGCATCACGCCTGACAAATCACCGCCAATTTATCCAGCTCATCCCACCCGCAGGGTGGGATGCACAGTTACCTTATTCGCTCCGGTCGGACGATATCGTCTGGACGCGCAGGTTGGAGGGCTTGGTCGCCGGGATGACTCATGAGAACGGTTATCCGGCCTGGCCCGACCGTCTCCTGGCCTCGCCAGCAACCAAGGACCCAGCCGATCGGATATAGCCCCGGCTGGAGATCAAACCTGGCGGCATCAAATGTCCTCGAAGCATTACCTGGGTTTGAGGTCTCATAGTTCGAAACAATTGCGCGCGGCCCAAAACTGAGACGCGTGAGACAATCCGCGACTGGGCCGGGGGGTCTCTCAAAGCGAATGGATAGCGCGTAGGTTCCCGGCGAACTGATGACGAGTAAACCAGATCCAGCCCCAACGAATTTTGTGTCCTTGGGGCCTGCCGCGATGATCTGCGCCAAATCAATTGTCGACCCGTCGACGAAGAAGGCGCTCAAAGGCGTCGGCTTTATCTCAAGATTGAGCATCGGACCGAGCTCGACCGCGCGGATCGTCGCCTGCCAGCCCGCCTCATATCCGCTTAACCTGCCATTCGAGCCAACCGGAGGGATCGGCCGTGCCGGCTGGACAGCCTGCGGTTCTCCCGTGGTGCTCCAGTTTACTGGAGCTTGGGGTGGCTTGCCCCAATCAGGTGGTTGCACGATCGGCGCCGGGAGCGCCCGGACCATGAGCCACCAAATGCCGGTCGCCACGCCGCAGCCGATCAGAGGGGCTGGTCCAAAGAGCAGGGCGACCCGATAGAAGCCGTCGCGGCTCCATAGACGGCGGTGGATAAAACCGAGCTTACTAAAGAACAGACTCATTTAAAACACGCTTCACCCTCACGAGATTTTACGAAATCCAAGTCCGGCAACGCCCCTCGATTAACGTTCGGCTTGTTCTGAAAAGATCTCCATCATTTTTCGCATATAATCAAAACGGAAATTGATTGTGCTTTCTCCGCAAGCTCGAAACCGTGAAGCGGATTGTCGCTTGCACCGGTCGAATAGGGGACGCCATGTGAGTCCAGAAATTCGGTCAACACATTTACCTTGATCGCAAAATTGACGTTCTGTGCGGCGCTTTTGGCGTGGCTTCCCAAATATGAAACGACAACGCCGATAACATTGCCACTCTGATCGACGACCGGTCCGCCGCTGTTGCCCGGTTGGATCGGCGCCGAAATCT
>NZ_JBEKXH010000063.1:0-20988 GCF_049512235.1 Bradyrhizobium sp.
TCGAACAACAGCCGGCGGCCGCACCCTTGATCCGGCGGATCCTGTTTTGCGATCGGACCATGCGCGATGCGCTAGCGCCCCGAACCCTGCGATCCCTTGCGCGGTGCCATGGTCGCCCCGCCAGGCGGTTGCGCCGCCGGGCGGGTTTGGGCCGGCGCCGCGCGCTCGCGATGGCGCTCGTCGTCGTAAAGCGAGGGGCGGTATTTGGCGCGGGTCGCCGCCAGCGTCGAGCCACGCCACGCGGCCAGCATGATCAGGGCCGATCGTTCGCTCAATGTTTCGTACAGCCGCGACAGCCGGTACACCTGCTGCACCGAGGTCCCGATTTCAGGCTTGAGGAACAGCAATACCCGCTGAAAAACCGGGCTCGGCATATTCAGCGCCCGCGCCGCGCAGGCGAGCGGCTCACCGCCGGGATCGTCGATGATCTCGGCGGCAACCCGCGCCGGCAGTATCAGTGCGTCACCGAGTTCGAGTGTGAAGTTTGCGACGTCGGCGACGAACGCGGCCCTCTCCAGGATCTCGATCGTGCGCGCCGCGCGTGCGGCGGGAATTCGCGCCGACGCCCGTAACGGCGTGTCCTGGAGATTATGCAGGATCAATCCGCGTTCGCTGGCGCTGGCGCGGAAGAACATGTCGCTGATTTCGGCGGCGTCCTGCGGCCGCATCGACAGGCTGGATGCCATCCGCAACTGCGCGTGGCTCGATGGCTTGGGCGGCGGCGAGGTTGCCGGCGCGATGCTTATCTCGGCGGCGAGCGGAACGCGCTGATCTCTTTGATAGGGCCGCAAGCCCAGTCTCCTGAGGACTTCGGGCGGCGCGCCCGGATAGATTGCAAGCCGTCCCCGAACCGCCGCGCGGGTCGCGTCGTCAACATGATCGATCAGGCGGGAGGTCAGTTCGACAAACTGCTGCTCCTCGTCGCGGCTGTGCACGCTGGCCTGAACGTAGAGATCGGTCAAGACGCGCAGCAAAGTGGGGCGGATGTCGACGCCCTCGCGGCGGGAGAGCGTTATCAACCCGTCGAAGCCTGGAAACATCGGAGTTGTGGTCATGTCTGGGTACGCGACTGAGTAGAACTCGCGCGAGAATACGGCAAGTGGCTTTAACAGCCCGTTAAGCAAAACAACCGGTAAAGCGCCACCATGGGATGAGGCCTCGTAGTAGCCCTGCGATGGCGGCGCCGCAACGCCTGCCTGAAATCGGAGCCTGGTTCGGCAACTTAAGATGCTGTTAACCACGTCCTGATCTTAATAACGCCTGTCGCCGGCCAGATCGCGTCGGAGCGGCAGCCAGAGGATCAGTCAGACATGGGTACTATCATTGAATTTCCGGCGGATGCCGCATCGCGGCGGCTGGGCTCGACCATGAACGGCGGCCCGGGTGAAGGCATGGCAACCATCCTGATCCTCCCGGCGATTCGGATCGAACGCAACCCCGATGAAAGCAGCGATGGCAAAGGACCAGAAGAAGGCGCCGCCCAGGGTCGCCGCCGCCGTCGGCGCTGATTTCGGACATTTTACCATGCCGGAGACGCGGTTTCCGATTCCGGTCAGGCGGCGGATCCCAGGGTCATCATCCCACCTGATCTTGCTTCTGATCAGCGCCGCGCTTGGCGGCTGCAGCGGTGGCGATTTCGGCCGAACCCGTCAGGATTTTCGCAACGACGACATGCACAGCTGGATCGGCGGCGAGGCGACATCGAGCGTCGGTCTGCCGGTGTCGCAATTCCAGCTTACCGACAACGAAAGGCTGCTTCGCGATCTGGCTTATCCGCTGATCGAGCCGCCGCACTCGCGACCGGCCTGGCGGAGCGTGTTCGGCGAATACGGGGCGCAGCCTTCGCCCTGGCGGCAGGCCCCGGCCTTCGATCGCACCGCCTATGGACGCGCCTTGATCGACGAGCCGCACCGTTCGCACGCGTCGCGCTATGCGCTGGTGATCGATGACGTGCGCGACGACATCACCCGGTTCGAACCTTTCTTCGCCGCGGCGGTGCGGGTGATCGATCTCGATCGCAAGCGTAACGCCAGTCTGCCGCATATTTCGGAATTGTCGCCGCGCGAGCGCACCGATGCGGTCGCCCGCATGCAGGAAAACAGCCTGATCGTGCAGTGGGTGCAGCAGTGCCTGGAGCGGAGAATCTCCTCCTACCGCTGGGCGCTGGAACGGCTGGTGATAGCGGCGCCCGATAATATGGCCGCCGACGCCGACCGCCTGATCAACGAACTCGCCGCGCAGACCGCGAACCCGCCGGTCTCGGCGCAGCCCGTGATCGGGCATGCGGTGAGCGTGCGCGGCTAATGTTGTGTTTCTGACACTTCGTATCCTCGTCATTCCGGGGCGCGCCACTTGGCGCGAACCCGGAATCCAGAGGTGATGGCGACAAGATTCCTGCTGCGCAGGCCGCGGAACGACGGAAGCAATTGTTGGAGTCACTTATCCAGCGTTTCCGAAGTTCTGATCACATCGACGCTTGCGATGCTGCGCTCCCTCTCCCGCTCTTCGCGGGGGAGACCACCAGCGCGCCGCAGCCCGCACCACGCCGGAGAGAAAGTGGGCCCCTTGCTCCCGTTGATTCCGAAGGGTTTTTTCGCCCACTTTCTCGGGAGGGTTGGGGTGGCGGAAGCTCCGGGCGAAAATCCATCGATCGGGTACCGCCAGACGAAGTTTGTGCTTTAGACGCTGAGGCCGGTGATTACTGGGTCGCCTGTCAAGCCGGGCGATGACTACAGTTTATGATGCGCGGTAAGTGCCTCCCGTTATGCTCAGGAGTCCGGGTTTCGTATCAGGAGCATCGCGCCAAACGATGCGTCTCGAAGGATAGCCGTGCAAGCTGCCATCCTTCGAGACACAAGCCTTCGCCCAAGCGGCGCGGTAGGCACGGCGCAACCGCGCCTTTTTTGATTAGCCACCTGCAGCTCGTGCCATTCAACGCGCGCGATGGCGCCGCGATCAGCGCTTGGCCAGCGGCGCTTCGGCCGGCTTCGCCGCCGCGTCGGTCTGCACCTTGCAGCTCGCGGCGGCGAGTGACGCCTGGGCCTGCGGCATCAGGCCCGGCTCGGGCGCCAGCGCCTTCAGCAGGATCAGGCCGGTGGCGGAAGGCGAATCGATGATCAGCCGGTCGGCGGCGGTCACGTCCTCTTCTTCCGGCAATGCCGCATGCTGGGCCTCGGTCATCAGATCGAGTTCGATCACCTTGCGTCCGGCGGAACGGTCATTGATGGCGTAATAGGCGACGTCGTTGCGGGTATAAAACGACACCGAGGTATAGGCCTGGCTGACGGGAACGGCGAGTTTGATCGGCCCGCCGGAGAGATCGTAGCGGCAGACGGCAAGCGCGAAAGCAGGGTCGAGGTACGGCATCGGCGCGTTGTTTGGATCGACCTGCGGCAGCGGCGTAACCGCGTTCAGCTTCGTCATCGGCGCGAGCCGCGCATAGGCGTCGTTGGTCGCAATCCGCGGCAAGGCCAGCACGCTGACCAGGTGCACCACGCCGCCCAGCAGCACGCCCGCGATGATCGCAAACAGCAGGCGGATCACGGGCACCCCAATGTCGCAATGGAAGGCATCGGCGCATCGCGCTGGGTCCGGGTCGCGACACCGACCGGGGTGTCGTAAAGCCGAAGCATCAGGGCATAACGTTCGATCGCCGCGGTCGGGAGCCAGTTGCCGGCGCGCGCCCGCGACGCCACCCGTATCTCGAACGCGCCGTCTGCGCCGCGGACGATCTCCTGGCTGGTGAAGCCGTAACGTTGCAGGGAATTCGCCACCAGATGTCCCTTCTGGTCATAAAGCGTCAAGGTCCAGAACCGGGCCGCCGGCGTGACGCCGCTGACGACCACGTCGCAGCGTCCATCGAGCGGCCGCTTGCGATCGTCGGTGGTGGCGGAAAAGGCCACGCCGTCGCCGGTGCCGACCGGGAGCTCGCCGCTGCGCGCGATCGAGGCCCGCGAATAGGGGTCGACATCGGCGGTGCCGGTCTTGGGCCGCGCGGTCCACGCGCCGATCGTCAGGGTGCCGAGATCGGTGCCGCGGGTCGCCGTCAACCAGGTCGCGCCGAGGCCTACGGCGGTGGCGAGCAGCAGCGCCAGCAAGGTGATAAAGATCAGCCGCACGGGCCAAGGCTCCGATTTTGAAGTTCACAACGCTCACCCGCGCCCTCTGATGCTTTCGCCATCAAGAGAACGCCGGTCATTCGATCGTTCCAGTGCGGTTTTGAATTTGAGGTTCCTAACATGAACTTGCAGCGGAACTTCAAGTTCGCCGCACTAGTTCTTGCGCGGCTCCGACATCGCCGCGCTGCCTGATGTGGCCGCGGCGAAACCGTCGGGGAATGCCAACGAATTGGACGATACCGGCTTGAGCGGTTTTGCCGGATCGCCCGCGGTCTTGGCGGCGTCGTCGAGCATCTTTTCCACCTGCACCAGGATATCGGCGCCGCGCCGGGTCAGGATCGGCGGCGGTCCGGGTTTGATCTCCGGAGGCTTCGATGCACCGTTGGCCGCAACCGTCGGAGCCGCAGCAGGCAATTTCGTGCCCGCGCCGACGCCCGCGATTTCCTTGATCTCGACGCCCTGATGGGCCGCCACCATGATGTCGTGCCATGTCTGCGCCGGCAGCGAGCCCCCGGTCATGCGGTTGGTTGGCGAGTAATCGTCGTTGCCATACCACACCGCGCAAGTGAAGTTGCCGGTATAGCCGACGAACCAGGCGTCGCGATAGGCGTTGGTGGTCCCGGTCTTGCCGGCGGTCGGAATACCGTCGAGCGCCGCGCGCCGCGCGGTACCTTCACTGACAACGTGGCTCATCATGCCCGCCATGTCGGCGGCGACCGAAGCAGGAATCGCTTGCAAGGGCTTCCTGCCATCACGGTCGAAGCGCCAGACCAGATCGCCGCTGCCGGTGCGAACTTCAAGCACCGCGTGAGGTACGACCGATTTGCCTTTGTTGGGGAAGGTCGCATAGGCCACGGCGTGCTCGATCACCGTGACTTCGTCGGCGCCGATCGGCAGCGACGGCGTGTCCGGCAGCGGCGCCGTGATACCGAAGCGGCGCGCGACCTCCACGATCTTGACACGGCCGGCCTTGGCCGGATTGGGTGATTTGCCGCCGAGCGCAATCGACAGCTTGACGGGAACGACATTGATCGAACGGGTGATGGCCTGGGTCAGTGTCACCGCGCCGGAATAAGAGTGGCCGTAATTCTGCGGACACCAGTTGCCGATGCAGACCGGGCCGTCGACCACGATCGAGTTCGGCGTGAAGCCGTTCATCAACGCCGTGGTGTAGACATAGGGCTTGAACGACGAACCGGGCTGCCGGTAGGCGTCGGTGGCGCGGTTGAACTGGCTGGCGCCGTAGTCGCGGCCGCCGACCATCGCGCGCACGCCGCCGTCGAGATCGGCAACCACGCTGGCGGCCTGGGTGGCGTGATAGTCGCGGCCGAACTGCCGCAACTGGTTTTCGATGGCTTCTTCGGCCGCCCGCTGCACGTTCATGTCGATCGCGGTACGCACCACGAAGACACGCTCATTGTAGGATTTCGGGAAGGTGTCGACCAGCCGGCGCATCTCGTCGAAGGCCCAGTCGAGATAGTAGTTCGGCGAATTTTCGTCGCGGCGATCGACCGCGGTGGCCGGATTGCGCCGCGCGCCGAACACCTGGCCTTCGGTCATGAAACCGGCATCGACCAGATTGTCGAGCACCACATTGGCGCGGGCGCGCGCCGCCGGCAGGTTGATGTGCGGGGCAAACTTGGTGGGCGCCTTGAATAGCCCGGCCAGCATGGCGGCTTCCGCCAGATTGACGTCGCGCACCGACTTGTTGAAATAGAAATGTGCGGCGCCGTCGACGCCGAAAGTGCCGCCGCCCATATAGGCGCGGTCGAGATAGAGTTTCAGGATTTCGTTCTTGGAGAGCCGGGTCTCGAGCCAGATCGCGAGAAAGGCCTCGTTGACCTTGCGCTCGATGGTGCGCTCATTGCTCAGGAACAGATTCTTCGCGAGCTGCTGGGTGATCGACGAACCGCCCTGGCGTACGCCGCCAGCCTGCGCGTTGGTGATCAGCGCGCGCAAGGTGCCGGCAGCATCGATGCCGAAATGGTCATAGAAGCGCCGGTCCTCGGTCGCCAGCGTGGCCTTGATCAGATTGTCCGGAAAATCCTCCAGCGGGATCGAATCATTGTGCTTGATGCCGCGGCTGCCGATCGGATTGCCGTAGCGGTCGAGGAACGTCACCGCCAGATCGGATTTCTTCAGCCAGTCGTCATCAGCGGTTTCGCGGAAGGCCGGCACCGCCAGCGCCAGCATCAGGATCAGGCCGCCGAGGCCGATGCTGGCAGCCTCCGACAACGGTTCGATGATGACAAAGCGCTTCCAGCCGCCGATATAGAAACGGTCCATGAAGGTGGAGAAACGCTCGTAAAGCTCACGTGCGCCGACCCCGGTAGAGAACAGCGTCGAATCGATGCGGGCATCGAAATCCAGCATCCAATTCTGGATTTTCTTCTTCCATTGCGGTGGGACGATCTGGCGCACCGGAGCCTTTGGTCAGTTCGAAGGCGCTCAAGCACCCAACTGGGCACGGTTGAGACCTCTTGCGGGAATGTTGCGGCAAACCCAAGGCGCTGCTTGCGCCGTTGGGGACCTAGCCGTGAGTTCTAACCGAGCGGGGACCATAAACCAACGGTCCTGCAGTGATTTTGAACAGCAGCCCTAATGCCCTCCCGGGCTCCTGCGGGCTGTCGTGGCGCCACTTGCGCTGCAGCCACAGCCGTCCCATGAAGGGGTTTCAGCCTGCACCCCTCGGAAGAATGCCAGCTGCCATGACCGCGCCCCCCAAGCCGTCCTCGCCTCAAGAGGGATTCTTTTGGAAAACCAAGACGTTGGAGGAGATGTCCAAAGCCGAATGGGAAAGCCTGTGTGACGGCTGTGGGCGCTGCTGCCTGGAAAAGCTTGAGGATGAAGACAGCGGCAAGATCTATTTCACCCACATTTCCTGCAAGCTTTTGGATGCGGGCTTATGCGCCTGTAAGGATTATGCAAATCGGTCCGCCCAGGTTCCGGACTGTGTCCGGCTGACGCCGGAAAACGTCCGCACCCTGAACTGGCTGCCACCGAGTTGCGGCTACCGGCTCGTGGCTGACGGCCGCGATCTCTATTGGTGGCATCCCCTGATTTCGGGCGATCCCGATACGGTCCACGAAGCCGGTGTCTCGGTGCGCGGGCGGGTGCAGGGAACCGAGACCGAGATCGCGGAGGCTGACCTCGAAGATCACATCGTGCAGTGGCCGGCGCTGTTGCCGAAGCGGGCGCGTCTGAAGAAAAGGCCGCAAACCTGATCACGCCATCGCGATGGGTGTTCGGCGGGACGCACCCATGCGCTCGACCCGCTGCCAAGGCCGGCGTTTGTCCCCTAGATTGGCGCCGGACCCTATGACTCCCCCGCGGTTTTCCATCGCAACGTTAAATATAATCAAATGAACAGGTTCGAACGGCACAGCCCTCAAGCGGCCGGGCGAGAGTCATTGCCCGAGACAATCGCTGGCGAACTGGCGGAACTGCCGGTTGAGGTCATCGATCTATCGGATGCGCCGCCGATCGCGCCGCGGGCGCCGCTGACCCAAAGCGAGGTTCGCACCATCCTGATGAGCCTGATGCTGACGATGTTTCTGGCCGCCCTCGACCAGACCATCGTCGCCACCGCGCTGCCGACCATCGGCCGGCAATTCCAGGACGTCTCCAGCCTGTCCTGGGTCATCACGGCCTATCTGTTGGCTGCGACCGCGGTGGCGCCGGTGTTCGGCACGCTGAGCGACATCTACGGCCGCCGCTTAACCATCATCTCCGCACTCAGCCTGTTCATCGCGGGTTCAATCGCATGCGCGCTGGCGCCGAACATGCAGGTCCTGATCCTGGCCCGCGGCCTGCAGGGGATCGGCGGCGGCGGCATTCTGCCGATCGTGCAGACCATCATTTCAGACGTGGTGACGCCGCGCGAGCGCGGCCGGTACCAGGCCTATTTCAGCGGCGTTTGGACCGCGGCGGGCATCGGCGGGCCGATCCTCGGCGGTGTGTTCGCCGAGCATCTGCACTGGACCATGATCTTCTGGATCAACCTGCCGCTCGGGCTGGCATCGCTCATGCTGCTGCTGCCCAGGATGGGCAAGATTCCGGTATTTCACCGCAAGCGCCAGATCGACTGGCTCGGCGGCGTGCTGCTGATGGCGTCCGCCGTGATCTTCATGCTGGTGCTGACCTGGGGCGGCAATCGCTATCTCTGGCTGTCGCCCGCCATCATGGCCATGATCGGTGCCGCGGTCCTGCTCGCTGGCGCCTTCGTGTGGCACGCCGGCCATGCCGCGGAGCCGTTCCTGCCGCTGCCGCTTTTGGGGGGAACGGTCGTGCCCTATGCGATGGCCGCCGGCGGTTTTGCCATGGGCGCGATGATCGGACTGACCGTGCATCTGCCGCTCTATTACGAGGTGGTCTATCACCTCAGCGCCAGCGAAACCGGGCTGGCTTTGATCCCGCTGGCCGCCGTTACGACCGTCGGCGCCGCCATCGCCGGCCGCACCATGGTGCACTCGAAGCACTACAAGCGCGTCGCGATAGCAGGCACCGCCTTTGCGGCGCTGGCGGCATTCGCAATGACGCTCACCATGCTGCCGCTGTGGGCGCTTTTGGTGCTGCTGGCGCTGTGCGCGCTCGGGCTCGGGACCGCGTTCCCGGTCAGCGTGGTCTCGATCCAGAACGCGGTGGCGCGCGCGCAGGTCGGCACCGCCACCGGCGCGATGAATTTCTTCCGCGCCCTGATGGCCTCATTCACGGTCGCTGCCTTCGCCGCGATCCTGCTGATGGCGCTGGGGCCGGATATTTCGCTCGGCGGCGAGCATCGCGGCCCGGTGAATTCGATCGCCGCCGCCGACATGGTCGGGGCATTCCGTTATTTGTTCGCTGCCGCTACGGCGATGCTCGCGCTGGCATCGCTGTGCATGATCCTGATGGAAGAAAAGCCGCTCGCCGGCCCGTCCACGCCGGTCGAGATGGCGGAGTAGGGGGCGCACCAGCGGCGGCATGTTCTGCGCCGAGGTGCGCTCAGCGCAGGGCCAGAAGAATGGCCTGGTGGCCGGCGCCACGTCGAATGACGCGGCTCTGCAGGCCCAGACTATCCCCGCCCGGCAATTTGATCTAACAGCGGCGCCAGCAAAGCAACCGTCTCACCATCGATCAGGAGCCGACCATGAGCAAACCCTCAATCGAGCAGACCCGGATGGGCACTGAGGCCATTGCCTTCTGCATCGCGCGGACCCTGATCGAACGCGATCCCTCGCTCAAGGCGCCGATGCGCGCCAACTTGCGCAAAATGTGGGAGCTCCTGGAAGAGCGCGAGGATCACGGCGCCGCCGACATGGTCGACACCATGATCAAGGCGCTCAACGATCCCGCGTTCTTCAAGCCGTAGCATCGCATTGCGAAGTGGCTCAGATCTGCGGCCGACTGCAGTGCCATGACGCGAGCTTATTTCGATGCCAGCATGCAAGACGAGGCTGAGGATAGCGAAGCTGCGACCATGCCGGCGGTCGGCTTCTATTTCACGGTAAGAGCGATCGGCTGAACATGGCGTGCATACATCGGAGGATGTTTCGAGATGGAAAGCATTTCAGGAATTGAATTGGGCGAACACCCCGCGATCTCGAAAATTTTACCGGAATTGATCGTCCACTTCATACAGATCCCGGCGGCAACGACGCAAAATCCACTTTCTCAAATCAGAGTTGGCTCGAAATTTGCAACTTATTTTTCAGTACCAAAACATACGAGGATATGATGCCCACGTTCATAAAAATTACCGTCGCGTGTCCGCCCAGGCCGATCGATATGGGCGGCTGCCTGCAAGCCATTTCTTTGGCGGGTTGGTGTCCCGCTTGCGTCAGAATTTAGCCAAGGAGGCGAAAGCATGTTCATTACCGTGATTGCCGTGCTCTGTCATTTATCGGTGGGTCAGCCGGTCTGCAGCGAGGAGATCGTCACCGACTCCGATTCGAACAAGGACTTGACGCTGCTGAGTTGCGCGGTCGGCGCGCAGGCCGCGCTGGCGCAATGGAAGGCGGCGGATCCGACCTATCGCAGCGAAGACTACTGGATCAGTCGCTACAAATGCGTGCCTGGCCATCCCGGCACAAGGGCACGCGCCTGAAGACGCGCTGGGCTCAGCGCTTGCGACGCCTTAACCGGCCACGCAGGGCACGCTCAGAAATCCGCGGAAGCGCACGCGGCCGCCCCGTACCGGCACGCCGTTTTGCGCGTAGCCGGGAAAGCGCTTAAGGAAGCGTGAGATCGCGACCGCGCCCTCGAGCCGCGCCAGCGTCATCCCGGCGCATTGGTGCGCGCCGGTGGCGAAGGCCAGATGCCGGTTCGGCGTGCGGCCGACGTCGAAAGTCTCGGGCTCGGCGAATTGCCTGCCGTCGCGGTTGGCCGCCCCGATGCCCAAGGTCACCGGCGTGCCTGCCGGCAGCGCGACGCCGCCGAGCTCGACCGGCGCGGTGGTCATGCGGTTGCCGAGCTGGTTGGAGCTTTCGAAGCGCAGGATTTCCTCGACCGCGGTCTTGATCAGATCGGGATGCTCGATCAGCCGCGCTTTCTGCGCGGGGTGCTCCGACAATGCCACCAATCCATTGCCGATCAGGTTGGTGGTCGTTTCATGCCCGGCGTTGAGCAGGAAGATGCAGTTGTGCAGCAGTTCCTTTTCGCTCAGGCGTTCGCCATCGCCTTCGCCCTGGATCAGGCGCGTCAGCACGTCCCGCTCCGGATTGCCGGGCTTTGCCCGGCGCCGTTCGACCAGCGTTTCGAGATAGGCGAGGAAACCCGTTACCGCCGTGTTGCCGCGTGCAAACGCCTCGGGGCCGATCACCGGCTCCAGCGCTCCAAGGATCGCCAGCGACCAGTCGCGCAGCGGCTCGCGTTCATCGTGCGGCACGTCAAGCAGGTTGCCGATCACCTCGATCGGGATCGCGGAGGCGAAATCAGCGATCAGCTCGAACTGGCCTTTGGCGGCGATGCCATCGAGCAGGGAATCGATCAGCGCGACCAGGTCGGGCTCCATGCCGGCGATTGCCCGCGGCGACAGCGCGCCGGTGATCAGCCGCCGCACCCTTGTGTGCGCCGGCGGATCGTTGAAGACGAGGCTCGTGGTGTGGTGTTCGTAAAGCGGCGAATGGCCGTATTTGGGCAGGAATTCCTGCTTCTTGTCGGAGCTGAAAAGCTTCGTGTTCTTGTAGGCAAGGACCAGATCGTCGTAGCGCGTCAGGAACCATGAACCATTGGGCATGCGCTTGACCGGCTCATGCTCCCGCAGTGCACGATAGGTCGGGTAGGGGTCGGCATAGAATTGCGGCGTCAATTTCTCGAGGTCGAAACCGGCCGCCAGCTCTCGCGCGTTTGCATTCATGCTGCCATACCCGTCAGGTGAGACCGCCATACCGTATTTGCTGTTTTCGAATCCGCGAGGCAACTCTAAAGTCCCTCCACCGGAATACAGCCTCGGCCAGCCGACTGGAAATCAAAATGCACGCCCGCCCTGAGTTGACCTCCGAGACGGCTGCCGAAATGACAGCCTCCTGGCCGGAGGACATCTTTGCGATTCTGCAGCGCTTCGACGTCCGCCAGGTGCCTTACGTTCCGGACGCCGGGCATTCGCTTTTGATCGAGCGCGTCTTGGGGGCGTCCTCGATGCGCGCGGTGCCGCTGACGACGGAAGAGGAGGGCGTGGCGCTATTGGCCGGCGCCTGGGCCGGCGGCCAGCGCGGCGTGCTCTTGATGCAGTCGAGCGGCGTCGGCAATTGCGTCAACATGCTGTCGCTCACGCAAATCTTCCGCTTTCCGTTCCTCGCGCTGGTGACGATGCGCGGCGAATGGGGCGAATTCAATCCCTGGCAGGTGCCGATGGGATCGACCACACCGGGCGTGTTGGAATTGTGCGGCATCAAGGTGTTGCGGGCCTCCCATTCGGGCGAGGTGCGCGAGGTCGTGGAGGCCGCGGCGGGACAGGCCTATCATGCCTGCACGCCGACCGCCGTATTGTTGTCGCAGCGCCTGATCGGGGCCAAGGTTTTCACCAAATGAGCAAGGCTAATCTGCTCGACCGGCGCGGCGTGGTCGCAAGCCTTTTGGCGGAACGCGGCGGGATGATCGCGGTCGGCGGGCTCGGCGCCTCGACCTACGATATCGCCGCCGCCGGCGATCACGATCGCAACCTCTATCTCTGGGGCGCGATGGGCGGCGCGGTCATGATCGGGCTCGGCCTCGCGCTGGCGCAGCCTGGGCTGCCTGTGGTCGTCATCACCGGCGATGGCGAGATGCTGATGGGGCTGGGCAGCCTCGCTACCGTCGGCCTGCAAAAGCCCAAGAATTTCACCATCGTCGTGCTGGACAACGAGGTCTACGGCGAAACCGGCGGCCAGGCGAGCCACACCGCTGATACCGTCGATCTGGTCGGGGTCGCCCGGGCCTGCGGGATCGCCGATGCGAGGACCCTTGCCACCATGGCCGACATCGAGGCCTTTGCACCGGACATGCGGGAGGTTTCGAGCGGCCCGCGTTTCGCCAGCATCAAGATCGACAGCGCCAATCTGGAGCGCGTTCTCTCAAGCCGCGACGGCGGCTTCATCATCAACCGGATCCGCGGCTCGCTGGGATTTGGGCCGATCTAGTAATGTGATTTTGGGCCGGAACCGACAGGGGAAATTTTTTCGCTCGGTGTGAACTGGCTCACATTTGGCGCCGCGCGATCGATGCAAGCTCTCCAACCCAGAGCTGTTTTCCTGCGTGACTTCAATGCCGGATTGGAAGAGCGGAAGACCCCGCGAATTCCGGCGTTGCGGGTCGGAGCTTTCCGGGGGCGCCATGTCCAAACTCGAGGTATTTCTCAGTCACAAGGCCAAGGATGGCGCGCTGGCAAAAAAGGTCCAGAAGGCGCTCTGCTCGGTCATCCCGGACCTTGATATCTTCCTGTCCGAAGAGATTCCCAAGTCCGACGACTTTCGCGAGAACATCTGGGGAGCGCTGGAGAAGGCCAAGTTCTTCATCCTGCTGTACACCGATCCGAGCGACGACTGGTCCTGGTGCTTCTTCGAGGTGGGAGCCTTTCGCAGCATCTGGCGCCACGAGGCCAGGAACCGTCACCCGATCTACTGCCTTCATTCCAAGGAATCGCTGCCGCCGGGTCCGTTGGCCAATCTCCAGACCATCAAGGCCGAGAATGTCGACATCCAGCGCTGGCTGGAGGACATGTGCAAGCTGGTGAAGCGGAGAGTCCCTCCGGACAAAAAGGCCAGGCTCGCCGCGGAGCAGATCGAGAACGCGCTCAAGGCTCGAAGCATTCTCGAAGAGCGGACGATCAAGCCCTATATCTGGATTGAACCGCGCTGGCCGAAGGGCAAACCGGGCAACTTCAACGTCACCAGGCTGCCCGAGATACCGCTGGACGATGCCACCGTCTCGATCGACAGCGAATCCGCCACCAAGCTCGGCTTTGGCAATGTGCCGGACGGTCTGCATCTGATGCAGTTTCTGCAGATGCTGGATTGCGACAGCGGCGATCTCCGTTCGCCCCGGCCCTACTGGATCACGCGGTTCTACAACTCGCTGACCAAGGCCATCAACGGCAATCTGCTGTTGCAGGAGGTGGCCTATTTCCGGCATGAGAGCGGCAGCATTCTTCGCCCCATCGTGGCCAGCGCATCGAAGAGCCGCGATGGCACACTCTGCAGATTGAAGGTGCTTTTCATCCAGGCCTTCAGCGCGCCGCTGACCGACCATCCATCTTCGGTGCAGCGGCTTGCCGACGGCGTGCGGCTGGGCGTGCGCACCCGGATCGAGATCATCAACGGATTTTCCGGTCAATTGTCGCGGATCTTTCGCGACAAGATCCGAAGCGAAACCGAGAGCGATCCGATTGCCCGCAACTACCCGGCGGGCCGACGCGTCATCGAGGCGCTGGAGACCATCACCGAGGAGGCCCAGGCGCACGGCATACGACCGGAGGAGGCGCCGCCAAGTCTGTTCGCCGATCCCGCGGATCAGGCCAGTTATGAAAAGATCCGCACCGACTCGCTTCGGATCTGGCAAAGGCTGAAGATCGTGGCCGAACGCGAGGACAACGCCCGCACCGGGAGCTACCCCGAGACCGAGGCGCTTCTCAGCGAACTGAAAGCGGTCAACGACCGCTATCTCAGAATAGCACTGCCACGCCTCAATGAACTCCTGGTCCCGGAACGTAACGGCAGACCAACGGCACGTCCGCCGAAACAGCCGGCCGATCGATCGGTGGCGCCAAGGAAAAGCTCCAATGCTCTCGATCGTAACGTCGATGCGTGAGAGTCGCGATCAGGGGTACTTCTTGAGCGCTTCCTTTATCGCTTCCATTGTCGGGGCCGACGGTGCGACCTGCAGAGGGTCTTTTATCAATGGGGCGACAATATCCCTCATCGGCGCCGCCAAAAGGCGATCCGCAATAAGAGGCTGTGGATGGGAACGACATATCTCGTCGACGACAGCCATCACCTGGACCTTGGTGCGTTCGGCGCGCAAAATGAGATAATCGAAGACTCGTCGGAAACCGACCTTCGTGGAGACCCTTACAAGCGCAAGATCGATTTCAATCCTGGTGCCGATCAACGATTCGAATCGGTCGCAGTAGTATCGGATCTTCTCTTGGTCATTCAAATCGGCCGGGGCAATCTTCTTTTCTACAAGATCCAATCCGTGTTCTACCAAGTCATCGGTCCATGATCGCCATTCATCGAGAAACATCCCGTCCGAAATGAGCCACTTGATCCCGACGACTTCGGTTTCCTCGCTTGTGAGTGCCGGGAGGTTCGCAAGACCGATGTCCGGGTATTTTTCGGACAATTCATGCATCGAACGCTTGGCGTGAGGCAGCAATTTGTCCCAATCGTAATGTATCTTCTTCACCAGAGATTTGAGCGCGTCGTCGATGAGGTGCTTGTCGAGAAAAGCCTGTGCGATGTCCTCCAGACTCGCGTTGTACTCCAGCTGAGATTTAATCCTCTCCATCAGCTCGTCGGGAACGAATGGGCTGACCTTCCATCGGGGAATGCTCTCCATGCCGCCGCCGGGCAGGAAACGACCAGCGTCATAGAGGGCAGCGATCAATTCGATGAACGCCCGCGTAGCGATCTGCTCGAGCGCACCAGGATCGGTCGCGTTCGTTCGCGCTATCTCCGCAGTTCTTCGAGCCGAAGCGGGAATGTCCCGTCCGAATTGCGACATCAAGAACGGAAACAAAACCTCGGCCGACGCCCGGGCTGCGAACGCTTTAAAGCGATCGTCCTTGCTGGGGTCGCCGTAATCCATGACGGCTTTCATGACGATCCAGTCGCGATTGAACAGTGACCCGATGGTTCCCACGGTCGCTGCCTCCATTTCCAGAGCAAGCACAGTGCGGACACCTTCCTCCTGCAACTTAGCCCACCTGTCGTCCTTGACGACTACGTTGCCGCTCGCGATTGGACCGACCTTGATCCTAAAGGGCAGCTTCTTCGGGGGCGTACCGAACACGTGCCGTTCGTCGACGATATCGCGGCCTTTTGCCGTAAGCTTGAGCTGCCGCCCCTCGCGATAGATCAGCTCTCTATTCATGAGCGCTTTGACCCGCTCCTCCCAGACCTCATCGGGAAAATAGGTCTTGCGGGCGGGATGAGCTTTGACGTCTCGCCCCAAGCTGGTCTGCTCGAGCAGCCAAAGCTCAGCCTCTGAATCCGAAGGGACGCCGTGACTAGGCAATCCTTGTGGCTTCAACTCGCCCAGGAGCCTGATCCAAGCGCTGTCGCGCAGTTTATCGGGTCGGTGATCCGGAAGGAATCCATCTTGGGTTACCTTTCCTTCGTCGTATTGAAAGGTCATGTCGGCAATGATGACATCGCCAAAAGCGACGTCAGCCCGGTTCCCTGCACATGCCCCGCTCATGGCGATACAACGAGGTTCAAGTCGACTGAACAAATAACTGGCCACGGGGGAAAGGTACCGCCCGCCAATTCTCTCCCCGTGGGCCAATGCGACCCGCATGAATTTACCGTTCGAAATAAAGTCCCCGATGACGTAGGGCGTCGGGGTGCCGATGTCCCGTTCCTCCCAGGACACAACTCCCGGTGAACCGTCTTTTAGAAGACCGACGTCGCATGCCGCCTCGAACTCCATCCGCAGTCCGGTCACGATGAGAACGTCAACCTCGCTCATGGATAATCGCATCCTGTGCCGATACTGGTTCCGTAAGAGTCCCTCATTTTGGTTATCCAGCCAAGGGGAAAATCCGCATATTTTGCGTGTCCTGTCGATCGGCGATGAATTTCGCCCGAGAATCGCTTTTTTTGGCGCGCCTGCAGGAGAAAGTCCGCACTGTCTCTGGGATCGAAGCCAGCACAGCATCGAGCGGTACGAGCTTTGTCAACCCGCAACAGGCACGTCCCGATGCGCCAGGCGACGCGGCACGTCGATGCTCACCTCGAGATCCGAATCATGATCATGCGGTCGAGCGTGAAACGCTCCACTTCGATCAGTTCCGCGCCGGAATTGAAAACATGATCGACAAGCCGGAGCGCACGCTCAATAATCTCCTTGGCTACCTGCGCCAAAACGGCGGGCGGCTTTCAAAGCGTGCGCGCGCGGACGAGTTTTGCGGAGCTGACAGCAGATGAGGTCAATAAAATCGAGGGACTTTACACGACAACGTTCGGCGCGAGCAAACGGTAGCCCGGATGAGCGAAGCGACATCCGGGATTTCCTTGCTCTGTCCGGCATGTCGCTGCGCTCATGCGGACATCGTCGGCAATGGGCTGGCGAGTAGGGTGTAGGAGCCAGTACTGTGATTTTGAAGTTCGAATCATATCCGAATCATCGTTCAGCCTGAGAGACTGCCTAAAATGGCGCCAAAGAAATGGAGATTTTCGAGCCGTCATTGCGAGCCACCGGCTCGGCGCCAGGTGCCGTCCGGTGAGCGAAGCAATCCACTTAAGCGTACGCCGCGCTATGGATTGCTTCGTCGCAAGGGCTCCTCGCAATGACGGTGGAAGATCCTCAAGAACGCGTCTTGCGCAGCTCCTGAAGCGTCATCGCTTCGCGTAACGCTGCAGCCTTAGCCGCCACGCGCGCGCGGCGGGCAGGCGTAAAGCCTTTGGTCAGCTCGCTAAAGGGTCTATGCCCAGTCATGGCTTTACCGTCGCCTTGACGCCTTTGATTTCGCTTTTGCTTTGCTTGAAGCTTTCGATTTTGCCTTAGCCTTGGCGGCCCGCCCCGACGCCTTCGTCTTCTTGACGGCTTTCGTCTTCTTTGCGCTTTTGGGTGCGCGGGTGGCTTTTTTCGCTTTGGGAGTTTTGCCGGCCTTCGTCTTCTTCGCGGCCTTGCCGGCTTTCGGCTTGGCGCGACGTCCCGGCGTTGTCGGCGAAGACGTCGTCGACGCCCCGCGCGCAGTCATCTGAGCGGGGATCGGCTCCTGCATCCAGAAGTCGAGTTCCTGGGCGCGCGATCCGCCGGGCTTCCAGCCATCGAGCGGCTTGAAGATCTGGTCCGGGTCGCCGCCGCTGCCGAGATAGGCCCGCCAGGAATAGTGGTCGTAGACTCCGTTGATGTGCAGCGCGTAGGCCTGCGCCAGCGGCTTGTTGCCGCGCACGATCACCAGATTCTCGTCGTTCTTCTCCGATGCCGAAACCGAGAAATTATGCGAGCCCGTGATCACGGCGCAGGCGTCGGAGAACGGATCGATCACGATCACCTTGGAGTGCACGATCGCCATCATGTGCGCCCCGAGCATTTCATGGACGTTGAATTCGGTTTCCGCCCATGACGGCTTATTGTCGTCGCTGACCCCTGATGGTAACGGCACGTCGTCGTGGAAGGACTGCGGCGGGGCGCCGGACTTGACCACCTGCCCGGCCACCTTGGTGATATTGCCGGTTTTTGAGGGGGTGACACTCGACACCACGCCGCGAACATAGATGTCGTTTTTCTGTGCCCGATCGAGCAAGGCTTCCAGCAGCGGCGACTGGCCGGGCATGAACATCAGAAACAGCGCGCCTTCCTCGGCGCCTGCGATCAGATCGAGCACCGGCTTGAACTCGGCTTCGCCGTCGGTTGCGGCGAAATAGACCGAAATATTGTTGTGGGTCGTGGGCTCGGCATTCTCCGTCTTCAGCCCGGCCGGCATGTCGTCGCCGGCGTCGACCAGTTTGCCCCATTGGTCGAGAAAGCGGCCGGCGACCACGGTGTCATCGACGATCAGCACATTGTTCAATTGCGTGCAAAGGCCTGTCGTCGTCCAGTTGGTGCTGCCCGTCAATACCCGGCTGGCATTGCCCTGCGCATCGCTTTCGACGACGAATTTGTTGTGCACGCTCGGCGACGACCGGCCGTGATGCGAAAGGTCGCGGTGCTTGACCTCAAGCCCCGCCGCGGTCAGTTCCTCTGCCACATTGGGCCTGGTGGCGCTGCCATTGCCGAGCAGAACGTGGCCGCGGCCGGCAAAGGGTTTCAGGGCGTCGACCAGTTCCTGATCGTTCATCTCATAGATCGCGGCATGGATCGAGCTGCCGCGGCGGTCGGCGTCGCGCAGGAAGGCCAGGATTTCGTGCAATGCGTCGCCCGACAAATAAAGCCTGGCCTGGAATCCCGGCGTCGCCAGGTCGGTCAGGAATTTCCGCAGCGATTGATCGCTGACGTCGCCGCCGACGAAGCGGCTGACGATCTGGGACATCAGCGTGCCGCGATTGAAATAGGCCGCCAGTCCACCGCCGGCGTCGCCGGACGCGACCAGCGGCGCGGTCCACACCGACGCGGAACCGGCATCGGGCGCAAAGCTGTCGCTGCCTGCGTCTTTCATCGCGGTGACGCGATAGGACACGTTGTCGGTCGCCACCACGCTGTGATCGGTCCAGATGCAGCGCCGGATCGGCGACTGCGTTGACGCGATGCCGGTCGGCTGTACCGGCCCTTGGCCTGCCTTCGGCGGGATTCGGTTGACCAGAACGGTTACCTGTTGCGTCGTGTCATTGCGCCGTTCGAGCTGGAACCCGACCCAATCGTCGGACCATGTGTCCGGCTGCCAGGCAATCAGCACGTCATCCGCATTGGCGTAAGCCTTGATGGCGATCGTCATGAAATCTCCTCCCGCGCAACTTGAAAATATTTTCGATTGAATGAATTCTGGCCGTCAACGTCATCCTGGCACAACTGAAGCGTGCGCGCCAGCGCCAAGCCGCCCGCATCAACAGCAAAAAAGCGCGTCACTGAAAAAGACAAGCGAAGGCCGCGGCTTGATCGGCCGCGGCCTGCATGTTGTTCAGCCTCACGCTGGGAATGCCGGCTTACGGCAATCCCAGGAAGTTGGTCTGGGGAACAGCGACACCGGCCGCCCCGGCCGCTGGTATGGTCAGCAATTGATCCGTCGCAATGGCATTGCCATTGGTGTTGCCCTGCGAGATCGGCGTGGTCGAACCGGGGGTGGCATAGGGATGGCCGTTCGGTACGGAGATCTGCGGATGGTCGAACGGCGCCATTTCGTAGAGCACGCGCTGGTCGGTCAGTCCGTATCTCAGGAAAGCCACCAGGGCAGCCTTGTTGTTGGCGCCGACCGTCGAAGGTTGACCGTTGACGTCGTTTTGCGGCGTGGTGTCGAGCAGCGCCGGCAACGTGCCCGCCGGGGCAACGCCGGCGTCCCCTCGGCCGCGCGCGTAGAAGTCGACGACCTGCTCGAGCGTCGATTTGCCGCCGTGGTGATTGTACGGCGCCGTCAGGCCGACATTGCGCAGGTTGGGTATTTTGAATTTGGAATTGACGAGGGGACTCGGACAGGCCGGCAGCGGCGGTGTGGCCGGCGTGGTGCAGTTGGGCGGCGCCAGCGTAGTAATGGCTTCCGCGCCGGGGTCATCGAGCGCGGGCCGGATACCGTAATTATTGATGAAGCCCAACGCGTTATTATTGATGAGCGGATCGGCGGGCGGCGGACTGACATCCGTCGAATGCACCCCGGTTGCTCTTCTGACAGAGGCTCGGGTGCCTTCTGGAATGGTGTGACAGGTGTTGCAATTTCCACCATTGTTGGCGGCGGTGTTGACAAAGAGCGTGAGACCAAGCTGCTCCTGGGCGCTGAGCGCTGAGGTATTGCCCGCCTGGAAGGCGTCGAGCGGCGTCTGGTCCGAGATCAGGGTTGAGAGATATTTTTGGATGCCCAGCCCGGCAAACAGCGAAAAGTTGTATTCAGTGAGCGTGTATTGGTTGTCAGCCGTGTGGCCGCTTGGAAGTCTGAAGAACTGATCGAATGTTCCATCGGCATTGACCTGGACGACATATTTTGAATCCCACCACTGACTGTTAAAGGCGGCCTCTATCAGCGCATCGTAGGATTTGAACTTGATGCCGGGATTGGGCGAATTGGAGACGCCCCCCAGAACACTGTCGGTGGCAGCGACGATCTGTTGGCCCAGCGGAATAAGCGGACGGATCTTCTTGCCCTGGCGCACCAGGAACTTGCCGCCAATCTCATGAAAGTTACGTCCCGCCGCCGACAACTCATTGATGCTGACCGGCGGTCCGGCGACCAGTGAGGCGATCGCGGAATTGTCGAGCGAGACCGTCACCAGCGAAGGAACACTGTTCTTATCGGGTGAATTGACCACCTGGGCGATCGGCACCCCCGTGATATCCACGCCATTGAAGACTTCCCTGGCACGGCCATCCCAGAACAAGAGCTTGTTGAAGGTCGCATTGAAGATGGTGGGGGCGTTGCGCGGCTCAACACGCCGCGTGTCGATGCCGTTGATGATGAAACCATCCGGATCTGCCGTGTAGGTGACGCTATCCTGGGCCTGACCCGGAACGGTCTGGATCAGGGTCGAACTGAAGACGCCCTGGGACGAGACCACATCGTTGAGGTCCTGCAGCACGGGATTGCTCGCGCTGGCCAACTGGTTGGGAT
>NZ_JBEKXH010000064.1:0-20789 GCF_049512235.1 Bradyrhizobium sp.
CGTAACCAACACCGCCGATGCCGCGCCCCCACCCCACCCTCCCCCGCGAAGAGCGGGAGAGGGAGTGAGAGGCCAATGCCCGTGGCCTGAAATGACAGGTTTCAAGGAATCGGTCGTCTAGTCCGATGCCGCGGCAGCAGTTCCTTTCAGACGCGCCAGCGTCAAACCGGCGCGCCTTTCGCCGCTTGATCCCCGCGCGGTTTTGTCGAAAGAGTATTATTGGGAATGGATTGCAAAGGAAACAATTTGGCTGACACGACCAGCGATCGCCTTCGAGCCCGCAACGATCTGGCATGGGCCATCTCGGTCGGCGGCATCGGCGCCATCGCCTTTGCTGCGCTGCTGCTGTTCACCTGGACTTTTGCCGCGACGCTGTTTCTGATCTTCGCCGGCATGCTGCTCGGTGTCGGGCTCAGCGCCATGACCACCATGCTCGGCCAGGCGGCCAAGCTGCCGCATGCGCTGCGGCTGACCATTGTCTGCCTGGTGCTCGCTGCCCTTTTGTCGGGCGTGGTCTTCCTAGGCGGCGCCACCATCGCTCAGCAGGCCAAGGTGCTGAGCGATACCATCAAGTCGCAACTGGTCGTTGTCAAAGCCTTCCTCGACCGCAATGGTATCGACACCAGCTATTTCGAGCTCGGAAATTCGAACGCGGCGCCGGCGGCGAGCACGGAAACACCAGGCCCGGCGGCAACCCACAATCTCTCCGGCGCCAGCGCGTTCGCCTCGAGCGGCGGCGCGATCGTCAGCCAGACCTTGAAATTGCTGCTGGGCACGCTGAGCGCGGTCGGAAATTTCTTCATCGTGCTGTTTTTGGGTCTGGCCTTCGCGGCGCAGCCCGGCGTCTACCGCAAGGGGCTGCTCTATATGGCGCCGGCAAGGCATCGCGCCCGCGCCACCGTGATCGTCGACCGCATCGGCGAAACCCTGCAGCGCTGGCTGATCGCGCAGATCGCCACCATGTTCGCGGTGTTCGTCGTGACCTGGATCGGGCTGGCCCTCATCGGCATCCAGAGTTCCTTCATCCTGGGCATCCAGGCCGGACTATTGGCCTTCATCCCGACGGTCGGCGCGCTGGTTGCCGGACTGATCGTGGTGTTGGCAAGCCTTGCTTCGGGATGGGTCGCCGCGGCCAGCGCGTTTGCGCTGTTCCTTGGCATTCATGCGCTGGAAAGCTATGTCCTGACGCCGATCATCCAGCGGCAGGCCCTCGACATTCCGCCGGCCACGCTGTTTGCGTTCCAGATCCTGCTCGGCGTGGTGTTCGGCATCTGGGGACTGGCGCTGGCGCTGCCGCTGATGGCGATCGTCAAAGTCATGATCGACTACTTCAAGGCCGAGGACCTCGCGCCGGGCGCAGCCAATGCCTGAGGCGGCGGATGGCCCACCCTTCCCTAGTCAGCCGTGGTCAGCACGGTCTCGGTGTGCTCGACCTCGGGCGGCGCGGCGAAAAACGCTCCGACCAGCCCGCGCCATGCCGTAAAATCCTCCGAGCCGCGGAAATCGACGGTGTGATTTTCCAGTGTCTCCCACTTCGCCATGAGCCGGTAGCGTGACGGCTTCTCGATCGACCTGTGCAGTTCGAAACCCTTGCCGCCCTTGGCGCGCAGGAACAACGGACGCGCCTTGGCGACTGCGGCTTCAAAGTCTTTCTCGGTGCCGGGCTTGACGTCGATTTGTGCGATTTCGGTGATCATGGGGACGGCCCTTTCGTTGCGGGCTCCGTCTCTAGCCCAGGCACGCACAATAATGAAGGGTCTTGAAACCAAGCCCGCGAACAAAGTCTGTGAGCAGCAATCGCCGGCCTGGATCGGAGGTCATGGCACGGAGCCGCCTGAGCAAAATACGCAACAAGGTGGTTACCGCCCGACGCCGGACGGGTTCAGGCCCGGCCGCGGCTGACGCGAGAAACCCGCAGTCCTGCGCCGCCAGGTTTCCAGCGACAGCGGCAGTTCCTTGGCCACCTCGACGCGGTTGCGGCCGCCACGCTTGGCCTTGTAAAGCGCGGCATCGGCCGCCACCAGCAACACTTCGAGTTCGGTGCCTGCCGGCCCGCCGGCCACGCCGACGCTGACGGTGGTATCGACCGGCCCGTCCTCGACCACGATCCCCGAATTGGCAAATGCCTCGCGCACGCGTCCGGCGGTGATCACGCCTTCCTCCAGCGAACACGGCAGCAACGCCGCGAACTCCTCGCCGCCGATGCGTCCCGACAGGTCCGCGATGCGCAACGTGTTGACCAGGATGACGGCGAATAATTTGAGAATCTCATCGCCCGCCGGATGGCCGAAGCGGTCATTGATCAATTTGAAATGGTCGAGATCAAAGATCAGCATCGTTATCGGACGGCCGGCGCAGGCTTCGCGTTCGATCACCCGTGACGTCGCCTCCGCGAAGCCGCGGCGATTGAACACCCCGGTCAAGGGATCGATCGATGCCAACGTCCTGTTTGCCGTCACCGTGCGTTCCGATACCAGCATGAAGATGATGAACACGGTGCCAACCGCATAGAGCACGAGCTCGATGGCGAATATGGTGGTCCAGATACTGCCGGAAAATTTCTCGTCGTCCTGAAGCAACAGGTAGCCAAGCAGGATCGGCAGCATCAGCACGAAACCATGTAGCATGGGCACCGCGACCGCCAGCCAGCGTTTCTGCAACGTCCGCCGCCGGTCGGACCACAATTGGGTGGCGGTCAGCGCGGCATAAATCGCAACGATGCCGGCGCCGATCGTCAAGCGCAAGGCGGCGGGCTCGGCCGGCAGCGTCATGACGGTGGCGATCCAGGCGAAGGCGCCGAAAAACAGTCCGGGCAGGTTGGTCCGGCGGCCGTGGAACACCCGCGAAGCGTTCCAGACCATGCCACAGGCCGCGTAGCCGGCGGCGTTCAGGGCCAGCGCAGGCCATTCGCCAAGTGCATTGCTGGCAAGCGTCGGGATCGCGACCGAGGCAGCGCCCAGCAGATAGGCGCTTCCCCACCATTTCAACGCCGGGATGCTCTCCTGCTTGCCGAACAGCAGTAGCATGGCCCCCAGCATGGCCGCCACCATTGCTGCAACGAGATAGAGTGTACGGGTATCGAGCAACATGGGGCACCCATCCTTTGAATGAGCTTACACGGCAAGGTTGAAGCCACGCGCCTCTTCTACGTAGTACTACGGAAGCCAGGTTTTAAATCCGTTTGCGTCGGCCCTAAAGTTTTAGGTAAATACCTCGACAATTCGCCGGCGGTTCAGCAACAAAAAAGGGCGCCCGAAGGCGCCCTTTGAAGTTTCATATAAGCTGCATTCGCGGCTGGTTTTATCGGTGTGTAAAACCCAGCCGTCAGGCTTCGCCGCTGCTGTTGACCTGCGTTAAGGGGCATGCTCTTCGCGCGAAAAATCCGACGGGTTTCCTGAACCTGGTTTCTAGCCGATCGTGACCTGATCGAGATTTTGACGCCGCGACCGATTTGCGCACGACAGTGACGGCAGGTCGTTGCGGAGCATGGACAGCGCCGTGACCTTCAGAGACCTTAAATTCGCAATTCTAATGCCGAGATCCTGCAGGCGTTGCTGACCTTGGGCGATCTCGGCGTCGAAACGTCTCTGGTGCCGGCGATCGAGTTCGTCGCGGTCGAGATATTCATCCGTGGCATTGCCCATGGTCACGGACGCGCGCGCCAGCAGACCCTCAACCCTGATGCTGAGTTTCGCCTGTTCCTGCTCTCCGTCCTGCAAGGAAGCGTCGATCGCCTCCAGAATGGCGCTCACACGCAGCCGGTCGGCGCCATCGCGACGCCGCAGCCGCCAATCGAAATGCAATTCGGCTGCAATCAGTGTCAGATAGACGGCAACGATCGCAACCCCAATCATCAACCGAACGGCGGAGGTCTCGGATTTCAGCGCCGCGCCTGTGGCGACCCAGACAATGGCGCCGAGAAAAAGCCCCGGCAGATGCCCCGATCGCCGGCTTAATACCCGCGATATGTTCCAGACGGTGCCGCCGGCGATCACGCCGACGGCATTCACCGCAACGAAGCACGTTTCACCCTGGGAGCCGCCCGCAAGCAACGGGATTGCGACCGACGCCTCGCCAAAAAGATAGGCACAACCAAGCCACCTGATCACCGGGAAATTATTCTGACAGTCCAAGCGCGCGAGCAGGACGGCCCCCAGTGAAGTCGCCAGCACCGAACCGGCAAAGCATAACGAAAATGTCGTCAGCGACATGGGCAGCCACCCTCATTTGATATTCAAGAATACCTTTGAGGGAGCCGCATCTGTATTCCTACGGATACCGAATTTAAATTTTCCTTAAGGCCACATCCTCTTCAAATACCGTATTTACTTACAATTCACGCAAAAAAGGGCGCCCGAAGCGCCCTTTTTGATTTAATCTCGATCCAGATCAAATATTCGGATAGGTGCTTATCGCTTGGAGAACTGGAACGACTTGCGCGCCTTGGCGCGGCCGTACTTCTTGCGTTCGACCACGCGCGAGTCGCGGGTGAGAAAGCCGCCCTTCTTCAGGAGGCCACGCAGGTCAGGTTCGAAATAGGTCAGCGCCTTGGAGATGCCGTGGCGCACCGCGCCGGCCTGCCCCGACAGACCGCCGCCGTTCACGGTGCAGATCACATCGTACTGGCCGCTTCGCGCCGCTGCGACCAGCGGCTGCTGAATCATCATCCGCAACACCGGACGCGCGAAATAGGCGTCGAGATCGCGGGTGTTGACGAAGATCTTGCCGGCGCCGGGCTTGATCCAGACCCGGGCCACGGCGTCCTTGCGCTTGCCGGTGGCGTAGGCCCGGCCGAATTTGTCGACCTTCTTGACGTATTTGGGCGCGTCGGGCACGGCCGGCTTCAGCTGCGACAACTGATCGAGAGACTGCATGGTCTCGGGCATGTTATGCGGCCCTCATGTTCTTGCGATTCATCTTGGCAATATCGATCGCCTCGGGTTGCTGGGCCTCGTGCGGATGCTCGGGGCCTGGGTAAACGCGCAAATTGCCGAGCTGCACCCGGCCCAGCGGGCCGCGCGGGACCATGCGCTCGATGGCCTTCTCGACCACGCGCTCGGGAAAACGGCCTTCGAAGATCGACTTCGCGGTGCGTTCCTTGATGCCGCCGATGAAGCCGGTGTGGTTGTAGTAGACCTTGTTGTCGCGCTTGCGTCCGGTCAGCACGGCGTGGGCCGCGTTGATGATGATGACGTGGTCACCGCAATCGACGTGGGGGGTGTAGGTAGGCAGGTGTTTGCCGCGCAACCGCATCGCGACCAGGGAGGCGAGTCGGCCGACCACCAGACCTTTGGCGTCGATCAAAACCCACTTCTTCGTCACCTCGGCAGGTTTTGCCGAAAACGTTTTCATGTGAGGAAATCCGTGAAAGGGGGATATCGGACGCGGTCAGCGCCGAACTGCGGGCTTTCTAGATAGCTCCGGCGTCCGCGTCAATCCCAAACGCAGATCAATAGTATAATGATAACAATTACTTAGTATTATGGTGCATAGATACCATCGAAAACATCAAGTATTTGGAATAGAATAGGTCGATGTCACATGGGCGATTGGATCGGGCGAGGTGCCCGACAGGAGATTGACCTCGCCCACCGCCAGCCGCTTGCCGAGCTTTAAAAGCCGTGCCGCCGCAAGTACATCCCGACCGGGCTGTCCCTTGCGCAGAAAGTTGATGTTGAGATTGGTCGTGACCGCAAGCCCGATCGGGCCGATCGCCGACAGCAGCACCACATACATGGCGAAATCGGCCAGCGCCATCAAAGTCGGTCCCGAGACCGTGCCGCCCGGGCGCAGCATGCGGTCGCTGTAGCGCTGGCGCAGCAGGGAGGACGCGCCATCGGCGCTTTCGATCGAGATATCGCCGTCGCTGAAGGCCTGGGGAAATTCGGCGTGGAGAAATTGTTCCAGTTCAGCCACGCTCATTTTGGCAATTACCATTTAGCTGCCGCCTGCCCTCGCCTCGCCCCCGGCCGATTGTTACATTAGGGTGATGCATCTGCCCAAGTGGATATTGCGATGATGATTAAGACAGCAGGCGCCGCCACGCCGCAATCGCTGGTTCTGCTGCAAGAGAGAATCGGCAGCATCGCCGTGCTCACGCTCAACCGGCCCGATGCACGCAACAGCCTGTCGGAGGGGCTGATCGCCGAACTGCATGCGGCGCTCAGGGACATTCGCGACGACGCAATCGTGCGCGCGGTGGTAATCGCGGCCAATGGTTCGGCCTTTTCCGCCGGTCACGACCTCAAGGAATTGACCACCCGTCGCAGCGATGGCGATCGCGGGCGGGCCTATTTCGCCGAGATCATGACGGCCTGCAGCGCGATGATGCAGGCCATCGTCAACCTGCCCAAACCGGTTGTCGCCGCGGTCCAGGGCGTCGCCACCGCCGCGGGCTGCCAGCTGGTGGCGAGCTGTGATCTTGCGGTGGCGTCGGACGCCGCCACATTCGCAACCCCCGGCGTCGATATCGGCCTGTTCTGTTCGACGCCGATGGTGGCGCTGTCGCGCAATGTTCCGCGCAAGCAGGCCCTGGAAATGCTGCTGACCGGCGAGCCGGTCACGGCAGCGCGGGCGCGCGACATCGGCCTCGTCAATCGCGTCGTTGCCGCCGGCACCGAGCGCGACGCCGCGATCGCGCTGGCCGAGCAGGTCGCGCTCAAGTCCGCCTATACGATCAAACTCGGCAAGGCCGCGTTCTACCGCCAGGCCGAGATGAGCCTTGCGGACGCCTACCACCATGCGGCAGAGGTGATGACCGAGAACATGATGGCGCGCGATGCCGAGGAAGGCATCGGCGCCTTCATCGAAAAGCGCGAGCCGAAGTGGCAGGACCGATAAACTCGATCTCCTTATCCCCTCGGCAGCGCGCAGTTCGCGCGTCTCGAAGGATGATGCCTCAAGGTTCCACACCATGAGGAATGTGGATTTATGCAATGAACCATGACGCCTATTCCGACGACTACATCCGCGAAATTCTCAACGCCGTGAAGTCGATCGCGATGGTTGGCGCCTCGCCGGTCAATGTGCGGCCGAGCTATTTCGCCTTCAAATACCTGGCGCAGCGCGGCTACGACATGGTCCCGGTCAATCCCGGCCATGTCGGCAAGGGCCTGCTCGGCAAACCTTTTGTCGCCTCGCTCGCCGATATCGGCCGCCCCGTCGACATGATCGACATCTTCAGGAATTCCAGCCACATCATGCCGGTGGTGGATGAAGCACTGCGCATGACGCCACTGCCAAAGGTGATCTGGATGCAGCTCGGGGCGCGCGACGACGCCGCGGCCGCAAGAGCGGAAGCCGTCGGTCTCAAGGTCGTGATGAACCGCTGCCCCAAGATCGAATATGGCCGGCTATCCTCCGAGATATCGTGGATGGGCGTCAATTCGCGCACCCTCAGTTCAAAGCGCGCGCCGATACCGACCCAGGGCATGCGGCTGTCGCTGAACCGGATGAGCGTCGGCGGCGGCGAAACCAGCGCGTCCGACCGCGCCGCCATAAACAAAAACGATCTCGCATGAGGCAACTGCGAGACGATCAGCGTGAGGATTCCGGTCCAACATTATCAGCAAAAGGAAAACTACAATGACCGATCGCGTTCCCGGCTTTTCCACCCTTGCCGTGCATGCAGGCGCCCAACCCGATCCGACCACCGGCGCCCGGGCGACGCCGATCTACCAGACCACATCATTCGTATTCAACGACGCCGACCACGCCGCCTCGCTGTTCGGGCTGCAGGCATTCGGAAACATCTATACCCGCATCACCAACCCGACCACGGCGGTGCTCGAAGAGCGCGTCGCAGCCCTGGAAGGCGGCACCGCCGCACTCGCAACCGCCTCCGGTCACGCCGCGCAGGTGGTGGCTTTTCAGATGCTGCTGATGCCCGGCGACGAATTCATTGCCGCGCGCAGGCTGTATGGCGGTTCGATCAACCAGTTCAGCCACGCCTTCAAGAGCTTCGGTTGGAACGTGGTGTGGGCCGATCCCGACGATATCGGCAGCTTCGAGCGCGCGGTGACGCCGCGCACCAAGGCGATCTTCATCGAATCGATCGCCAACCCCGCCGGCAGCGTCACCGACATCGAAGCGATCTCCGCGGTCGCCCACAAGGCAGGCGTACCGCTGATCGTCGATAACACGCTGGCGACGCCCTATCTGATCCGCCCCATCGACCACGGCGCCGATATCGTCGTGCATTCGCTGACCAAGTTTCTCGGCGGCCATGGCAACTCGCTCGGCGGCATCATCGTCGACGCCGGCACCTTCGACTGGTCGAAGGACAACAAATATCCGATGTTGAGCGAGCCCCGTCCGGAATATCACGGCATCAAGCTCCAGGAGACCTTCGGCAACTTCGCGTTTGCGATCGCCTGCCGCGTGCTGGGCCTGCGCGACCTCGGGCCGGCGCTATCGCCCTTTAACGCCTTTCTCATTTTGACGGGCATCGAAACGCTGCCGCTGCGCATGCAGAAGCATTGCGAGAACGCCAAGGCGATCGCGGAATTCCTGAAAGGACATCCGGCGGTCGAGGCGGTGAATTACGCCGGCCTGGCCGGCGACAAATACAACAATCTGGCGCGTAAATACGCGCCCAAGGGCGCCGGCGCGGTATTCACCTTCAGCCTCAAGGGCGGCTATGATGCCGGTATCAGCCTGGTCTCGAACCTGAAGCTGTTCTCGCATCTGGCCAATGTCGGCGACACCCGCTCGCTGGTGATCCACCCGGCATCGACCACCCACAGCCAGCTCGACGATGCCGCCAAGATCAAGTCGGGCGCGGGACCCGACGTGGTGCGGCTGTCGATCGGCATCGAGGACAAGGAAGACCTGATCGCCGATCTGGAGCAGGCCCTGGGCGCGAAATGACGGGCGCGGACCCGGAATTTCAGCGCGCGTAGGGTGGGCAAAGGCGCCCTTGCGCCGTGCCCACCATTCTAGATGTGAGAAGATGGTGGGCACGCCATCGGGTGCGCGCATTCGCGCGACCCGTTGGCTTTGCCCACCCTACGGCCGAACAATTCACCCGATTTGCGCGGCGGGCAGCACCAGTTCTTGGCGGTCCGCCGCTCTCGGGCACACCGCCCATCGTTCCGCCTGAACCACCGCTAACGTCAGAACCATGATCGCAACAGCCTGATGGGCCAAAGCAAGATCCATCGGCACCTGGTTGAGCAGCGTCAGAATACCGAGTGTCGCCTGCAACGTCATCGCGGCCAAGAGGCCCAACGCACCGTTGACCGCTGGCGCCCCTGCCCGCGACCTGATCGCGTCGGATGCGTGCAGGAGCGCGAGCACGACCAGCGTGTAAGCAGTCATGCGATGCTCGAACTGCACCGTCAGCGCATTGTCGAACAGATTGCGCCACCACGGCACCTCAAAAAACAGCCGCGCCGACGATGGAATCAGCCCGCCATCGATATCGGGCCAGGTGTTGTAGATCCTGCCCGCGCGCAGGCCCGCCACCAGCGCGCCCAGATAAAGCTGTATGAAGGTCAGTACCAGCAGCACCATCGCCGTGAACCTGAGCCGTGGCGACGCGGCTACTGGCGGCCGGTCCGTGATCCGGCGCAGCGTCCAGACGATCCCTGAAAAAATCAGCAGAGCCAGCACTAGATGGGTGGCGAGCCGAAGTTGCGAGACTTCAACCCGCTGCGAAAGCCCCGAGGCTACCATCCACCAGCCGACCGCGCCCTGCAGCGCGCCGAGGCCGAAGATCAGCCACAATCGCCGCCGCAGCTCGGCGCCGAAAAGGCCGCGCCACAGGAACCAGAGAAACGGCAGCAGATAAGCCACCCCGATCACGCGCCCGAGCAGCCGATGGCTCCATTCCCACCAGAAAATCGTCTTGAATTCGGCCAGCGTCATGCCGGCGTTGAGCTCGCGATATTGCGGAATGGTCTTGTAGGCCTCGAAGGCCTGCGTCCATTGCTCAGGATTGAGCGGCGGCAGCGCGCCGGTGACCGGTTTCCATTCGACGATCGAAAGCCCGGATTCAGTGAGCCGCGTAGCTCCGCCGACCAGCACCATGACGGCAATCAGGGATGCGATCGATACCAGCCACGATTTGACGGCGCGGTTGGGTTGGACATGGTGTGCGGCAACAGCGGTCATCGCAAGGCGCGCTTGAATGAATTGGCGCGCTCCTTATAGTCCGTCGCTTCCCGTGCGCAAGGCACGCCCCGTCGACGAACTGCACAATTCCGTCATGACCATCCGCACCCGCAAATTCCTGGGAACCATCGCCCTTCTCATGCTGGTGGCGGTGTGGTCGCTGCTGGGAATGGCGGTGGCGCAGATGCCGTGGCTTGCGAACTCCGGACTGTTGCAAGCCATATTCTATGTCGTGGCCGGCATGGGATGGGTGTTGCCGGCGATGCCGATCGTCAGCTGGATGGCGCGGCCGGACCTCCAGCGTTGAGAGAAACCCGGCGCTCGCCACCCTAGCGCGAGCTGGTCAGCAGACCGAAGGTGGTGCCCGAAAGGATGGCGTGCATGGCGCGCAGCGACCGGCGCCGGCCGTCCCAGGCAATGCGCGGAAGCGCGTGCAGATTGGTTCGGCCCGCCGGCTCGACGATGCCCGGCATCGCCGAGGCCGCGCTGGCGAACCCGGCTTCCGCTGACATCGCGGCGTGCTGCCGTCGCCACGACGCGCGATCGCCGAACGGATAGGCGAAATGTCTGACATCGCGGTGCAATGCAGCTTGCGCGACCGCCCTGCCCATCGTCATCTCGCGCAATGCATCGACGTCCCTCAGGTTCGACAGGATCGGGTAGTTCACGCTGGCACTTCCGATCGTCACCAATGGATCCACTGCAAGCCTCGAAAGGTCGCCCCAGTCCATCGATGCATCGCGCGACAGCGCCGGCAAGTCGACCGAATATCGCCTGCACAGGTCCTTGATCGCAGACGAAAGATCCGGCGGCGGCAGCGAGCGCAGCCAGCCATCGAGAAAGCCGAAGAGCTGATATTTTTCCGATGTCGTTCTGATCGTGTAACGGAGCTCCTTGCGATCCATCACCAGGCTGACGCGAGTTTCGCGCGCGATCACTTCTGCGAGTGCAAGCCACCATGCTTCGCCAAGGCCGTCCGGAAACGCGGTCGGCACGTAAACGGTAAAGGGCACACCATGTTTCGAGAGCACCGGATAGGCCGAGGTGATCAGATCCTTGTAGGCGCCGTCGAATGTCAGGCAGACAAACCGCCTCGGCAAGCCCAGCGTCACCGCCCGCTGGCAAACCTCGTCCATCGAAATGATATCGAACCTCCAGCGCTTCAAGGCGCGGATCGTTCGATCGAGAAAATCGGGGGTGATTTCCCCTGACTTGAGCGGCTGAAAGCCCGCTTTCTGCCGCGGACGGACCCGTTCGAACCGCATGATGACGCCGGTACCGCGCGCCGCCCGTTCCCGCAACCTTGCCAGGTCGCAGAAATAGGCGAACTCCAGCGCCAGGCTCGTCAATAATCCATTGTAGGATGGCAACGTTTCGCCCCTCAACGCCGGTCTGTCCGCCTCGTCCCGGCCCCACTGTCATTACGATTTGTTATCATTTCTTTGCAAAGGTCGAGCCAAGCTTCAAATTGTAGATAATTCACCAAAGACAGGTTTTGCAATGGCCATGCCTGCCGCGATAGATACTCGGACGGCAAGTGCGTCGGCGCGGTCGCGGACAAGCCGCATCGCCGGAGTTCATATCGCTCACGATCTCAGCCAGGTTGAGACCGTCTGGCGCGGCCTCGAGGATCGGCAGCAGTTCTCCACGCCATATCAGCGCTTCGATTTCCTGAACGCCTGGCAAAGCCGGGTCGGGACGCGCGAGAACCTCCTGCCTTTCATTGTTGTCGCGCATGACGCGGAACGACGGCCGCTGCTGCTGCTGCCGCTCGTACTCTCGCGCAAGCATGGAATACGCACGGCCCGGTTCATGGGCGGCAAGCACGCCACATTCAACATGGCGCTTTGGAACCGGGATTTTGCCGCCGCAGCCACCGCGCTCGATCTGTACACGCTGCTATCGGCCCTGCATGAGCGATCCGGCGCCGATGTTCTGGCGCTCCATCAACAGCCGAAGCGATGGCGAGATTTGCCGAACCCGTTGGCGATGCTGCCATACCAGACTTCCGTCAACGTTTGCCCGCTGCTGACAATGCCGCCGGGCGCGGCGCCTGCCGCACTGATCGGCGGCTCGTTCCGACGGCGGTTGCGGAGCAAGGAACGCAAACTGCAAATGCTGCCGGGCTTTCGCTATCAGGTCGCAATCAGCGACGCCGAGATCAAGCGGCTGCTCGACTGGTTCTTCTTGGTCAAGCCTCTGCGCATGGCCGAGCAGAAACTGCCCAACGTGTTCGCCGAACAAGGCGTCGAGGATTTTATCCGCGACGCCTGCATGACGCCGGTTTCCGGCGGCGGCCGGATCATCGATATTCACGCGCTGGAGTGCGACGACGAGATCATCGCGATCTTCGCCGGCGTCGCCGATGGCCGCCGCTTTTCCATGATGTTCAATACCTACACGATGTCTGCCAGTTCGCGATACAGCCCCGGCCTGATCCTGACCCGCAAGATCGTCGACCACTACGCCGCGCAGGGCTATCGTGACCTCGATCTCGGGGTCGGGTCGGATGGCTATAAGCGTTTTTTTTGCAAGAGTGACGAACCGATTTTCGACAGCTTTATCCCGCTCAGCCTGCGCGGCAAGGTCGCGGCGGCGGCGATGTCGGCCGTCAACCGCACCAAATATCTCGTGAAGCATAATCAGCCGCTTTTGCAAACCGTGCAGAAGCTGCGAGGCGTGCTTCGCTGAAGCAACCCCCCGAAGGTGCCGGCTTACGCGGCCACCTCGACCCGCGGGCTCGGCCCGATCGGCTCGAAGGGCTGGGCGGCTTCGCTCAATAGCGTCACCTCGCTGAAGCCCACCGCCTTGAGTTGATCGCACATCAAGGCGCGGGCGCCGGCGGCCATCGATTTATCCGGTACCACCACCACCGCGCGCGCCTGCGCCGTGAGCAACTCCGCGGGCAGATCGGAAGCCAGACCGGCGTCCAGCAACACATGATCGTAGACCCGCAGAAATGCATCGATCGCAAGCGTGAGCCGCGGCGATTTTAGCAAGGAACGGTCCGAGCCCGGACGCCCGGCGCTGACGAATTGCGCCCGCGACAGCCGGTCCCTGGTGATGACTTGCGAAAAGGACGCCTCGCCGAGCATCAGTTCGGCCAGCCCGGGCGCGGTCGGATCGACCGACGCCGCCGCGATCACAGGCGAGGATGCCGCCAGATCGACCACCACGACCCTCGCATCGCGCGCGAGCAGCCGCGCCAGCGCGAGCACCGTCGCGCTGACGCTGCCGGCCGCGGCGGTACCAAGGATCGTGACCTTGCGCGCCGCCTCGCCTGTACCGCGCAAGATATCGGCGAGTTGCTCGATCTCTGTGAACTCGGGTGCAATGCCCGGGGCGGGCGCGAGTTCCGGATCGGGTTCGACCTGGGACCGCGGACGCGTCTCGGCGAAAACCGGAGCCGGATCGACCGCAGCGATCGCCGCCGCCGCCGGGATACCGGGTGGGGCCGGCGCCGACACGATCGCGGGCGCCTCGCGCGGCACCGTCATGAGCAGCAACTCGCCGGTTGCGATCGCGCCGGCGCTGAGCATCAGCGTTGCCAGCGTGGCGATCAGCACGATCGGCAGCTTCTTGGGATATGCCGGAATGTTGGATACGATGGCACCGGAAATAATCCGGCCATCCGACGGTGCCGCCTCGATATTCTCACGCGTGTTCGCCTCGCGATATTTCGCGAGATAGGATTCCAGCAGATCGCGTTGCGCCTTGGCTTCCCGCTCGAGCGCCCGAAGCTGGACGTCCTGACCATTGGTCGATGTCGCCTGCTTCTTCAATTGCTCGAGGCTGGCACTGAGGCCGTCGACCCGCCCGCCCGCGATGCGGGCGTCATTGTCAAGCGAGCGCGAGATCTTGCTCGCCTCCTCGCGGAGCTGGCGGTCCAGATCGGCAAGCTGCGCCTTCAGTTCCTTGATGCGTGGGTGGCCGTCGAGCAGCGTCGATGACTGCTCGGCAAGCTGCGCGCGCAGTGTGACGCGCTGTTCGGACAGCCTTCGTATCAATTCGGAATTGAGTATCTCGGAAGCCTCGATCGGCTTGCCGCTCTGAAGCATTTCCCTGATCAGTCGCGCCTTCGACTCCGCGTCGGACTTCAGCGCCCGTGCGTTGTTCAATTGCGTGTTCAGTTCGCCCATCTGCTGGTTCGAGAGCGTGGTATTGTTGGTACCGACAAACAGGCTCGATTTGGAACGGAAGTCCTCGACGCGGGATTCCGCCTCCATCACCTTGTCGCGCAGATTGTCGATTTCTCCCGACAGCCATTGGCTGGCGGATTTGGCCTGCGCCTGGCGTGCGGCTTGCTGCATGACCAGATAGCCTTCCGCGATCGAGTTGGCGACGCGCGCCGCCAGCTCCGGATCGCGCGACTGGAATTCGATGACGATGACGCGCGATTTATCGACGGCGTAGGCAGTGAACGCGTCGAAATAGGCATCCAGCACGCGCTCTTCCGGCGTCAGCGATAACGGATCGCGACCGATCCCGATCAATGCCAGCACCGACCTCAACGGTAAAAAGCCGCGCAGGACCGGATCGAATTCCGGCCGCTCGGCCAGTTTGTTCTTCTTGATGATCGCGTGCGCCAGATCGCGCGACAGCAAAAGCTGGACCTGACTTGTGACGGCCTCGGTATCGAGCGCGGCGCGCTCCTCGCTGCGCTCGCCGTTCGGACGCAGGAAGACGTTCTCGCGCCCATCGACCAGAATGCGCGCCTCGGATTTGTATCGCGGGGTAACCAGATTGACGGCGGCAATCGACAGCACGGCGGCAAGCACGGTTGGGACGATGATCCAGTTCTTCTTGCTCGCAAGAGCCTGGCCAAGCAGGCGCAGGTCGAGGTCCCTGACCTCGGTCGCCGCGACCGGCCGATAGCTGCGTGCCACGGGATCAGAGCCGGTCCTCCGGACTACCGCCTCTTCCGTGCCCGCCTTGTCGCTGCCCGCACGCCAGAACGCCAAACGCATCGCTCACTCCCGCGGACGCTTTTTCACTCAACTGGGGCGATTACACTCCATTAAGGTTGCGGGGGGGTTAATTCAGCCAATGGTTGCGAGAACATCCCGTACGACCGCTGCGGTCATTGTTTGTTAACGATGAAGGGCCTTAATCGAGATATCCTTACTTCATCAGGGCTGTCCGATGCGAGGCGTGCGCGCCGTTATCTCGTGTCTGCTCGTCGCGTCAGCCATTTCAGGTTGTGCGCGCCGATACGTCGGCGAGCGCTGGTTCCGATGATGCCCGCTATTTCAAATTCGCCGCTTCGCATCCTGCACGCCGTGCGCGCGCCGGTCGGCGGCATCTTCCGCCACATCCTGGACCTGGCCCATGGCCAGGCCGACCGCGGTCACCACGTCGGCATCATCGCCGACAGCCTTACCGGCGGAGCACGCGCGGAGGCCGCGCTGGCGGAGATCGCTCCGCGCCTCAGGCTTGGCGTTCAACGTCTGGCCATTCGCCGTGAACCTCATCCCGCGGACATTTTGGTGTGGGCGCGTTTCGTGCATTTGATCCGGCGGCTGCAACCGGACGTCCTGCATGGACATGGCGCCAAGGCCGGCACCTTTGTTCGCCTGAGATCCCGTTCCAAAAACGCCATCCGCGTCTATACTCCGCACGGCGGCTCGCTGCATTACCCGCTGGAAACGCTGAAGGGCGCGTTCTACGGCCGGATCGAACGCGCGCTGATGAACAAAACCGATCTGTACCTGTTCGAAAGCGCTTTTGCGCGCGACACTTATCAGCGCACCATCGGCACCCCGAGCCGGCTGGTGCGTTGCGTGTTCAACGGCGTGACCAAGGAGGAATTCGATCCAGTGGTAAAGGCGGCTGACGCCGCCGACATCCTGTATGTCGGCGAGTTCCGGCATATCAAGGGCGCTGACCTGCTTGTCGACGCGGTGTCGCGACTTCGCAGCGGCGGCCGACCGGTCACGCTGACGCTGGCCGGCGACGGCGAGGAACTAGGGCCTCTCAAGGCTCAGGTGCAGAGGCTTGGTCTGGTCGAAGCGGTGCGTTTCATCGGCCACGTCAAGGCCCGATATGGCTTCTCCAAGGGCAATCTGCTGGTGGTCCCCTCGCGCGGGGATTCGATGCCCTATGTCGTGATCGAGGCCGCCGCGGCGGGAATCCCGATGGTGGCCGCCAATGTCGGCGGCATCCCGGAAATTTTCGGTCCCCACGGCAACGCGCTGTTCGCGCCAAACGACGCCGGCGCGATGGCGGCTTCGATCGCTGCCGCGCTGCAGGATCCTGCCGCGGCGCTGGCCCGCGCAAAATCCCTTCGTGAAAGAGTATCCCTGCATTTTTCGCAGCAGGCCATGGTCGAAGGCGTACTGGCAGGCTATCGCGAGGCGCTCGCCATCGTTAACCTTACTTTACCGACGATAACCGTTTCTTCCGATTTGTCCGTTAAGCCATGAGGCGGGGAATTCCGCCTCGGCGTGCGCATCGCTGGATGCCATGCAAGACCGGATTTGGGTACTGTGGAACCGATCAACGCACGATCCATGCTCGATGCCGCGGCAGCGGACGCAGCGACCGCCACGCCGGATCGCGCTCCGCTGGAACGGCGCCGCCGACTGTCGAAGGCGGCGCTTGCGGTCGCCAGCCAGAAGGTGCGCCCGGCCTATTCACCGATCGTGATCGCGGGCGCCGTTCGGCTCGCCGATTTTCTCCTGCTCAGTACCGTCGGCGTCGCGCTCTATCTCGGATATGTGGTGCGGATCGATGGCTTCCACTGGGAATTTGTCACGGCCATTTTCGGCATGGCCGCCACCGCTGTGATCTGTTTCCAGTCCGTCGATATCTACGTCATGGAGGTGTTCCGAGGTCAGCTCCGGCAGCTGACGCGGATGATCTCGGCCTGGTCCTTTGTGTTTCTGCTCTTTATCAGCGCATCGTTCTTTGCAAAGCTCGGCGACGAGGTCTCGAGGCTGTGGCTATCGGCATTTTTCATGGTCGGTCTCGGCGCCCTCGTCGCCGAACGCCTGTTGCTGCGGGCGATGGTGCGCAGCTGGGCACGTCAAGGCCGGCTTGACCGCCGCACCATCGTGGTCGGCTCTGACCATGCCGGCGAAACGCTGGTCGAAGCGCTCAAGCATCAAGACGACAGCGATATCGATATCCTCGGTGTATTCGATGACCGCAACGACGATCGCGCGCTGGAAACCTGCGCCGGCAGTCCCAAACTCGGCAAGGTCGACGATATCGTCGAATTTGCCCGCCGCACCCGGATCGACCTTGTGCTGTTCGCGCTACCGATTTCCGCGGAGACGCGGATTCTCGAAATGCTGAAGAAGTTGTGGGTGCTTCCGGTCGACATCCGGCTTTCGGCCCACACCAACAAGCTGCGCTTCCGCCCCCGTTCCTATTCCTATCTCGGCAAGGTGCCCACGCTCGACGTGTTCGAGGCACCGATCACCGACTGGGATCTGGTGATGAAATGGCTGTTCGACCACGCCGTCGGCGCGCTCGTCCTGCTGCTGGCGCTGCCGCTGATGGCGTTGATCGCGCTGGCGATCAGGCTCGACAGTCCAGGCCCGGTTCTGTTCCGCCAGAAGCGATTCGGCTTCAACAACGAGCGCATCGACGTCTTCAAGTTTCGCTCGCTTTACCACGATCGTGCCGATCCGCTCGCCGCCCAGGTCGTGACCAGGAACGATAGCCGCGTCACCCGCGTCGGACGCTTCATCCGCAAAACCAGCCTTGACGAACTGCCACAGTTGTTCAACGTCGTGTTCAAGAGCAACCTCTCCCTGGTCGGTCCGCGCCCGCACGCCGTGCAGGGCAGATTGCAGAGCCGGCTGTTTGATGATGCCGTGGATGGATATTTCGCGCGTCACCGCGTCAAGCCGGGCATCACCGGATGGGCCCAGATCAACGGCTGGCGCGGCGAAGTCGACAGCGAGGAAAAAATCCAGAAGCGCGTCGAGTTCGATCTCTACTACATCGAGAACTGGTCGGTGCTGTTCGATCTCTTCATTGTTCTCAAGACGCCGCTGGCGCTGATGACGAAGAACGAGAACGCCTATTGAGGCATGACCCGGCAAAGCGGCGGCGAACGTCCCGCCGCCAGGATCATGTTCAAATACCAGGATCATGCCGGGGTCCGATGCACCTCGGCTGCGGCGAGCTCCGGCCATTCCGGTCTGGCGTTCGGTTACGGGTTCGGTTGCGTGTTTGAAAGTGTGCGATGGCGTATGCAGCGACAGCCCAGGGTTTGCCTTCGTCGGAGACGTCGCCGCGCCTTTTGGCCTTGCAGCGCGCGCTGATGTGGCTGGTCGGCGCTTCGCTGGCAATCGTCTTCATCGAACCGAGTCCCTACGAGCTGGTGACCCTGGCTGCGACCCTGATCTTCGCAGCCACGGGTTTGCGGCTGCGGCTGGTCTTCATGCCGCTGTTATTGCTGCTGTTCCTGCTCAATATCGGCTACACCATCTGCGCGATCCCGCTGACGGACCAGCCCGAGGTCATCAACTGGATCGCGACATCCTGGTATATGGCTGCGACGGTGATGTTCTTCGCGATGGCGCTGTCCGAAGACACCGCGGACCGGCTGGACATGCTGCGCCGCGGCCTGATCGCGGGCGGGTTGATTGCCGCGGCCGCCGGCATCGCCGGCTATTTCGACCTGGTCCCGGGCGGACACGATTTGCTGACGCTGAATGGCCGCGCGCGCGGCACCTTTAAGGACCCGAACGTGCTGGGCGCGTTCCTGATCCTGCCTACCCTGTTCGTGCTGCAAAGCGTCGTCTCCGAAAGCCTGCGAAAATCGCTGCGCAGCACCCTAACTCTTGTAATTATGGCGCTTGCGATCCTGCTGGCGTTTTCGCGCGCGGCTTGGGGCGGGATTGCCCTCACCTCTGCCTTCATGCTGGGGTTGATGGTTTGGACCACACAGTCGCACTCCCAACGCTCGCGCATCGTCGTGACGGCGGTCATCGTGACTTCGATGATGGCTATTCTGCTCGCGGTGCTGTTGTCGTTCGATTCCCTCGACGAAATGTTCAAGCAACGCGCAAGTTTCGACCAAAGCTACGACGAGGGCCGCTTCGGCCGGTTCGGACGGCACGTCCTCGGCGCTCAAATGGCGCTCGATCTGCCGTTCGGCATCGGACCCCTGCAGTTCCACAACTACTTCCCCGAGGACGCCCACAACTCCTTCCTGAACGCGTTCATGTCCGGCGGCTGGATCTCGGGCGTCTGCTATCCGGCGCTGGTGTTCATCACCGTCCTGTTGGGATTTCGTCACGTCTTCGTTCGCGTGCCTTGGCAGCGAACCTATCTCGTGATTTTCGCGGCATTCCTGGGTGCGGTCGGCGAGGACTTCGTCATCGATACCGATCACTGGCGGCATTTCTGGATGATGCTGGGTGCGATGTGGGGCATGTTCGTCGCCGCGCAACGCTACCGGGCGATATCGGATCAGGCGCCGCCGGCGCCCGATTGAGATCAAGATTGCGTCTCGACCTCGAAGGTGATGCCGGCGTGATCGACCAGCCGCGCGATCAGGTGGTTGCCCATCGCAGCGCCTGGCGTCCAGATGCCGCCTTTGACTTCCGGCGACTGGCCCAGGCAAATGGCGCATTCCGAGATCATCTTTGACGTCGATCCGTAGCCGGGATCGCGATCGCCGCGGACTGCGACGCGCACCTGGCGGCCGTCCGGCGCAAGGCCAACGAACAGCAGGTCATAATGGCCGGACTCGCGCTCCTCCTTCGACGGGCCCTCGCCGGGCTTCGGTCCGCCACCGCCCAGCCTCTCGGCATTGTTGGCAGCGAGGATGCGCTTTGCCCTCTCTTCGCCCTTCTCGTCCGGACCGGTCAGCATCATCTCGTCATAGACAAAATCCCGGCCGTAGGGAAAACCCAAGAGCATGTTGGAGCGGTGCACATTGCGGGTGTTGATGGTCGCCATCACGAACGGCGTGGTCCACGATTGCAGGTCCTCGTCATATTGCGGCCGGTTGCCCGGCGGCTGCTTTGGACCTTCAAAACCGGGTGTCAACGCGAACGGACTCTTCACCAGCGCCACCAGGCTGAGGTCATTCGCCGCGGCGGCGAAATTCGCCTTGAAACTCGCCGCGGTGCCGCCCGACAGCGTGCCCTTCATGGCCCGGACCCGGCCTTTGACGCGGCTGACCGGCGCGCCGAGGGTCTTCTTCGCGGTTTCCTGACAGAAGTACACCCCGAGTTCGAACGGAATCGAATCATAGCCGCAAGAAAACACAATGCGCGCACCGGTCGATTGCGCCGTAGCCTCGTGCGCCTCGATCATCTGGCGCATCCAGACCGGCTCCCCGCAGAGATCAAGATAGTCTGTGCCGGTGGCGGCGCAGGCTGCGACCAGTTCCGAACCATAGAGCTGATAGGGGCCGACCGTCGTCAGCACCAAGTTAGCCCGGTCAATCATTGCCCTGAGTGACGCCGGATCGCTGGCCTCGGCCTGGATCAGCGCGGTGTCAGCGGGCGCGCCGATCGCATCGCGGACGGCGGCGAGTTTGTCCAGGCTGCGGCCGGCCATCGCCCATTTCGGAGCGGTCTTGCCGGTGTAATGCGCCGCGAGATATTCGGCGACGAGTTGTCCGGTGAAGCCGCTGGCGCCATAGACAATAATGTCGAAGTTCGACGAAGACTTCATAAATCAGATCCCCGAGGTGAATTTCCGGCGTATGA
>NZ_JBEKXH010000065.1:0-20622 GCF_049512235.1 Bradyrhizobium sp.
TCGCGTCCACGGCTTCAAGGTGTGAATTTCCCATAGTCCATGGTTGGTCTGACAAGCCGAGCCCTGCAGCCAGCTTTCCGTCGCGCCGTTGACGTAGCTTGCCAGAAAATCCCGGCAACTGCGTCCATCGGAAGAATAGGCGCTCGCCAGCGGCGTCACCGAGCCGCGCGCCCCGGTCTTGGGATTTTCCCAGGGCTGGCTGGCATCCTTGTCACCCTTGGTCAGGACATCCGAGGCGGCATCGCGGGCAAAGGCGAGATCGCTCTCCGTCGGCTCCGGCCGGCTTGCCTGAGCGGCGCCAACGGAGCCCGTAATTCCCCCGTCGTCCATCCGGGCAAAGGCACCGTCGCTGCGCGAGAAGCTGCAGCCGCCCGAGCCGAGGCCAATTAGAATCACTGTCATTGCGCTACTTACCGGCCCCTTCGCCGATAGGCCAAAGCGCCGCCATGCCCTATATAGGGCAAGCCCGTATGAAAGCTGCAAAGCGCTAGAGACCGCGGGCGGACGCAACTCGGAACTCCCTGAGATGACCGACTCGAGCTCGATCAAACACCCGGCAGCGTTAACATCCGGTGATTTCACCCTGGCCGAGGAGCCATTTGCGCTGTTCGCCGACTGGTTTGGCGAAGCCGTCAAGGCTGAGCCCAACGATCCCAACGCCATGGCGCTGGCGAGCGTCGACGCCGACGGCCTGCCCGACGTGCGGATGGTGCTGATGAAAGGCTATGACGCGGATGGTTTTGTCTTTTACAGCCATATTGCCAGCCAGAAGGGCCGCGAGCTGGCCGAAAACCCCAGGGCCGCGCTGCTGTTTCACTGGAAGTCGCTGCGCCGGCAGGTCCGGATCCGCGGCAACGTGTCGCCGGTGACCGAGGCGGAGGCCGACGCCTATTTCGCCACGCGGCCGAAGCAGGCCCAGATCGGCGCCTGGGCCAGCAAGCAGTCGCAGCCGCTGGAAAGCCGTTTTGCGTTCGAGCAGGCGATCGCCAAGGTCGCGGCCAAGCATATCGTCGGACAAGTGCCGCGCCCGCCGGGCTGGAGCGGTTGGCGCGTCGCTCCCGTGCGGTTCGAATTCTGGCACGACCGCCCGTTCCGCCTGCACGACCGCATCGAGTTCCACCGCGTGGCGCCGGATCAGCCATGGTCCAAGACGCGGCTTTACCCCTAGGGATTCGGCTCATGGCCGCGATGGTGCCAGTCATCCGCTTCTTGTCTCAACCGATTGCAAGACGTCGATGCCCGGCACAAAGCCTGGCGTGACGGAGAACGAGAGAACTTTTATGCCCACTTCGAATAACAACGGACCGCGGCGCACATTGCTTCTGACCGGCGCCAGCCGCGGCATCGGCCATGCCACGGTGATCCGCTTTTCCAGCGCGGGCTGGCGTGTCATCACCTGCTCGCGGCATCCGTTCCCGGAAGAATGCCCGTGGGGCGCCGGACCTGAGGATCACATCCAGGTCGACCTTGCCGACCACGCCGACACCACGCGGGCGATTAGGGAGATCCGCGAGCGGCTGGAAGGCGGCGCGCTGCAGGCGCTGGTTAACAATGCTGCGATTTCGCCGAAGGCTCCGGGCGGCGGCCGGCTTGGCTCCGTAGATACCGACATCGACACCTGGAGCCATGTTTTTCGCGTCAATTTCTTCGCACCGATCATGATGGCGCGCGGATTGATCGAGGAACTGAAGGCCGCCAAGGGGTCGGTGGTCAACGTCACCTCGATCGCGGGCTCGCGGGTGCATCCCTTCGCGGGCGCCGCCTATGCGACGTCGAAGGCGGCGTTGGCGTCATTGACCCGCGAAATGGCCTCTGATTTCGGCCGCGTTGGCGTCCGCGTCAATTCGATCGCGCCGGGCGAGATCGACACCTCGATCCTGTCGCCCGGCACCGAAAAAATCGTCGAGCAGCAAATCCCGATGCACCGGCTGGGGACGCCGGACGAGGTGGCAAAGATCATCTACGTGCTTTGCACGGAAACCAGTTCTTACGTCAACGGCGCCGAGATCCACATCAACGGCGGACAGCACGTGTAGGACGGCCTCACCCCAAAGCAACGGCCACGCAGGCGACTTCAAGATTTGCGTTGTCCGCTGCGGGAGCCCGCGGCGTCGACGTTGACGGCGCTGGAGCATTCCTCTTCGCTCTCGCCTTCGAGCAGCGCTGCGCCGCAATGCCGGCAGGCCCGGGCCGAGATTGCAGGCGCCTTGCCGGCGGCGTCGCGGTTGGCCTGATATTGCGCGAAATCGACGACATCGCATGGTGACGTCATAACTTTCTCAACCATTGCTTTCTGCTTTCCTTGGTCTGAGATCACGTTATCGCACGAAGGTATCGCTCAACCGTTCAGCACAATGCTCAAATTTTAGGAGAGCCATGGAGGTCAGGCTCCACGTGTCTACAACCACTTCTTCCAATGAAGAGCACGTGGGCCCGAGGCATGGTCAGTCAGCGAGGGTCGACGGCGTCAAATTATCCAAGGACATGCGTAAGCAGCCGAAAACCATGCAGCGCGATCATGGAGGACTCCGGGAGAGCGCGGGCGGATCACCTCAACACAGGCCACTCCGTTATGACTTCGGCTCGATCCTGGCAAGCCTCGCAGGCCGGACGCGTTAACCTCCCGTTCCGTTTTATGACCGCTGCGTGGCGGCAGCATGTCACCGATTCGGCGGCCACGGCTTGGTCTGCCCAAAAAAAGTCGAAAACTCGGGAACTTGCGGCAAAAAAGACACAGCCGGCCGCTCGCAACGCTAGATTGGTATGTAAGGTCTGGAAATCTGACCCAGTTCGACGATAATAGTATTAATGGAATCGACGCGGTGGGTGCAGACCCCGCGGGCGAGCATTTGAGCTTTTGATTGGAAGTGGCTATGTCATCGCTAAAACTGAAATTGGGGATTTTAGGCGCTAGCCTGATGCTTTCAGGTTGCATGCAGGCCACCACCTATGAGGCAACCAACCAATCCAATTTCAAGCCTCACGACAAGGAATTGCTGGCCAAGATCCGCTACACCAACGTACCGGTCGCCGAGCCGTTCCGCCGCGCCATCGTTGAATACCATCGCAAGGAAGCGCCCGGATCAATCGTGGTCGATTCCGACAACCACTACCTCTATTACGTGATGAATGACGGCAAGGCGATCCGCTACGGCATCACCGTCGGCGAGGAAGCAATGGCGTGGTCCGGCATCGCCAGGATCGGCAGCATGACCGAGTGGCCGCCCTGGCATCCGACCAAGGGCGAAATCGAGCGGCTTGGCGTGCCGACCTTCGTGCCGCCGGGTCCGGACAATCCGATGGGATCGCGCGCGCTCTATCTCTATTCGGGCAACAAAGACACCCTGTTCCGGATTCACGGCACCAACCAGCCGGAATATATCGGCGCGTCGATCTCCTCGGGCTGCATCCGGATGACCAACGAGGACGTGATCGATCTGTATAACCGGGTGAAGCTCGGCACGGTCGTCGTGGTGCTGGAGCCGCATCATGGCGACTCGCCGTACAATTCGCAGATGGCGCTGCAAGGCGGCAGCGCCTCCTGGCAGTAACGTAGACTGTCGGCCTGCAAGGTTAAAAGCGCCGGTTTTATCGGCGCTTTTTTGTTGCCGGGGCTGCGGCGTCGCGATCAGATTCGGTAGCCTCGGATTTGGCAGCGTCGGGTTCGCCCGCGACCTCGCGCGGCGGAGCCTCATTCGGCCGCTCGGCCGGCAGCAGCGGCGCAACCTGCGGCAGCGGATCCCAAACGTTCCAGTTGCAGATTCGGTAGTTGTTGTGCCGCTCCATCAGGTCAAGATGGATGTGGTCCTCGTGGTACCAGTCCGAACCCGGCCCAAGCACGGTCGAAAATCGCGCGCACACCGAATGCAGCACACTCTCACGCACGCCCCGCGCCACCGTGCGGTCGGTCAGCGCGATCGACTGGCCGTCGGCAAGTTTCAGGGCACGAACATCGAGCGCGTTGGCACGGCCATGTTCGGACAAGGGCGCGCCGACCACCCGGTTACGGCCGCGGCATTCGAACGCGTCGAAATTGTCGAGATCGGTGATGACGCTGCCGAGGCTCGCCGCCAGCGGTACCATGTCGGTGCGGATCCAGTCCGCCACCGCCGACGCCATGGCGCAGCGCAGGATCGCGGCAGGCCTTACCGCAACCCGATGCCCGTCGGGCAGCACCACGGCCTCCAGCCGCACCAGATCCTCGCCGCCGCAGCCGCCGGCGCCATGAATGTCGGGCACGCTGGGGGCGATGGCGAGCTGATCTGACAGCGCCAGCCGGCAGGCCGATGGTGGTGGTGGCGGTGCGGACGCGGCCGGACCAGACGCCCGGTTTGGGTCGACGGGCACCGGCATTTCCGCCGCGGGCTGTTCGGGCTCGGTTGCCGGTGCATCTGCCGGCCGCGGCTTCGGCAAGGGCACCATTGCGGGGAGCATGGCGCGGCGCGCCTTGGCCTGGTGCCTCGCCTCGTGCTCCCCCGACAGCTTGCCCCAGGGACCCTGGGACGCGGCGTCGGGCCGCCGTGCCGCCGCGGCCGGTCCGGTTTGCAGCCACAGCCCCGACAGTGCGGCGGCTGCGGTAACCATTATGGCGCCGCGGCCGAAGCCGTCACAAGACCATTTGCGGCTTGCTCTCGCCGCGCTAAAGTTCATCGCAATTCCAATACAAGCGGCAAGCCCTATCAGAATCCGGAGGAACGTTCGTATGCGTGGATTGATGCAAGACTGGCCTTTGCTTTGTCACCGGATTATCGAGCACGCCGCGACTGTTCATGGAACGCAAGAGGTCGTGACGCGATCTGTCGAAGGCCCTATCCATCGCACCAATTACGCCGAAATCAGGAACCGGGCCCTGCAGGTCTCGCAACGCCTTGACCGCGACGGCATCAAGCTCGGCGACCGCATCGCCACCATCGCCTGGAATACCTGGCGCCACCTCGAAGCCTGGTACGGCATCATGGGCATCGGCGCGATCTGCCACACTGTCAATCCGCGCCTGTTCCCGGACCAGATCGCCTGGATCATCAACCATGCGCAAGATCGCGTGGTGATGACGGATCTGACCTTTGTGCCGATCCTGGAGAAGATCGCCGGCCAGCTCCCAAGCGTGGAACGCTATATCGTCTTCACCGACAAGGCGCACATGCCGCAGACCACGCTGAAGAACGTGGTCGCCTATGAAGACTGGATCGCGGAGGCCGACGGCGACTTCGTGTGGAAGACCTTCGACGAAAATACCGCGGCCGCGATGTGCTACACCTCCGGCACAACAGGCGATCCCAAGGGCGTATTGTATTCGCATCGCTCCAACGTGCTGCACGCGCTGATGGCCAACACCGGCGATTCGCTGGGGGCCAACGCCAGCGATACCATGCTGCCGGTGGTTCCGCTGTTCCATGCCAACAGCTGGGGTATCGCTTTCTCGGCACCGTCGATGGGCACCAAGCTGGTGCTGCCCGGCGCGAAACTCGACGGCGCATCGGTGTTTGAACTCCTGGATACCGAGAAAGTGACGCATACGGCCGGCGTGCCGACGGTGTGGCTGATGCTGCTCAATCACATCGCCGCCAACAATCTGAAATTGCCTCATCTGAGAATGGTGGTTTGCGGCGGCTCGGCGATGCCGCGCTCGATGATCAAGGCGTTCCTCGACATGGGCGTGCAGGTGCGCCACGCCTGGGGGATGACCGAGATGAGCCCGATCGGCACCCTTGCCGCGCTAAAGCCTCCGTTCGCCGAACTCACCGGCGAGGCCCGGCTCGATATTCTTCAGACCCAGGGCTATCCGCCGTTCGGCGTCCAGATGAAGATCACCGACGATGCCGGCAAGCGCCTGCCGTGGGACGGCAAGACGTTCGGCCGGTTGAAGGTAAGCGGCCCTTCGGTATCGAAGGCCTATTTCCGCGTCGATACCGACATTCTCGACGACGAGGGCTATTTCGACACCGGCGACGTCGCGACCATCGACCCGCACGGCTACATGCGCATCACCGACCGCTCGAAAGATGTGATCAAGTCCGGCGGCGAATGGATTTCATCGATCGACCTGGAAAATCTTGCGGTCGGGCATCCCGCGGTGGCGGAGGCCGCCGTGATCGGCGTCCATCATCCGAAATGGGATGAACGCCCGCTCCTGATCGTGCAGCTCAAGCAGGGGCAGCATGCGACGCGCGAGGACATCCTTAAATACATGGATGGCAAGATCGCCAAATGGTGGATGCCCGATGATATCGTGTTCGTCGACGGCATCCCGCACACCGCGACCGGAAAGATCCTGAAGACCGCGCTGCGCGACCAGTTCAAGACCTACAGCTTCCCGAACGCGGCGGCTTGAGCCCGCGATCCCCCGCCCTTAAGCTGTCCCCTCTCGGGAGAGGTTGAGTTCCTTCCGGCCTGAACTCGCGCGATCCTGCGTAGCCGAAGCCGAAATCATAATTCGAGGCAGCGGTAGCCGGTCTCCGGCCTGCTGAAGAACATGCGCTGCTCGCGCACAATCAGGACCAATTGCGCGGGATCGCGCAGACTGCCGCAAACGCCTTTGGCAATCGCCCTATACACGCGGGTTTCCGGATAGGGCGTCACATTGAGGTCTTCGATCGCCCAGCGCTGCAGGTTCAGGACGTTGGTATTTGGCGAAGTGTGCACCAGCCGCGACCTGATCGCCGCGGGCAACGACGCCGTTCCGGCATCGGACAGATAGATTTGCGCCTCCGTCAGATTGCCGGAATAGAGCGCCGCGGACAGGTAGGAATCCCACGAATTGAAAAAACTCAGCCACGGCAGCAACGCAAACAGGACGATCGCCGCCGCGTGACGAGGGTCCGGCCCGCTCCATATGATCTCGCGCCACGAACATTCCGGCGCGCCCGAAAACAGCAGGATGTCGAATATCGCCATCGCCGCGGTCCACGGCCACACTATGCTGTTCCAATCGAGGCCCGCGGGACCGAACATCGCCAGGATGAACAGGTGCATCGCAACCGCTGCGAACAGCGAGGCGCGGCGAAAGCGCCGTGTCACCAGGCCGATGCCGAACGCAACCTGCAGGAACGGCGCCGTCATCCCGAACCGATGTAGAACATGGGTGGTAGATGGAAACACGTTGGTGATCGGCTGAACCAGCCACGGAAAATCGTTCTCCATGAAGTTCAGGTTTATTTTCTGCAGGCCCGAGAAAATATAAGTGCAGGCGACGATCAGCCGGGCAATGTTTAGCGTTCGCCTCGCGCCATCAGTATCTTTCCACGAGTACAGCGCAATGGCCACCAACAGAAAGCTGTACTGAAACACCCAGGGCTGCCACCGCGTTTGATCCAAGAGGCAGAAGGCGGCAATGACCGCGAGGAAGGCCGCAATAAAACACCTCGGCTTCGGTGCTACGAGCGCGATCGCCGCGAACGCAAAAAGGGCAGCATACAGCGCGAGCGCCGCAGCCCCGTCGATCGGCGTCAGCGCCGTCGAAACCGGCGTCAGCGGATAGGACCGTGGCCCGATCCAGAGCGCCTTCGACATCCACAGACCGGTACAGAACGCGAGGATGACGGTGGCCCTCAGCCAGAACAGGCGGTGGGCGGCCATGTCTACGAGGTTCGCCCGCTGCGGCTGCTGATACGCTTTAATCTTGGCCTCCTGACCCGCAGGGCGAGCCTTCATCGATGTCGAGCTCTTGGTGTCCCCTGGGGAACCCCAGGTTCGTAAGCCGAGCCCGCGCTGCAACATTAACAAAAGTCAATATTGCCCCCAGTTAAGCCATCCATCTGTCTTGCTGCAGCATTACCGACGAAAGGCCAATTGGAGGCGGCAAGCCAGCCTTCTAGTTTGCCGTCCCACGGAATCAAAAGACAAGGAAGCGCCCAGGATGAAAAAATCGATCGGCAGACGAACACTCCCGTGGCTGCTGTTTGCGTCGTTGACCGTGAGCGCGGCGCACGCTGATGCGAACAAGGTAGTGATCGGCGATATCGACGACATGTCCGGCCTCTATGCCGACGTCATCGGGCCAGGTGGCGTCGAGGCCGCCAAGATGGCCATTGAGGATTTCGGGGGCAGCGTTCTCGGCAACAAGATCGAACTGCTTATTTCGGATCATCAGAACAAGCCGGATCTCGGCGCCCAGAAGTTTCGCGAATGGGCGGACCGCAACGGATTGACCATGGTGCTCGGTGGATCGAACACCGGCGTCAGCATCGCAATGACGACGATCGCCAGGGAAAAGAAGACACCATTCTTCGCGATCGGAGCCGCCGGCGCTTCGCTGACCGGCAAGGACTGCACGCCGTACACCGTGCACTATGCCTACGACACCACCGCACTCGGCAACGGCACGGCCACGACCATGGTCCGGCAGGGCGGCAAGACCTGGTTCTTCCTCACCGCCGACTACGCGTTCGGCACGCAGCTGCAGGAAGCCGCCGCCAAGGTCGTGGAAGCCAATGGCGGCAAGGTGGTCGGCGCGGTGCGCGTTCCGCTTTCGACGTCAGACTTTTCCAGCTATCTGCTGCAGGCGCAAAACTCCGGCGCGCAGGTGCTGGGGCTTGCCAATGCCGGCAACGACTTCACCAATTCGATCAAGGCGGCCGACGAGTTCGGCATCGCCAATACGATGAAGCCCGCAGCCCTGCTCGCCTTCATCAGCGACATCCACAGCCTGGGGCTCAAGACCGCCCAGGGCCTCTATCTTACCACGGGCTGGTATTGGGATCTCAACGACAAGACCCGCGCCTTCGCCAAGCGCTATTTCGAGAAGACGAAGCGCGAACCGACCATGAACCAGGCGGCCTATTACTCGGCGACGATGACCTATCTCAACGCGGTCAAAGCCGCCGGCAGCACCGACCCCGACAAGGTCATGGCGGAACTGCACAAGGTGAAGATCGACGATATGTTCACCAGCAACGGCAAAATCCGCGCCGACGGCCTGATGGAACATGAAATGTACATCATGCAGGTGAAGAAGCCCGAGGAATCGAAATATCCCTGGGACTACTATCGACTCGTTCAAACCATGTCCGGCGAACAGGCGTTCGGCAAGCTCTCCGAATCAGCCTGCCCGCTCGCGACGCATTAACATCGGCTAAGTATTATTACCGAGGGGCGCGCCAGGTTGAACAGGGCGCGCCTCACCCCCGCCGCTATTCAGCACAAACCACTTCACAGCTCGCCAGAAAATGCGCTAGGTCAGCTGCGCGCCCGGTCGTCCGCCAGCACCGGGCCGGCGCGAATCCATAGTTGGAATTTCAAGGATGGCCCGCAGGTTTTCCGCTCCCTATCAGTCGGAGCCCGTGTCCAGCCTGGCGTCATGGGCGCGCAATCTGGCGGTATTTTCCGTCGTCGCGGTGGTGGTCTCGATCATCATCGTCCGCTTCGGCTTCCTCGAAATGAAACCGGCGCTGGCGACGTTTTTCGGCGCGCTGGCCTGCGCCGGCCTTTCCATTCTGGTCGGGCTGGCCGCCTTTGTCGCGATCTGGCAGAACGGTTCGCGCGGCATGAGCCGCATCCTGCTGGCGCTTCTGATCGACGCCGTCGTGCTCGCCTATCCGGCCTATCTCGGCGTGCAATATCGCAAGCTGCCGCCGATTCACGACATCACGACCGATCCGATTGATCCGCCCCGCTTCGAGGCGCTGGCGCGGCTGCGCACGGGCGATGGCGTCAACACCGCCGTCTATGCCGGGCTGTATTCCGCCGAGCAGCAGCGGCTGTACTATCCCGATATCGAGACGGTGGAACTCGATGTCCCGCAGCAGCGGGCCTATGATATCACGCGACAACTGGTCACCAAGCGCAAATGGCTTGTGATCGACGAGCGCACGCCGCAGCCACCGCGCTACGTTGGACGCATCGAGGCGGTGGCGCGGACGCCGATCATGGGCTTCCGCGAGGATGTATCGATCCGCGTCACGGCCGACGGCGAAGGATCGCGCGTCGACATCCGTTCGGCGTCGCGCTATTTCGAGAGCGATCTGGGCAGCAATGCCGCGCGCGTCTCCAAGCTGATCGATGACATCAACAGCGCCGTCGATAACGCCAGCCAGCCGCCGGTCAAGAAGCCTCCGGTGCCGGTCAAGGCCCCGCCGAAGGTCGTGAAGAAATAAGAAGTGGCGAATAGTGGCGAATAGGGAGTAGAAAAGAGCCGCGCAAAACGGCCAAACCTTCTTCCCTTTTCGCTATTCGCTACTCCCCATTCGCTACTTCAATCTGTAAGTCCCGCCAATCACCGGGTCGCCGTCGGTTGCAACGATCCCGCGCGCGACCAGATCTTCCAGATGGGCCAGCACGGAATAGCCGGCGGCGCCCGAAAGCCGCGGGTCGATGCCGATATAGATCGCGCGCACCAAGCTCGGAATATCCGCCTCCCCCTTTGCGAGCCGATGCAGGATCGACGCCTCGCGTGCCTGACGGTGCCGGATCAGGAAACGCACATAGCGCTGACCTCCGAGTATTTCCGGTCCGTGGCCCGAGAAATACAAATCCTCATTGCGCTGCGTCAGCCGCTCCAGTGAAGCCAGGTAGTCGCGCATCGATCCATCCGGTGGCGCCACGATTGACGTCGACCAGCCCATCACATGGTCACCCACGAACAGCAGCTTTCGATCGGGCCAGGCAAACGCCAGATGATTGGCGGTGTGGCCCGGCGTCGACACCGCCTCTAGCCGAAACGAGGAACCTTCAACGATCTCGCCGTCGCGCACCGCGATATCGGGCACAAAATCGCGGTCAGCACCGGATTCGGAGGAAATCTTTTCGCTTTCGTAGCGCGGCCGCGACGCACGATGCGGACCCTCCGCATAAACGGTCGCGCCGGTGGCCGCCTTGATCCGCGCCGTGTTCGGTGAGTGGTCGCGGTGGGTGTGGGTGACCAGAATATGCGTCACGGTTTCACCGCGCACGGCATCGAGCAGCGCCGCCGCGTGGGCCTCGTCGTCGGGGCCGGGATCGATAATCGCGACCTGGCCGCGGCCGACGATGTAACTCACCGTGCCCGTGAAAGTGAACGGGCTCGGATTGTTGCAGAGTACCCGCCGTACACCGGGGCCGGCATCATCGACCACGCCGGGCTGCAGCGGAAAGTCACGATTGAATGGGACGTCGTCGTGTTCGGCCATGGGGGATACTGCTCCGACGTCATTCCGGATGCCCGAAGGGCAGATCCGGAATCTCGAGATGGGTGGAATGAGCGGCTCGAGATTCCGGATTCGTGCTTCGCACGCCCCGCAATGACGGTGCAGCGCTTATGAAAATGCCTGGATGCCGGTGATGGCGCGGCCGAGGATCAGCGCGTGGACATCGTGGGTGCCTTCATAGGTATTGACGGTCTCCAGGTTCGCGGTGTGGCGCATCACGTGATATTCGATCTGGATGCCGTTGCCGCCGTGCATATCGCGGGCCATGCGGGCGATGTCGAGCGCCTTGCCGCAATTGTTGCGTTTTACTATCGAAATCATCTCCGGGGCCATCTTGCCCTCGTCCATCAAGCGTCCGACCCGCAACGAGGCCTGCAGGCCCAAGGCGATGTCGGTCTGCATGTCCGCGAGCTTCTTCTGCACCAGCTGGGTCGCCGCCAATGGCCGGTTGAACTGCTTGCGATCGAGCGTGTATTGCCGGGCGCGGTGCATGCAATCTTCGGCAGCCCCCATCGCGCCCCAGGAAATGCCGTAGCGGGCGCGGTTGAGGCACCCGAACGGTCCCTTCAGGCCGGACACGTTGGGCAATAAAGCGCTTTCCGGAACCTCGACGCCTTCCATCACGATCTCGCCGGTAACGGAAGCGCGCAAACTTAGCTTGCCTCCGATCTTCGGCGCCGACAGGCCCTTGATGCCCTTTTCGAGAATAAAACCGCGGATCTGGTTGTTATGCTCGGCTGATTTCGCCCACACCACGAACACATCGGCGATCGGCGCGTTGGAAATCCACATCTTGGTACCGGTCAGCCGGTAGCCGTCCGCGGTTTTCTCGGCGCGGGTCTTCATGCCGCCGGGATCGGAGCCGGCATCCGGCTCGGTCAGGCCGAAGCAGCCCACCCATTCGCCGGTGGCGAGCTTGGGGAGGTATTTCTTGCGTTGGTTCTCATCGCCATAAGCGTAGATCGGATGCATCACCAGCGATGACTGCACCGAATTCATCGAGCGGTAACCGGAATCGACGCGCTCGATCTCGCGCGCGACGAGGCCATAGGCGACGTAGCTCGCATTGGCGCAGCCGTATTCTTCCGGCAGAGTAATGCCGATCAGCCCGAGTTCGCCCATCTCGTGGAAAATGTCGCGATCGACCTTCTCCTCCAGATAGGCCTTGGTGATGCGCGGCATCAACTTGTCCTGCGCATAGGCGCGCGCGGTGTCGCGGATCATGCGCTCGTCTTCAGTCAGCTGCTCGTCGAGCATGAAGGGATCGTCCCACTGGAAATTCACCGCGGACGGCTTGTCCTTGGCCTGAGGGCGCACGCTCATGAAAAATTCCTTTCGCATCACTGCCGCCGACATCAGGTTAAATCTTTGGTGATCAGGCATCAAGCTGTTCATTGGAGACGATCTCGATGCCGAAACCGGACAGTCCCTTGTAGTCGTGCGTCGACGATGTCAGGTGACGGATCGAGGTGACGCCAAGGTCGCGCAGGATTTGCGCGCCGACGCCGACCTCGCGCCATTGCCTGTTGCGGTCGGCTTCAGCGGATCTCTCCTCCGGGAGCGGTGCAACCGGAACGCCGGCGGCGCCGTCGCGCAAGTATATCAGCACGCCGCGGCCGGCTTTTTTGAAATGCTCCAGCACGATCTGCATCCGTTTCGGCCCGGTGAAGATGTCCCTGACGATGTTGGGCTTGTGAAACCGGGTGAGAACATTCCTGCCGTCACCGACGCCATTATAGACGAAGGCGACGTGCGCGATGGAATCGAATGGCGAACGATAGGCATAACCCTGCAGCGGTCCGATCGGGCTTTCGGTGGTGAACGTCGAGACCCGCTCGATCAACTTTTCGCGCGCCTGGCGATAGGCGATCATGTCGGCGATGGTGACATGCTTGAGCTTGTGGTGGGATGCGAAGCGTTCCACCTGCTCGCCCTTCATGACCGTGCCGTCGTCATTCATCAATTCGCTGATCACCCCGACCGGCGGCAGGCCGCTCAGCTTGCAGAGGTCGACCGCGGCCTCGGTGTGGCCCGAGCGCAGCAGCACCCCGCCGTCGCGCGCGATCAGCGGAAACACATGGCCGGGCCGCGCAAAATCGTTGGCGCCGGCGTTGGGGTTGGCCAGCGCGCGGCAACAGGACGCACGTTCGTCCGCAGCAATGCCGGTGCCGCCGTCGGGCTTGTAGTCGATCGAAACCGTAAAGGCGGTGGTATGACTTGATTCATTGTGCGCGACCATCGGATCGAGCCGCAGCCGGCGCGCTTCCTCGCTTGTGATCGGCGCGCAGACGATGCCCGAGGTGTGGCGGATGATGAACGCCATCTTTTCGGCGGTGCACAGCGAGCCCGCGACGATCAGGTCGCCCTCGCCCTCGCGATCATCGTCATCGGTGACGACCACGAGTTCGCCGCGGCCAAAGGCTTGCAAAACTTCCTGGATCGGATCGGCCATGCTTGAGATCTCTCTTGCTGCAGAAGCATTAACCGGACTCGCGCGCCCGCGCCAGCTTCATTACGCAGGGCAGAATTGCTTGGGCCAAGCGGGCGAGCCGCCGATTATAGAGCCCGGCTGCGGCATGCCGCGCGGTGCCCGGGCTCAGGCTCGCGTATTTTCCGGTAGTATCTCAGACATCAGAACCAGGCGACAACGGCCGCTAACTTGCCTAAGGTTGCGGCCAACAACATTGCCGGAGACGCCCTCATGACAACCGCCGCGTTCGATTTCGCACCCCTGCTGCCTTCGGGACTGCCAGCGCCGGCGGCGAAATGGGCCGGGCTTGCGAAATACAGCTTCATCGGCGGCAATAACGATCCGGACCAGGTTCCGGTCGATGGCTTGATCGAGGCGGTCCGCGCCGTGCTCGGACGCGAGGGCAGAACGCTCGCGACCTACGGACTTGCCAGCGGTCCACAGGGTTATGGTCCGCTGCGCGAGTTCCTGACTTCCAAACTCAAGCGCTGCGCCGGCATCGACTGTGTTGCGGACGACATCCTGATCGTTTCCGGTTCGCTGCAGGCGCTCGACCTCGTCAACCAGACGCTGCTGTCCCGCGGCGACACCGTTATTATCGAGCAGGACACCTATCAGGGCGCGCTGAACCGGCTGACCCGGCTTGGGGTCAATGCAACGGGCATTCCGCTCGACCATGGGGGCATGCGGATGGACGCGCTGGCTGAGGCGCTGGCCGATCTCAGGCGCCGCGGCGTCATCCCCAAATACATCTATACCATACCGACCGTGCAGAATCCGACCGGCACCATCATGCCGGAGGCGCGCCGCGCCGAACTGCTCGACCTCGCCGCACGATATGGCGTGCCGATCTTCGAGGACGATTGCTATGCCGACCTGATCTGGGATGGCCGGCGCCCGCTTGCATTGCACGCAATGTGCCGGACCGGCGCCGTCATCCATATCGGGTCATTTTCCAAGTCGATCGCACCGGCTTTGCGGATCGGCTACATCGTCGCGCCATGGGCTGTGCTGTCGCGGATGCTGGCACTGAAGACCGACGCCGGAACCGGCGCACTCGAGCAGATGGTGCTCGCGGAATATTGCAGATCGCATTTCGCCGAACATGTGCCGAAGCTGACGCGCGGACTGCGCGCCAAGCTCGACACGCTGACGGATGCTCTCAACGAGCAATTCGGCACCGCGGCCGAGTTCGAGGTTCCCAAAGGCGGTATTTTCCTGTGGGTGAAACTCCCCGACCATGTTGACACCCTAAAGCTCTACCAGGCGGCGCTTGATGCCGGCGTCGCCATCAATCCCGGGCCGGAGTGGTCTACCGGCAAGGCCCATGCTGGCAGCCGGCTGCGGCTGTGCTTCGCCAGTCCTTCGCACCAGCAAATCCGCGAAGGCATAGCCGTGCTCGCCGAAGTGTGCCGCAGGGAATTCGGCGTACCGGCGCGGAGTGCGAATGTGGAGACGCGCGCGGGCAGGTCAATTTGAGTTGGGTTTCGCGAAATCGCACCTCGATCGGCCGCAGCGGTATCGTTGACAGGATTTTCCTTATGGCGCCGACTCATTCCCAGCACCGCTCGGGCATTGCTCCCGTCGTTGCCGCCGCCGTACCTGTCGGGGCGAAAAGCTGCCGGCCGGATCGTCGCAGCCTGACCGCAGGCGCATGTCATGCCGGGACACGCGCTACCTGACCGCGAACGGCGACTGATAGGGCCGGCCGAATGGCACACCATTGATCACGGTCTGGAGCGGTCTCAGATAGGCCTTGCCGTCGCGCTTGTTGTTGCGGGTATCGACGAAGGTGACCGGCCCTTCCACCAGTTCCATGATCGCGACGTCACCGGGCGCGCCGATCTGCAGCGTGCCAATCTTCGGCGCGCGGTTGATGATCCCCGCCGGCGCCGTGGTCGTCATCGTCACCACCTGCTCGAGCGAATAGCCCATTGCCATGAACTTGCTCATCACGTTCGGCAGGAACGGCACGCCCGGCGTGTTGCCGGAAAATACATGAATATCTGAAGAGATCGTGTCCGGAGTGCAGCCGCCGGGTATCGCCACTTCGGCCACGGTAAAGTCGAAACTGCCGCCGCCATGGCCGACATCGAATATCACGCCGCGCTGCTTGGCGGCGAGCGCTGCCGGCAGCAATTTTCCGTCCTGCACGATGTTGGTGAAGGCGCCGGCAAGGTTCGGCGCTCCGGAATAGGCATGCGTCAGCACGTCGCCGGGTCGCAACAGATCGAGAATATCGGACATCAATTGGCCGGTCTCGACGCCGCCGATATGCACCATCATTCTGGCCGGCCAGCCGCACATTTCGCACGCCTTGATGCCGCGTTTCAGCGGCTCGATGCCATGCTTGAAGATCACGTTTTCCGACATCCGCACTTTCACGCCGATCAGAAAATCAGGATTTTCCGCCAGCGCCATGGCGCAGGCTTCGACCTGAGCGTTATCGATATTGTAGAGCTCGGCGACTGGAAATGCCGACAGGCCGTTATTGGCGATGTGGACAAAGGCATAAATCCGCGTCCGGGACTGGGCCACGATATAACGGCGCAGCGCCGCGAGGTTGTTGACACCGGCATCGCCCGCCGACACCACCGTGGTGGTGCCCTGGAATTGCACCAGTTCGTCGGCGGGGATGCCGATCGCCGAACCGTAGGGGTAGACGTGGCAATGCAGGTCGATCAGGCCTGGCGTGACAAGCTTGCCGGCGGCGTCGATGGTCTTCAATGCGCGGGCCGCTGGAATTTCCGGCTCGATCGCCTCGATCACTCCCCAGCGAATGCCGATGTCGCGTCTGCCGCGCAAGGACTGGCTGGGATCGAGCACGTCGCCGCCCTTGATCACCAGATCGAACTTGTCGGCAGGCCCCATCGCCGCATCGCCGGACGTCGTCAAGCGCCCTGACAGAACCGTGGCAGCTGCCGACCCCGAAAGCGCGAGAAAATTGCGGCGTGACAATGCAGACATGGTAGCGCCCCCCAAACGATGATTTTTGTTGATGAAGAATGCCCCCGGCGCCGGCTTTGCGCAAGCCGCCGTCGCATCCGGCAAACCGATGCACACCCCGCTGGCCTCTCAAGACGCGTTACCGTAGTCTTGCCCGCGCAGTATCAAGGGCCGAAGAGCCCGCACGAGAGACATTCATGGCTAGCTTTCGAATGCTCGCGGCGAGGAAAGGTCACATCCCGCCGGCAATCGAAAGCACCGCTCCCGGAATGGTGAAATCGGGCGCCTCCGGGCAGCTTTCTTTTTGCGATCGCGGTTGGTAATAGGTGGTTGGGCACCTGGATTGCGGGGTGCGCTCGCCATATGCCTTCAACCATGGTGGCGATCGGACTTTCGAGAAGAACGGTACGTCAGCGTGAATATTGTTGCGAAGAGGGTCGCTATCGTTTGCTGTGCCGCGTCGCTGGCCGACCCATTCGTCGCTTCCCGGGCCCGGGCTGAGTCGCCTGACTTGACCGGCGTGTGGATTCCGGACGTGAGGGATCAGAAACATCAGGAGACGTCGAATGTCCCGCCCTGGAAGCCGGATATTCTCCCGCAGATTGAGCACATGATTGCCGAGGAAAAGGCCGGCCGGCCCTTTCTCGTTCTCAGCCATTGCCTGCCGCACGGCATGCCAAGCTTTATGCTCATCATGCACAATGCGTTTGAGCTTTTGGCGACGCCCGGCCGCATCACCATGTTGGGCGAAGTCGATGGCAACCGAATGCGCCGCATCTACCTGGACGGCCGGCCGCATCCCGAAGACCCCGACCTGACCCTTCACGGTCACTCGATCGGGCACTGGGACAGCGAAACGCTTGTCATCGACACCACCGCGATCGCGCCGCAGGCCTATATCGCGATCAGCGAGGCGGTCGGCATACCAAATAATGGCGACATGCACATTCTCGAACGGCTGCATCTGGCCAAGCCGGACGTTCTTTACGACGACCTTGAAATAATGGCGCCGAAGGTTTTCGACGCGACCTGGAAAACGACGCGGATTTTCCGCCGCTATCCGCAGCGTCACTATGAGATCACCGAAGGGGAATGCGCCCAGGAAGATCTGATTCCAGGCAAGGATCAGTTCGGCAACGACATATTCGTCCCGAACCCGCAAGGTCCCTACGGCTCGGTGCACACGGTGAAATAAGGATGATCGAGATGTCGGCGAAAATCATTCTGCTTGCCGGAGGCCTGGTTCTGGGCTTTGGCGGCATCGCCGCGGCGCACCATTCGAACGCAGCTTACGATGTCGATCATCCCCAAACCATGGAAGGCACCGTCAAGACCGTCAACTGGACCAACCCCCACATTTCCTTCGTCGTCGAGAAAGACGTCAAGAGCGACGAGCCCGCCAGCACGTGGGTGTTCGAAGTCTCGAGCCCGGGTGTCTTGACACGCTCGGGCTGGACCAAGCGCTCGCTGCAGCCCGGAGATCACGCGGTTTTCCGCTACGCGCCGCTTCGCGACGGCAATCCCGGCGGGTACTTGCAGAAAGTCACGCTGCCGAGCGGTCAGGAGCTGACTTACAGCCTGACGCCCACCGATCAATGATGCGATGATTGAGGCCGGCCTGAGCGAGTTCTCCAAGTGGCTGGCGGCGACACCGCTGAGCCACACGATCCAGACCACCGGCTGGATCATTCCATTCCTGCAGACCATTCACATTCTCAGCGTTGCCGTCGTTTTTTCCTCCGCGATCCTGGTGGATCTTCGGATCTGGCGGTTGCTCGAGTGCGACGTGCCCCTGCCCGAGGTGGCGCGGCGTTTCCTGCCAACGATCTGGCCGGTGCTGCTCATCCTCCTGACCACGGGAAGCCTGCTGATCGTCGGTGAGCCCAGACGTTCGCTGCTCAATTCCACCTTCTATCTCAAGATGGCGCTGCTTGCTTTCGCCATCATGCTGACCGCTGGGCTGCAACGGTCGATGTCGTCATCGCCGAATTTTTGGGACAGGGATCGAGCACGGCGGATAGCCGCGCGGTTCACGGCCACTGTCTCGATCCTGGCCTGGTGCGGCATTCTGTTCGCTGGACGCTGGATTGCGTACACCCAGGCAGGATGATGCTGCAGCTTCAGGAGTTGATCTCATATTTCGAGGATAGCGGACTGGCGGACAGCATTCGCGAGAACGATGTGCTGTTTCCCCTGATCGAATCGGTGCACGTGCTCTCGATTTGCCTGGTGGCCGGCTCCATTCTTGTTGTCGATCTGAGATTACTCGGGCTCGCCTCCATTCACCGGCCGGTCGGTCGTATCATCAGTGGCATCCTGCCCCTCACCTGGAGTGCATTTGCTGTTGCCGTTGCCTCGGGCAGCCTGCTCTTCATTTCCAATGCCTCCAAGTACCTGGACAACGGCTATTTCGTCGCCAAGATCTGTCTCATCTGCGTAGCGGGGCTGAACATGGCAATCTTTCATGGATTTAGCGCCAGGGATTTGCTGCGGTGGGAGAACAACAAGGCGCCGCCGCTGCCGTCGCGGCTGGCGGGGGGACTGTCTGTCCTGCTGTGGGTTTCGGTGATCGCATGCGGACGCTGGATCGGATTTACGATGCAGGTTCGCTAACATGGTCAGCATCCGTCTCATGCCCGGCACTTTTATCGCAGTCGTCATGACCTGCGTGGCGGCATCTCCGTCGGTCTCCGAAGACGCCGCCCCGATGCCGACTTTTCAGCCCCATGTGGACATGAAGACCTTCATGGAGCATGTCCTTAGTCCGGCCGCGGCGAACATCTGGAAAGTCAACGGTGTCGTCATCGACGAAAAGGGTGAGCATGATCTCTCGCCAAAATCAGACGGCGACTGGGAACAGGTCGTGAGCGGCGCGGCAACGTTGGCGGAGGCCACCAACGCGCTGATGATTCCGCAGCGGACGCGCGACCAGGACTGGAACCGTTACGTCAAGACACTGGCTGACGCCGCGGACAAGGCCTATCACGCCGCGGAAGCCCATGACTTGAAATCCATCTCGGAGGTCAGCGACCAACTCGACGGGATCTGCGCGGCCTGCCATCGTCACTATGGACTTGAATAAATCGCGAGCGCCAGCACCGGATCACGGGTCGATCAATACACCGGGATTCATCATGCCCTTCGGATCGAGTTCGCGCTTGGCGCCCCGCAGCGCGCGGGCAAACAGTTCGGGCCGCTGCTTGTCATAGAACGGCCGATGGAAACGGCCCACGGCATGATGGTGGGTCGTCGTACCGCCATGCTCAACGGTCGCCGCGGTGCAGGACGTCAGCACCTCCATGAACTGCTCGAGCATGATCCGCTTGTCGAGGATGCCGCCAATCGTGAAGTAGAGGCACGCCCCGTCCGGATAGACATGCGTGAAGCGGCAGGTGACCGTACCCTCGCGGCCCGTCACCTGCCTGATGACAGCGTGGCTGATCTCCGTGATCTTCGCGTGGAAATCAGGCAACCGCTCCCATGTCATCGCCGTCTCGAATGTCGAGGCGAGCAACCCGCGCGCCACCGCGTGTTCGCTGTAATAGGGCGCGCGAATGAATTTATTGCGCCAGGCGCCGGCGGCACCTCGGCGGTGCGAGTTCTCGTCGTCCAGTGCCGTGGGGTCCGGGACGCCGCCGCTGTCCCGGCAGATTTCCAGCGCGCGTGCCATCCAGGCCTCGAGCGGATGGTCGGCCGACTCGAATGTGAGCATCAGCACGGCCTCCTGGTTGTCCCACGACATATCAGGCAGCGCCTCGCGCGCCTCAAGCAGCCGGCAGTTGGCGGGATAAAGGCCCGCCTGCGTGATGCCGCGCACAGCGTCGGCGCCAGCATAAAAGTCCTTGAAGCGCACGCTCGTTGCCGCCCGGAAGGTTGGCTTCTTGCGCAGCCTTACCCATGCTTCGGTGATGATGCCGAGAATGCCCTCGGAGCCGATGAACATCCGATCGGGGCTTGGCCCCGCGCCGGAGCCGGGCAGGCGCCGCGTCTCAAGGGTACCGACCGGCGTCACCACCCGCGTGCTCTCGACAAAATCATCGATGTGGGTGGTGAGCGTCGCATAGTGACCTCCCGAACGTGTGGCGA
>NZ_JBEKXH010000066.1:0-20379 GCF_049512235.1 Bradyrhizobium sp.
CGACCAGCTGATCGAGATAACCCGAGGCGTCGATGGTGACGAAGCCGACCAGGGCGGCTTCCTGCTCCGCAACCATGATCGCCGCCTTCGGCACCAGTTCGCAGCGCCAGCGTTCGCGCCACGACGGCACGCGCGCGGCGAAATCGATCGCGGGATAGGCCTGCTGCCAGGTCGCATACCACAACGCGATGGCGGAGTCTTCGTCCTCGATGCGATAGGGGCGAAGCTGAAACGGAGGTGCCACTACCGTTCCGTCAGCTTCAGCTCGATGCGGCGGTTGCGCTTGTAGGCATCTTCGGTCGCCGCGGTATCGAGCGGCTGGAATTCGGCGAAGCCGGCCGCCACCAGCCGCTGCGCCGGCACGCCGAGCGAGATCAGATACTGCACCACCGAAATCGCGCGCGCCGAGGACAGTTCCCAGTTCGACTTGAACAGCACGCTGTTGGTGATCGGTCTGATGTCAGTATGGCCGTCGACCCGGAGCACCCAGGCGATCTCGGACGGGATCTGCTTGTCCAGATCAATCAGAGCGCTCGCCACCTTGTCGAGCTCGGCGCGGCCTTCAGGCAGCAGTACCGCCTGTCCGGTGTCGAAGAACACTTCCGACTGAAAGACAAAACGGTCGCCGACGATCCGGATGTCCGGCCGGTTGCCGAGAATAGCGCGCAGCCGCCCGAAGAATTCCGAACGGTAGCGCGACAGTTCCTGCACCCGCTGCGCCAGCGCGACGTTGAGGCGCTGCCCGAGATCGGCGATCCGGCCTTGCGATTCCTTGTCGCGCTTCTCGGAGGCGTCGAGCGCTTCCTCCAGCGCCGCAAGCTGGCGGCGCAAGGCGCTGATCTGCTGGTTCAGCACCTCGATCTGCGCCAGCGCCCGCGCCGACACCTGTTTTTCGGAATCCAGCGCCTTGTTGAGCTCGGCGGCGCGGCCGACGGCGTCGCCGGCGCCGGCGAGCCCTTCGTAGAGGCCCTTGACGCGATCGCGCTCGGCCTCCGCCGATGCCAGCCCGGCCTTGAGCTGCGCGACCTCGTCGCCGAGATTGAGCTTGCCGAGTTTTTCCAGCGACAACAGCTCGCTGAGCTGCGCGATCCTGGCGTTGAGCTCCTCCAGCGCCTTGTCCTTGCCGGTGACTTCCTGCGACAGGAAGAATTGCACCACCAGAAAAACCGACAGCAGGAACACGATCGAGAGCACCAGCGTCGACAGCGCGTCGACGAAGCCGGGCCAGTAGTTGAAGCCGCTCTCGTTGCGGCGTGTACGGGCAAGGGCCATCGCTGTTCTCTATCTCTTGGGTTGACGTCTATCGGCTAGCTCTGCCGCGAGTGACAAACGGCCTCGATATTGTGGCCGTCAGGATCGAGGACAAAGGCTCCATAGTAGTTCGGATGATAGTTCGGGCGTGGTCCGGGCGGTCCGTTATCGATACCGCCGGCCGCGACAGCTTCATCATGAAATCGGTCTACGGCCGCTCGATCCTGCGCCGTAAAGGCAATATGAGCGCCTGTCTGGGGTATCTCTCGCCAGCCGATCCAGAAGAAGGCCTTGGGACTGATGCCATAGCCTGCGAACCGTTCGCCTTCCCCATATAAGCGCGTGATCCCCAGCGGACGCAATGCGCGATCATAGAATTTCTTCGACTGCTCGATGTCGCTGACGCCGATGGTCACGTGATCCAGCATATTTGAACCCTGGCGCTAGCTTTTCTCCGGCTGGCGCGCGAGCCGCTCGAGCAATTTCTTGATCTCGCGGTTTTGCTCGCCCTGGCCGTCTGCCCATTCGCGGATCATCTGCTGCTCGGTTCGCATATGCATGACAAGCCCCTGGATCGCTTCGGCAAGATTGGCCATCGCCGCGGTGGTGCTGCGGTTGGCGCCGCCCTCCGTCAGGGTGACGCGCAACCGCTCGATGGCGGCCTGAAGATCGCCACCCGGGGCCGCGGCGCCGTCGCCGCCATATTCGCGCACCGTGGAGGCAAGCCAGTCTTCCAGATCGGTATAGAACCGGTTCTGGGCCTGGCTCGATTGCAGATCCAGAAAACCGAGGATCAGCGAGCCGGCCAGTCCGAACAGCGACGACGAAAACGAAATCCCCATGCCGCCGAGCGGCGCCGCCAAACCTTCCTTGAGCGTGTCGAACAGGGCACCGGCGTCGCCGCCGACCTTGAGGCCGTCGATCACCTTGCCCACCGAGCCGACGGTTTCGATCAGGCCCCAGAAGGTGCCGAGCAGGCCGAGGAACACCAGCAGGCCGGTCATGTAGCGGGAGATGTCACGGGCCTCATCGAGCCGCGTGGCGATGGAATCCAACAGATGCCGCATGGTCTGCTGCGTGATCGTCATCCGGCCGGTGCGCTCGCCGCCGAGGATCGCGGCCATCGGCGCCAGCAGCGTGGGATGCCGCGCGATCGCAAGGCCGGGGTCGGCGATGCGGAAGTTGTTGACCCAGGCGACCTCCGGATAGAGCCGGATTACCTGGCGAAAGGACAGGACGATGCCGATCAGAAGTACCGTGCCGATCAGGGCGTTGAGGCCGGGATTGGCGAAGAAGGCCAGGATGATCTGCTTGTAGAGCACGATCATCACCAGCGCGCAGAGCACCAGGAACACCAGCATCCGCACCACGAAAATCCGTGGCGAGGACAGTTTGATCATCTCGATCTCCATCGCGGGGCGGGAAGCGGGGCCTGAAGGCATTGCCGGTGTCATCCGTTGCGAGGAAAGCGTTTTCGGGCCTCAATATGGCACAGCGGCGGCCGGAAAAAAGATCAGATAAGCCGGTTTCGAGACGATCGGGTGGAACCCCCCGGGCTGAAACCGGGCGGGGATGGGAGCGTATTTCCCTTGGTATCGGCATTTTGCCTTCGGATTCGCGGAATTGCACATGACCGTTTTGTATCTGAAAGCTCTGGCCGCGATCGCGCTGTCGCTCTCGCTCCTGATGACCATCGCCTGGGGCGTGCGAGAGCGCACCGGCAATTCCGGCTGGGTCGACACCATCTGGACGTTTGCGGTGGGGCTGGTCGGCGCCGGCAGCGCGCTTTGGCCGGTGGCCGGCGCGGCGCCCTCGGCCCGGCAATGGCTGGTCGCGGCGCTGATTTTGATCTGGTCGCTGCGGCTGGGCTGGCATATCGCGGTCCGGACCAGGGGGATATCGGATGATGCGCGCTATGCGGCATTTGCCAGCGAATGGGGTCTCGATGCCCGGCGCCGGATGTTCATTTTTCTGCAAAATCAGGCGCTGGGATCGATCCCGCTGGTGTTTTCGATTTTCGTCGCCGCGCGGTTTCCGGAGACTGGACTGCGGCTTGAGGATTATCTCGGCGTCCTGATCCTGTTCGTCGGCATAACAGGCGAAGCGCTGGCCGACGCGCAGCTCAAGGAATTCCGCAACGATCCAGCCAACAAGGGGCGGGTCTGCGACGTCGGGCTATGGCGCTGGTCGCGCCATCCGAATTATTTCTTCGAGTGGTTCGGCTGGCTGGCCTATCCGGTGATCGCGATCTCGATCGGCCACGCTCTGCGATATCCTTGGGGCCTAGCGACGCTGCTGGCACCGGTCTTGATGTATTGGTTCCTGGTCCATGTCACCGGCATCCCGCCGCTCGAAGCGCAGATGCTGCGCTCGCGGGGCGACCGCTACCGCGACTATCAGTCGCGTACCAGCGCCTTCTTTCCACTGCCCCCGCACAAGGCAGCAGTGCCATGAGCTTCGGCGCAATGACGAGCCATCATCACTGAATCATCCGCTTCCGCCGATGATGACGGGGAACGGCGTCGATCCAATCTGGCTTGGGCGGAAGGCGCCGTCACTTCCCCAGAGGCTGCAAAATCTTCACCAGTTCGGCGTGGATGAATTCGTTGCCGCAGATGACGTCGCCGGTCTTGAGCGGGTCGTCGTCGCCCTCGATGCCGCTGACGATGCCGCCGGCTTCGCGCACGATGATCTGCCCCGCGGCCATGTCCCAGGGCTGCAGGTTGCGTTCCCAGAAGCCGTCGAAGCGACCGGCCGCGACAAAAGCCATGTCCAGCGCCGCCGCGCCGAAGCGGCGCAGGCCGGCCACTTTGGCCTGGATTGCCGTCATCTCGGCGCGCGACAGTTCGAGGTCGCCGCGCCCCATATGCGGCAATCCGCAGGCGATCACGCAATCGCCGAGGCTGCGCCGGCCGGCGACGCGCAGCCGCTGGTCGTTGAGGAAGGCACCCTTGCCGCGCTCGGCCAAATAGAGGTCGTCATTGGCCGGATTGTAGATCAGGCCGGCGATGATGGTGCCCTCGCGCTGCAGCCCGATCGAAACGGCAAATTGCGGGATGCCGTGCAGGAAATTGGTGGTGCCGTCGAGCGGATCGACGATCCAGGTGTGGCTCTTGTCGGCGCCCTCGCGGAGGCCGCCTTCCTCGCCGATGAAGCCGTAACCCGGCCGCGCCTTGACGAGGTCGTCGTGCAGCATCTCCTCGGCGCGTTTGTCGGCCATGGTGACGAAATTGGCCGGTCCCTTCAGCGAGACCTGAAGGTTCTCGACCTCGCCGAGATCGCGTTTGAGGCTGCGGCCGGCGCGGCGCGCGGCTTTGACCATGACGTTGATGAGGGCTGAATGCAGCATGATTCCGGCTTTGGTGAGACAGGGACTGGGTGCCCTGCGGTGGAGGTGGCGTCAAGGCGGATCAGTTGGTGCCGAACCATTTGCGCGCGGCCGCCTCGACCTTGGCGCGATCCTCAGGGCTCAAATCCCCCAGTTCCTTGTCGAGCACGGGGTCGCCCTTGCCGGCGGTTTTCGCGACGAGGTGCCATTTGAGGCCCTCGATCTTGTCCATCGGCGCCCCCAATCCGGTCACCAGCACGCGCGCCAGCCGGTTTTGCGCGATCGGGCTGTTTTGTCGGGCGGCCTTGCGCAACAGCGCCACCGCGGCGGCTTCGTTCTTCGGCGTGCCGGTGCCGTTGAAAAGCGCGATGGCGTATTCGACCTCGGCGTCGACATTGTCGGCCAAAGCCGCCGCCTGCAGCAGCCGGACCGACTTTTCCAGGTCCTTCTCGACGCCGGTGCCCTCCTTGTAGAAGGTCGCGAGCGCGTATTCCGCTTCCGGATTGCCGGCATCGGCGGCGGCACGCAACAGTTCGGCCGCGCGCTTGAGGTCCTGCGGCAACGTCTGTCCGTCGAGATAGAGCAGTGCCAGATTATAGGAAGCCTTCGGGTTGCCGAGCTTGGCCGAGGACGCCAGCAGCTTGACCGCCTCCTCGCGGTTGGGCGGTCCACCTCTCCCTGCAATGCGCAGCATCGCCAGCTCGAACATCGCTTCGCGATCGCCGCCATCGGCGGCGCGCTTGTACCAGTCGGCGGCTTTCGCATAGTCGCGCTTGACGCCAAGCGCATTGGCATAGAGTTGGCCGAGCATGGTCATCGCCTTCGGATCGCTGCGCTCCTGCGCGCGCTTGCTCGCAAGATCGAACGCGGTTTTGTACTGCCCGCGCTGATAGGCGCCGTAAACCAGATCGACGTTGGGATCGTCAGGCGTGGGGGCGGGCGTTACCGTCGCGGTTGGCGCCACCGGCGTTACCTCGGGCTTCTGCGTGTTCTTGGCTATCGCGTGGGGTTTGGTCCTGGGCTTCGCGGCCTGCTTGCTGGTCGCGGGAGGCGTCTCGGCCGCCGGGGGCGCCAGCGAGATTTGGGCGCCGGCGCCGGCGGTCCAGGTCAGGCAGCCAAGCAGGAACGACAGCGGCAGCAGGATCTTCATTTCCGGCGCTATCCCTGTTGGGCCCGGGCTTTTCCGTGCATCGCGGCATGCGCTTGGCGGATGCTCTGCTCGACGTCCATCAGCGCCGCCACAGCGCCGCGCGGATCGGCCCAGATGAAATCGCCGACCAGAACAAAATCCGCGCCGGCGGCCGCGAATGCGTAAGCCTCCTCGCGCGAACAGGCAAAGCCTATGCATGGCGGCTCGAACAGTTCGTCCCACCATTGCAGGCGCTCTGAGATCGCCTCGGGCGAAGGCCGCTGCCCGCTCGCATCGGGCTCGCCGAACAGCACGTAATCCGCGCCGGCTTCGCCGGCGGTCATCGAATCGTGCCGCGTCTTCAAGCCACCGACGCCGGCGATGCGGTCGGGTTTCAGCGACGGCAATGCTTGCTCCAGGGCTTCGATGCCGGTCAGGTGCGCGCCATCGGCGCCACCGCGCTCCACCAGTTCGGCATGCGTGTCGAGCAGAAGCGCCGCGCCAGCGTCCTGGATCGCCGGCGCCAGGGCCTTGATGCGCGAGATCAGGGTGCGCGGGTCGGCCGGTGCCAGTCGCACCAGCACCGCCGCGACATCGTTGCCGGCAAGCAGGCCGGGTAGGCTTGCGCTCAGCGACGACGGATCGGATACCACAGGCGTAGCCAGATAGAGCCGCGACACCGGGCGGGGCGAGACGGATTTGGTGGCCAATATCTATGCCGCCTTCTTGTTTTCCAGATCGGCCGTCCATTCGCCCTTGCTGGCGAGCGAATTCATCCGCGCGCGGTGGGTGAAGGCGCTCTGGCCCGCGGCAACGTTCTCGGGCTTTCCCGACCACGCCTGCTGCGGCGCCGCCTGCAGCGCGCGACCGTAGGAGAAGGTGAGCGGCCAGGGCAGGCCGCCTATCCGGTTCATGGCGTCAAGATGCGCGGTGGCCTCTTGGTCGGATTGCCCGCCGGACAGGAAGGCAATGCCGGGCACCGCGGCGGGGACGCTGGCCTTCAACAGCCGGATGGTTTTGGCCGCGGCCTCCTCGATCGAGGCTTGCCGGCTGCATTTCTTGCCTGCTACCACCATGTTGGGTTTCAGGATCATGCCCTCCAGCGCGACGCGCTGCAGGCGCAGCTCCCGAAAAGTCGCGTTGAGCACGCGCTCGGTCACTTCATGACAGCGGTCGATGTCATGGTCGCCATCCATCAGCACTTCCGGTTCGACGATTGGAACAATCTGCGCTGCCTGGCAGAGAGCCGCGTAGCGCCCAAGCGCGTGGGCGTTGACATGGATCGCGGTCATGGTCGGGATGCCCCCGCCGATATCGATCACCGCGCGCCACTTCGCGAACCGGGCGCCGCGCTCGTAGTATTTCCTGAGGCGCGCGGCGAGGTTATCCAACCCGACGGTGATCAATTCGCCGGGACAGTTCGACAGCGGCTGGGTTCCCTCATCGACCTTGATGCCGGGAATCGCCTGGGATTGTTCGATGATCGTGATCAGCGGCGTGCCGTCGCTGGCATTCTGCCAGATGGTTTCGTCGTAGAGAATGACGCCGGAAATGTACTGGGTCATGGCTTCGCGGCTGCGGAACAGCATTTCGCGATAGTCGCGCCGCGTCGCCTCGGTCGATGGGACATTGATGGCGTCGAATCGCTTCTTGATCGTGGCGGTGGATTCGTCGGCGGCGAGCAGGCCCTTGCCCGGCTTGACCATGGCGAGGGCGACCTTGTTGAGATCAGCTAGGTTCATTGATGCCATCTCCTGAGCGCTAATTCCTTGCATGCCAAAGTGGACGTTTCTCCGGCAATTCCCCTGACAACGCGCGCGGCGCGGGAAGGCTGGCGGCCGGCTGAGGCTTCGGCCGGTCAGGCGACCTTCGGATCGAGTTCGCCCTTGGCGTAGCGCTTGGCCATCTCGGCGGTGGTCAGGACCTTCTTGATCTTGCTGGCCTGGCCGGCGGCGTTGAATTCCTGCAGCCGCTGTTTGCAGAGCTTGGCCATCGCCTCCATCGCAGGCTTGAGATATTTGCGCGGGTCGAATTCTTCCGGGTTTTCGTGCAGCACCTTGCGGATCTGTCCGGTCATCGCCATGCGGTTGTCGGTATCGATGTTGATCTTGCGGACGCCGTTCTTGATGCCGCGCTGGATCTCGGAAATCGGCACGCCCCAGGTCTCTTTCATCTTGCCGCCATTGGCGTTGATGATCTCCTGCAGGTCCTGCGGCACCGAGGATGAGCCGTGCATCACCAGATGCATGTTGGGCAGCTTGCGGTGGATCTCCTCGATCACGTTCATGGCCAGAATGTCGCCGTCCGGCTTGCGGGTGAATTTGTAGGCGCCGTGCGAGGTGCCCATCGCGATCGCCAGCGCGTCGACTTTTGTCTCCTTGACGAACTTCACGGCTTCGTCCGGATTGGTGAGCAACTGATCGTGGGACAATTTGCCTTCGGCGCCATGGCCGTCCTCCTTGTCGCCCATGCCGGTCTCGAGCGAGCCCAGCACGCCAAGCTCGCCTTCCACCGATATACCGCCGAGATGGGCCATGCCGGTGACGGTCTTGGTGACGCCGACATTGTAGTCCCAGTCGGCTGCGGTCTTGCCGTCGGCCTTCAGCGAACCATCCATCATGACCGAGGTGAAGCCGGCCTGGATCGCGGTCATGCAGGTGTCGGGTCCGTTGCCGTGATCGAGGTGCACGCAGACCGGAATCTGCGGATAGATTTCGGTGACGGCATCCATCATGTGCCGCAGCATGATGTCATTGGCGTAGGATCGCGCGCCGCGCGAGGCCTGGATGATGACCGGCGCATCGAGGCTGGAAGCCGCATCCATGATGGCGAGCGCCTGCTCCATATTGTTGATGTTGAAGGCCGGCACGCCGTATTCGTGTTCCGCCGCGTGATCGAGCAATTGACGCAACGTGATGCGAGCCATCTGACGTGTTCTCCGCGTTGGGGCCTGGTTGCCCGGTGAGCTTTAAATCTGGCGTATCCTCAAGACCTCGACGCCGGGCAAGGGTTTCCCCTCCATCCATTCAAGAAACGCACCGCCCGCGGTCGAGACATAGGAAAAATCCTGCGCCACGCCGGCCTGGTTCAGGGCGGCTACCGTGTCGCCGCCGCCGGCGACCGAGATCAGCTTCTTGGCCCGGGTCCGCTCGGCCGCGTGCCTGGCCACGACCACCGTGCCGTGGTCAAACGGCGTCATTTCGAAGGCGCCGAGCGGGCCGTTCCAGACCAACGTCGCGGCCTCGTCGATCGCGGCGCGGATCCGCTCGATCGACTGCGGGCCGACGTCGAGGATCATGCCGTCGGGCGGGATCGCATCGAGAGCATAGGCCTGGGACGGCGCATTGGCCGCGAATTGAAATGCCACCACGGCGTCGACGGGCAGGATGATGGCGCAGTTCGCGGCTTTCGCCTTGTCGATGATCCGCAGCGCGGTCGCCGCGAGATCCTTCTCCGCCAGCGACTTGCCGACACCTATGCCCTGCGCATGCAGGAAGGTGTTGGCCATGCCGCCGCCGATCACCAGCGCATCGACCTTGGTGACCAGGTTTTCCAGCAGATCGATCTTGCTGGAAACCTTGGCGCCGCCGATGATCGCAATCACCGGCTTGGTCGGCGCCTCCAGGGCCTTGCCGAGCGCGTCGAGTTCGGCCTGCATGGTGCGCCCGGCATAGGCCGGCAATAGGTGGCCGAGGCCCTCGGTGGAAGCGTGCGCGCGGTGGGCGGCCGAAAAGGCGTCGTTGACCCAGAGGTCGCCGAGCTTTGCCAGTTCGGCGACGAAGGCCGGATCGTTCTTTTCCTCTTCCTTGTGGAAACGGGTGTTTTCCAGGCACAGGATGTCGCCGTCCTGCATCGCCGCGATGGCCTTTTGCGCGACATCGCCGACGCAATCCTCGGCGAAGGCCACCGGCTTCTTGATCACCTCGGCCAACGCGGCGGCGACCGGCTTCAAGGAGTCCTTGGCGCCGCGTCCCTTCGGCCGGCCGAGATGCGCCAGCAAGATCACCTTGCCGGCCTTGCCGGAGAGTTCGGTGATGGTGGGGGCGACGCGCTCGAGCCGGGTCGCATCGGTGACGCGGCCATTCTCCATGGGCACGTTGAGGTCGACGCGCAGCAGCACGCGCTTGCCCCTTACGTCGACGTCATCGAGAGTGCGGAATGATTTTGTCATTGACGGTCTCGCGCGCAACTCATCCTTGGAGACGACCAAAAGCGCTTGGCTCCCCGCAGATGAGGTTTCCCTCATGGTGAGGTGCGCGCTCTTTGTGCGCGTCTCGAACCATGAGGCTTGAAATCAGAGCAGCTTCCCCATCGCCACCGCGGTATCCGCCATGCGATTGGAAAAACCCCATTCATTGTCATACCACGACATCACCCGCACCAGCGTGCCGTTCTGGACCTTGGTCTGGTCCATGTGGAAGGTGGAAGAATGCGGATCGTGGTTGAAGTCGATCGAGACGTTGGGCGCGGTGGTGTAGCCCAGGATGCCCTTGAGTTCCTGTTCGCTGGCGCGCTTCATCGCCTCGTTGATTTCTTCCTTGGTGGTCTTGCGCTGCGCCACGATCTTGAGATCGATCACCGAGACATTCGGGGTCGGGACGCGGATGGCGACGCCGTCGAGCTTGCCCTTGAGTTCCGGCAGCACCAGGCCGATCGCCTTGGCGGCCCCCGTCGAGGTCGGGATCATCGACATCGCCGCGGCACGGCCGCGATAAAGATCCTTGTGCAGGGTATCGAGTGTCGGCTGGTCGCCGGTATAGGCATGGATCGTGGTCATGAAGCCGGTCTCGATGCCGACCGTATCGTTCAGCACTTTCGCGATCGGTGCAAGACAATTGGTGGTGCAGGAGCCGTTCGAAACCACCAGATGATGGCTTGTCAGCGTGGTGTGATTGACGCCGTAGACGATGGTCGCATCGGCGCCATCGGCGGGCGCGGAGACCAGCACCCGCTTGGCGCCGGCGGTGAGATGCAAAGCGGCTTTCTCCCTGGCATTGAAGATCCCGGTGCATTCCAGCGCGATGTCGACGCCGAGTTCCTTCCAGGGGAGTTTGGCAGGATCGCGCTCCGCGCAGACCTTGATCTTGCCGTTGCCAACGCTGATCGAGTCGCCGTCCACCGTTACCGTGCCGGGGAAACGTCCGTGCACCGAATCGAAGCGCAGCAGATGGGCGTTGGTCTCGACTGGCCCGAGGTCGTTGATCCCGACCACCTCGATATCCCCACGGCCGGATTCGGCGATGGCCCGCAGCACGTTACGGCCGATACGGCCAAACCCGTTGATCGCGACCCGGACTGCCATTCAACTTCTCCTCAAAGGTTCGAGAATTCCCTGCTGTGCGGCTGACTTGGCCAATTTCCGGGCAGTGTCATTGCCGCAACGAACAACCGTTGCAATGCATCATAAACCCAAGCATGACGATAGCGCTACTTCGCATTCAGGCGCTTTGACGCAGCCTCTACTACCGCCTCGGCCGTGATTCCGAAGTGCTTGTAGAGGTCCTTGGCCGGCGCGCTGGCACCAAAGCCCTTCATTCCGATGAAAATCCCGTCCGGTCCGATGACCGCATCCCAGCCAAAGCGGACCGCGGCTTCGATCGCGATCTTGACCGGGGCCAGGCCTATGATCGCCCGGCGGCGGTCGTCCGGTTGCGCCAGCAGCAATTCGAGCGAGGGGACGGACACCACCCGGGTTGCGATGCCGCGCCCGGCCAGCTGTTTCTGCGCGGCGACGGCAATTTCGACCTCCGAGCCCGATGCAAACAGCGAAACCCTGGCCTCGCCCTGTGCGGCCACCAGTTCGTAGCCGCCATGGCTGCACAGATTGTCGGCAATGGCGACGGTGCGCGCCGGGGTCAGGTTTTGCCGCGACAAGGCCAGCACCGTCGGACCGGTTGAGTTTTCCAGCGCCAGCTGCCAGCATTCCGCGGTCTCGACGGCATCCGCAGGCCGAAATACCCGCATATTCGGCATCGCACGCAGCGCCGCGAGATGTTCCACCGGCTGGTGCGTGGGGCCATCCTGGCCAAGCCCGATCGAATCGTGGGTCATGATGTAGACCACCGGCGTGTGCGATAGCGCGGCGATCCGCATCGAGGGCCGGGCATAATCGGTGAAAGTCAGGAACGTGCCGCCCGCCGGCGCGAAGCCGCCATGGGCCGAGAGGCCGTTCATGGCCGCCGCCATGCCCATCTCCCGGATCCCGTAATGGATGTAGCGGCCGGTGAAATCATCCGGCGTCACCTCCTTCAACCCCTTGGTGCGGGTGTTGTTGGACGGCGTCAGGTCGGCGGAGCCGAGCAGCAGTTCCGGTATCATGGGGACCAGCACATCGAGCACCATCTCGCTCGCCTTGCGGGTGGCGATGGTCGGCGGCTCGGCGACGAGCTTTTGCTTGAGCTTGCGGATCGCGTCCGTCAGCGCCTCCGGGCGCTTGCGGTCGATCACGCGGCGCAGGAATTCGCGGCGCTGCGCCTCCGGCGCTGCCTCGAACCTGAGGTTCCAGTCGGCATGGGCGCTGGCGCCCTGCTTGCCGACGGCGCGCCAGGCCTGCAGCACGTCATCGGGAATCTCGAACGGGCCATAATTCCACCCCAGCGCCTTCTTGGCACCGGCGAGTTCCTCGGCGCCGAGCGGCTCGCCATGCGCTTTCGAGGTGCCGGCCTTATGCGGGGCTCCGAAACCGATAGTGGTCTTGCAGGCGATCAGGGAGGGACGGTCGGAGGCATGCGCCTGGGTGATCGCGGCCGCGATCGCCTTCTGGTCCTGTCCGTCGATCCGCACCGCGTTCCAGCCATGGGCCTTGAAGCGCGCCACTTGATCGACGTTGTCGGTCAGCGAGATCGGGCCGTCGATGGTGATGCCGTTATCGTCGTACAGGAAGATCAGCTTCGACAGCTTCAAATGTCCGGCGAGCGCGGCCGCTTCATGACTGACGCCTTCCATAAGATCGCCGTCGGAACACAGCACATAGGTATGGTGATCGACGATATCCTCGCCGAATTCTGCGGCCAAGAGCCGCTCGGCCAATGCGGTTCCGACCGAGGATGCGACGCCCTGGCCGAGCGGGCCGGTCGTGGTTTCGATGCCGGAGGTGATGAAATTCTCGGGATGACCGGGGGTCTTGGAGCCGAGCTCGCGGAACTGCTTGATCTGGTCCAGTGTGACGTCTTCGTTGCCGGTCAAATACAATAGCGCATACAGCAGCATCGAGCCGTGCCCCGCCGACAGGATGAAGCGGTCGCGGTCGGGCCAGCGCGGGTCGGCGGCGTCGAATTTCAAGAATTGCGTGAACAGCACGGTGGCGACGTCGGCGGCGCCCATGGGCAGGCCGGGATGGCCGGATTGGGCCTTCTCCACGGCATCCATTGCCAGCGCGCGGATCGCATGGGCCATACGGGAATGATCGACGCGGGTCATGATGAATCCGTCTGAAACGAGCCTTCTGATGGCCAATCGCCGATCGGTGAACAGCCCCGCGAACCAGCCTTGGGCAACGGGAAGTCAGGCCTGGATAACATCTGTATTCCCGGAGTCCAAGGCGATGAAACGCGCTGTGGGCACCAAAAGTTGCTTTGCGGTGCATAGCTTTGCAGCGGCGTTGCGCTGGGCTCGCTTGCCACGTAAATTTCCCCGCCTAAACGCTTGCCGAACCGCCAAATTTGCCGGGCGGCAGGCTCCGGTCAAGGTACCCACTGTCCCGCATGAGCGATCCTCCCGCCAATGTTACCGGTAACGCCGAGCCGGCTTCGGCTGACATCGACGCGGCGACGCGGCGGTTGATCGCGGCGCTCGATGCGCTGGAGAGCGCGGTCGAACGGCGGCGCGAAGCCGACCGCGACGAGAATGAGCTGGCGAGCCGGATTCAGGCGCTCGGTGCCGATCGATCGCGGCTGGCCGATGAACTCGACGGATCGCTGGTGAAATCGCGCCGGCTGGAGCGCGCCAATCGCGACATCGCCGAAAGACTGGATAAGGCGATCGCCACCATCCGCGCGGTACTCGATACCGGAGAAACCTGATGAACCATGTCAACGTCACCATTAATGGCCGGCAATACCGGATGGCCTGCGAGGATGGACAGGAGGCGCGGCTGCTGAATCTGGCCGATAGCCTTGAATCGCGCATCGGAAGTCTGCGCGGCAAGTTCGGCGAGATCGGCGACGCGCGCCTGACGGTGATGGCGGCGCTGACGGTGTGTGATGAACTGCTCGACGCCGGCCAGCGCATCCGCAATCTCGAAGAGGAGCTGGAAACCCTGCGCGGCGTCCGCGCCGTGGCGGCGGACCGCGCCCGGGCAACCCAGACCGCGGTGGCCAATGCGCTGAACTCCGCCGCCGACCGGATCGAAAAGACCACCCAGCTGCTGAACCGCACCATCGGTGGCGGCGTGGCGATCGGTTGACCATTGCCGGCGTTAACGCTGGCGGTTTGACGGCAACGTGGTTACATTACCCCCGCGAAGCTGTGTCGCGCGTCAGGAGCCATATATCCCCGGGGCCTTATCGATCCTTTAGGGAACTGTCCCTGGCCGGGTCCGTGGATCCGGTCATATGGTGCCCACCTACTTTCGTAGGGAACTCCGGGATCGAGCGCTCCAACGGCCATCGCGGCTTCGCACTTTTCTTTTTTTCGCCACAGCGTTGATTGCTTCAGCTTCTTCCAGCCGCACCTCGTGTTCCGGCCCAACGCGGAATATCCCGTACGCTGACGCCGCATGTCAGATATTCCTGTAACCAAAGCTCATCTGCGCGCCGCGGCGCTCGCGGCGCGCGATGCGCTGAGCAGCGACCAGCGCGCCGCCGCCGCCCAAGCCGTGGCGCGGCGCGGGCTGCCGGTTGAGATGGCGGCCGGCGTCGTTGTCGCCGGCTACTCGCCGATCCGTAGCGAGTTCGATCCAACTCCCTTGATGCAAAAGCTCGCCGCGCAGGGCGCGCAGCTGGCGCTGCCGGTGATCCCGGCGCGCGGTCAGGCGCTCAGGTTTCGTGCCTGGTCGCCGGGCGACCGACTGATCCGCGGCCCACTCGATATTCTCGAACCATCGCCCGCCGCCGCCGAAATCGTCCCCGAAATCGTACTGGTGCCGCTGGCAGCCTTCGACCTGGCCGGCCACCGCATCGGCTATGGCGGCGGACACTATGACCGCACCCTTGCGCAATTGCGGGCGGCAAGGAAGATCACAGCCATTGGTCTTTCTTTCGCGGTGCAGGAAACAGAGGCCGTTCCGGTACTGTCGCACGACGTGGCCCTGGATTATGTGCTAACGGAAACCAGCCTGTTTGATTTCCGGAGCTTGTGATTTGCGAATTCTTTTCGTTGGCGACGTCGTCGGCAGGGCCGGACGTACTGCGGTCTCGGAACTGCTGCCCGGCATGATCCGCGACTGGGCGCTCGATCTTGTCATCCTCAATGGCGAGAACGCCGCCGGCGGCTTCGGCATCACCGAAGCGATCTACCAGGAATTCGTCGACGCCGGCGTCGATGCCGTGACCCTCGGCAACCATGCCTGGGATCAGCGCGAGGCGCTGGTGTTCATCGATCGCGCCCCGCGGCTGGTTCGGCCGGCGAATTATCCCAAGGGCACGCCGGGACGCGGTTCTGCGCTGGTCGACACCAGGAACGGCAAGCGCGCGCTGGTCATCAACGCCATCGGCCGCGTTTTCATGACACCGTTCGACGATCCGTTCGTCGTCATCAACGATCAACTCGAATCCTGCCCGCTGCGTTCGGCCGCCGATGCCATCGTGGTCGATTTCCACTGCGAGGCGTCCAGTGAAAAACAGGGCATCGGGCATTTCTGCGACGGCCGCGCCAGTCTCGTGGTCGGCACCCACACCCATGTGCCGTCCGCCGACCATCAGATCCTGCCCGGCGGCACCGCCTACATGACGGACGCCGGCATGACCGGCGATTATGATTCGATCATCGGCATGCAGAAGGAAGAGCCGCTGCGGCGCTTTACCACCGGCATTCCATCGGGGCGCTTCGAACCGGCGCTGGGCGCCGCGACGCTCTGTGGCGTCGCGGTCGAGACTGACGATGTGACCGGGCTCGCGCTGCGGATCGCGCCGGTGCGAAGCGGCGGCCGGCTGGAACCGACGCTGCCGCGATTCTGGGCGGGTTAGGCGGTCAGCCCGCATCCCAAGGATGCTAAAATCCGAAGAACTTTTCGCGCAGCGCGTCCTCGTACTTCGCCTTGGCTTCCTTGACCGTGTTGCGCAGCTCATCCTCTTCGAAATGCGCCTGCTCCCAGTGGTCAATTTCGGCCACCGAATGATTGACCGAGGCGAGCGCTTCCTCTTTCCGAATTGCGGCGATCCAGGCCTCTACCGCGTTTCTGTAGGCGGCCTGCAGTTGGTCGAGTTCCGCATCGTCCCCGCTCATTTTTCTGTTCCCCCATGGCTGCCTGCACCGCAGCTCCGTTTATAGGCCGCCCAAATGAACAAACGACGACATCGCGAAACCGCACCGCACCCATGGGAAGCGGTTGACTCCGGGGTCGCGTGTCGTCATGCGCGCCGCCGGCGTGCGCGGCCACAGGCTTCGTCGCCAAGTCTGACATCCGGCAGGGTGGCTCGGCCGGAGCGCGGAGCCACCGTCCGCGGCCTTCAAGACTGCCGAAAACCCATGCGGAACGCGCCCCAGTGGCGGCCACGGACATATATCGGGGACGACAGATCCTTCATGAGCACAAAATTTCCGCCGCCCATATCGCGCCGGTAGGTCTGCAAGAGAAACGGCTTGGTGTTCGCCGCCACCTTCTGCACGGCGCGATCGTTGAACAGCCGCCGGTTGCGGCAGTTGGCGTTGTTCCAGACCGGGTCGGACCCCTGCGGGAGGCGATAGTTCGGGTTGTGGGTTGGAAGATACCCGCCTTTGGCCCACGCGACGCAAAATACCACGCGGGGATCGATCTTTTGAATCGGGTCCTGGATCGGCGGCAGGATCCGGTCGGTGAAAGCGACATAGTCGGTGAGGTATTGTTTCGGATTGGTGCCCGGAATTTCGCGGTAGTTCTCGTCCATCCATTGATCGAGGCGGATGTCGCCGCGGTCGATGGCCGCCTCGAAGGCTGAGGAAATCTCTTTTGCGGTATTGGTCACGACGCGGATCAAGGGCGTGTCCGAAGTATCCACCCCGCTGGTGGCGATCAGCTCGATCAGCCCCTCGGACAGGTCGAGCAGTTTGGCCACCCTTTCGTCGGCGTGCTTCAGATCGGTCGACGACAGGTCGACACCCCCGGCGAGGGCGCCGAGTTCGTCGATCACCATGTCGCAATGGGCGAGATTGGAGGTGGCCGCCTTGGCGACCCCGTCGATCTCGCGGCCGACCGCGGTGAAGCCATCCTGAACGCGGACGATGATGCTTTGAATCTGCTGGGCGCCCTGGCCGGCGCTCTTGGCGCGCAGCGAGGCGTCGCCGCTCTCGCCGATCAGGTTGCCGACCTGGCCGTCAAGATCGCGCACGGTATCGGCGATCAGGCGGGTAGCCTGCCGGGTTGCTTCCGCGAGGCTCTTGACCTCGTTGGCGACCACCGCAAAGCCCCTTCCGGCGGCGCCGGCGCGGGCCGCTTCGATGGTCGCATTCAGGGCCAACAGGTTGGTTTGCTTGGCAATGGCCTCGATCGACCCGGACACCTTGGCGACCTGCGCGAGTGCGCTGCCGACCGCACCGAGGCGAACCTCGATACGGCCGACGGCTGCGATCAATTCGGCGATGTGTTGAACCGCGGTCTCCACCACGGCACGCGACTGGGTGATTTCACCAACCGCCGCCGAGGTGGCGGACTGCACCGCCCGGGATGCGCCGGCAATATCGTGATTGGCGGAAACCATCGTCTCGGCGGTCTTCTGAAGATGTCCGAACCGCCCGGATTGGGTGGATACGTGGCCGGCGACCTCCTGCAGGTTTCCGGCCACGTCCGCGAGCTCGACGCCGAGGCTGCCGAGCCGGTTGCCCAGCTGCTCGACCAGCCGTTCGCTGTTCGAGGGAACGGCCGCAGCGCGCTCAAGCTCAATGGGCTGCGCAATCGACATCGCGGCGTTCTCCCGGTGAATAAAACGTTGAATTCGGGCACTGCTCAAAGCTTGTACGCCGTCCGGAAGCCGCCCCAGTGCCGGCCATTGACGCGGATCGGCACGTCGATCTCGCGCATCATGACGGTTTGGCCGTTGCCCATATCGCGGGCGTAGCTCTGGATCAGATAGGAGCGCAGGTTGCGGCCGGCGGCGAGACCTGCCGGATCGTTGAAGATGCGGCGGTTGCGGCTGTTGGCGGTGTTCCAGGCCACTTCGCCCGGACGTTGCGGATGCGAGTAGATTTTGTTGTGTACCGGCAAATAGCCGTTGCGGTCGATCATCACGCAGAACACCATGCGCGGATCCTTGGCGAGGAAGGCCTCCTGGAACGGAGGTAGCGCGCGATCCGCCCAGTCGAGAATACGGGTGCGATGCTGCAGCGGGTTGGTGCCGGGGATTTCGACGTAATTCTCGTCGAACATGTCGTCGACCGGGATCGCGCCGCTCGCCACCGCGTCCTCGAATATCCTGGTCAGCGCGGTGCCGGCTTCCATGGCGCGGGTGACGAATTCGGTGTTCTCGTCGTGGATCGACCACAGCCTGTCTTCGATCTTTTCCTGAAGCGCGGCACTGGGCGCCTCGAAGCGCGCCTTGGCGCCGGCCTTTGAATGCTCGCCGATGCGAACTCTGCAGCGGCCGACGCCTTCCAGCTCGGCATCCATGCTTTGGTTCAGCGGCAGCCTCTCGGCGTCGGGTCCGCAGATCAGGATGCCTTCCATGGAAATCTCGTAGACTGGCGCCGCGATCAGGCCGCGTGCGGTTTGAAGCTCAATCTTGAGATGGCATGGCAGACGCTCACGCCGGCGCTGGTCCTCGCGTTCTTCCTGATGCAGCAGAACCGCGCAGCGCGATTTCAGTTTCTGCGCGAACAGTGTGACCGCCCTGCCGGCTTTGGCGACACTTTCGCCATGGCTCTCGGCTTGCCTGGTCGCACTGTCGATTTCGGCGGCGCTGTCGCCGACCGAGGCGATGAAGTTTGACGTGGTGGCGACGTTGCTTCCCATCTCGCTGGTGGTCTGGTTCTGCTCCGCCACCGCGCCGTTGACGTTGTCGAACACCGGGCGGATCGCCTCGATCGCCTGCGCGATCCGGTGCACCGCCTCGGCCGAACCCGCGGCATCCTTCTGCAGCGCTGCGATCTTCCTGGTGATCTCTTCGGTGGCGTGCTGGGTCTGCACGGCCAGCGCCTTGACCTCGGTGGCGACCACCGCGAAGCCGCGACCGGCGGTGCCCGCGCGCGCCGCCTCGATCGTGGAGTTGAGCGCCAAAAGCGTGGTCTGCCGCGCTATTTGCGCAATCAGGTTGACGACATTGCCGATGGCGGCCGAGGATTCGCGCAAGCGATCGACATTGAGCCGCGCTTCGCCGGCGGCGGCGCTGGCTTGGTCGGCGAGCTTGCCGGCGTCGCGGACCTGCGCGCCGATGCCTTCAGCCGAATGGGTGAACTTGTCGGCGGCCCGCGAAAAAGTGGTCGCGGTACTTTGCGCGGCGCTGGTGCGTTCGGTCAGGGCGTCGGTGCGCTGGCGAATGGTGGAAAGCGTCGCCGCCGTCGCCTCGGCGCCGCCGGCGACCGAACTGGCCGCGCGTTCGAGCTGCCGGATCAGCGCGCCCAGTTCGAGTTCAAGCAGTTCCAGGATTTCCTGGGTGGCATCGGTCTGCGGAACGCCGGAGGCCGCGGCGGTCGCCTTCACTGGCTCAGACTCAATGGCCGGCGCAACCGGTTCCGGCCGACGCTTTCGAAACAAACCGAACGCCATGGCGGTCTCTCGATGACATGAGATGATGCCGGCATCCTCGCATTGGGGCATGAAGTCATGGTTAACGAATGGCTCACTCGGCGCCAATGGGAGCTACTATAATACCTATAACTGCGGCAAATCTTTGATTTTACCGGTGCCACGGCCTATAACGCCGCGCCTTCGGATACATCCCGGACGAAGCCCCAACAGAGGAACGCATGGCCGGACATTCCCAATTCAAGAACATCATGCACCGCAAGGGCCGGCAGGATGCCCAGAAGTCGAAATTGTTCAGCAAGCTGGCGCGGGAAATCACCGTCGCGGCCAAAATGGGCCAGCCCGATCCCGGCATGAATGCGCGGCTGCGCGCCGCGATCATTTCCGCCCGCCAGGAAAACATGTCGAAGGACTCGATCGATCGCGCGGTGAAGAAAGCGAGCGGCAGTGAAAGCGAAAATTACGACGAGATTCGTTACGAGGGCTATGGTCCGGGCGGCGTCGCCCTGATCGTCGAGGCCTTGACCGACAACCGCAACCGTGCCGCGTCCGACATCCGGTCCTACTTCACCAAGGCCGGCGGCAATCTCGGCGAAACAGGCTCCGTTGCCTTCCTGTTCGACCGCACCGGCATCATCGAATACGACGCCAGCGTCGCTTCCGACGATGCGATGCTGGATGCGGCGATCGAGGCCGGCGCCGACGATGTGTCGTCGAGCGAGAGCGGCCACGAAATTTACGCCTCGCCGGAGACTTTCCGCGAGGTGGCGAAAGCGCTGGAGGTGAAATTCGGCGAACCCCGCAAGGCGGCGCTGACCTGGAAGCCGCACAACACGGTGGCGGTGGATGACGAGACCG
>NZ_JBEKXH010000067.1:0-20238 GCF_049512235.1 Bradyrhizobium sp.
GCCGATGAAGCGCACCCGCCTGGCCGCAATGTCATCGAGCCCGCCGACGTAATCGTACACCGCGCCGGTCGCGTCCGAGGACAGGCCGTTGATGGTGAAATCGCGCCGCTGCGCATCGCGCTCCCAGTCGCGGCCGAACGCAACCTTGGCCTTGCGGCCGAAGGTCTCGGTATCCTCGCGCAATGTCGTGACCTCAAAGGGCTGGCCATCGACAACCAGCGTGACGGTGCCGTGATCGATACCGGTCGGCACGCTCTTGACGCCGGCCGCCTTGGCGCGGCGGATCACCTCGGTGGGAACTGCGGTGGTCGCGATATCGATATCGTCGATCGGAATCTTCAACAATTGATTGCGCACCGCACCGCCGACCACGCGCGCTTCCTCGCCATTGCTATCAAGCAATTCGAGCACGCGGGCCGCCGGACCGGGTGTGAGCCACGGCGCATCATCCAGCACCCGCGCGCCGCTCATTTCTCAACTCCGGGAACCAGCCTGCCATTCTCGATATGGGCTGGAATGTAGGTCGAGTTGGGGGAGCCACCGGAAAACTGAGCCAGCAGGACGAAACCGATCACGACCAGAAGTAGCGAACCAATCACCAGTTGGCCGACGACACGGAGCGGCCACGACGACTGCAGCAGCAATCCGGAACGGGTGGCTAACAGAAACAGCGCATAGACCGCGAACGGGATCAGGAAAATTCCGACTTCGGTAAACGCCGGACGAATCATGACAGATAGATCCGCTGGTACAGCACCCGCAGAATCCCCGCGGTCGCGCCCCAGATGTAACGTTCGCCAAACGGCATAGCGTAATAGGAACGCTCCATGCCGCGGAATTCCTTAGCGTGCACCTGGTGGTTGGCCGGGTTCATCAGGAACGCCAGCGGGACCTCGAACGCGTCGTCGACTTCGGCGGCGCTGATGCGCAGTTTGAAGCCCGGCTTGACCCGCGCCACCGTGGGCAGGATGCGAAAGCCGAAGCTGGTTCCGTAGAGATCGAGATAGCCGATCGGATCGATGAAGTCGCGCGTCAGGCCGACCTCTTCCCAGGCTTCGCGCAAGGCAGCATCGAGCGGCGAGGCATCGGTCGCATCGATCTTGCCGCCGGGAAAGGAAATCTGGCCGGCGTGATCGTTGAGGTGCGCGGCGCGCAGCGTCAGCAGCACGGTCGGTTGCGGATGGTCCACCACCGGGATCAATACCGCCGCAGGGCGGATCGGCTGTTCGCGGGAGATGATCTGCAGCATGCGATCGGTCCCGTAATCGCCGCTCGACGGAATGATGTCGGGATCGACCAGGCCCGGCGGAACATCGAAGCGCAGCCGCGCGCGGCTGCGCTCGAAAAACTCGGCCGGACTGATCGCAGCGGGTTCCGTCCTCAGCATCGGCTCGTTCAAAGCGCGCCCCTCACCTGCTCCGCATCCGCCATCGCAAAAAAATCGCCTGCCGATACGACGCCGAACATCGCCCGTCCATCGACCACTCGCTCCTCGCCGATGTCAACCAGATCGTAATAGAGCGCGCGGGTCACTTTGGCCCAGAGGTCGGCGCGGACGTGGAGATAGGGCACAAGGCCGGCATCAGCCGCCAGCTCGAAGCGCAACCGGTGAGAGGAATCGCAAGCCACCCAGTCGTCGACATTGGTCCGGAAGCGCAGCAACTGCCCTCGGCTGTCACCATCCTTGCGCATCTCGACGGCGAGAAACGGCGCATCGTCGACGCGGATGCCGACCTTCTCCACCGGAGTCACGAGAAAGTGCTTGTCACCCTCGCGCTTGAGGATAGTCGAGAACAGGCGAACCAGAGCGGGCCGTCCGATTGGCGTCCCCATGTAGAACCAAGTACCATCACTGGCGATTCGCATGTCGAGATCGCCGCAGAAGGGCGGATTCCACAAATGTACCGGTGGCAGCCCCTTTTCGTCGGCGCTGGCCGCGTTCCTGACTGCAGACGTCAGTCCTTCGAGGCCTTGATTGGGTGGTTGCCCTTGCTTCGCCATTGTTTGCCCTGAGTCTGACGGCCTCGATCTGGCACGATTGGTGCAAGCCTTGCGATCGGTGTCTCGCCGATGTGTCCTGTTCGAGTTCCGCCCGCAAAATACTGGATTGGTCGCCACATCGTGATGCCGTTAATACGCCGAAACGCCGATAGAGTGGGGATAGTTTAATTCAACAAATACATGACCTTCGCATAAGCCTAGCATGGCGGTCACGGCAGGACGGCGCAATCGGCGACGTTCTGGGCAACGCGCAGGTCCGTGGGACCTCGGGCTTGGGACTAAGAAGGCTTGGAGCTAAACAAGGCTTGGAACTAAACAAGGCTTGGAACTAAAGAGGATTGGGACTGAAGGCTTCGGACTGACAAGGCGTGCGACCGACTCAAGGCATCGGACCAAGGAGAGATAAATAAATGGCTGGCGCAGACAGTGTCGAAAAACTCGAGGACGTCATCGTCCGCTCGGCCGAACAGGTCGCCGGCCAAATCCGCGCCGCAAAGGATGCGATCGCCACCGTCATCTTCGGTCAGGACCGGGTGGTCGAGAATACCCTGGTGACGATTCTGTCCGGGGGACATGCGCTGCTGATCGGCGTGCCCGGCCTCGCCAAGACCAAGCTCGTGGAAACCCTGGGCATTACGCTCGGGCTCGATGCCAAGCGCATCCAGTTCACACCGGACCTGATGCCATCGGATATTCTCGGCGCCGAGGTGCTGGACGAGAGCAGTTCCGGCAAGCGGTCGTTCCGCTTCATCTCCGGACCGGTGTTCGCGCAGCTCTTGATGGCCGACGAAATCAATCGCGCCAGCCCGCGCACCCAATCGGCGCTGCTACAGGCCATGCAGGAACAACATATCACGGTTGCAGGCGCGCGCCACGATCTGCCAAAACCATTTCACGTGCTCGCGACCCAGAATCCGCTGGAGCAGGAAGGCACCTACCCGCTGCCGGAGGCGCAGCTCGACCGCTTCCTGATGGAGATCGACGTCGACTATCCGGATCGCGACGCCGAGCGGCGCATCCTGTTCGAAACCACCGGCGCGGAAACGACGCTGGCCAAGGCGGCCATGAACGCGGACTTGCTGGTCACGGCGCAACGGCTGGTGCGGCGCCTGCCGGTCGGCGACTCGGTTGTCGAGGCGATCCTCACGCTGGTGCGTTCGGCGCGTCCCGGCCCCGAGGGCGGCGAAGCCGGCAAGCTGATCGCCTGGGGACCGGGCCCCCGCGCCAGCCAGTCGTTGATGCTCGCGGTCCGCGCCCGCGCGCTGCTCGATGGTCGTTTGGCGCCCTCGATCGACGACGTGCTCGACCTGGCCGAGCCGGTCCTGAAGCACCGCATGGCGCTGACATTTTCCGCCCGTGCCGAAGGCCGCACCATCCCCGACGTGATCCGGCAATTGAAGACGCGGATCGGTTGATGGCTGCGGAGACCAGGCACACGCGTGGGGAGATCACTGCAATCCGACGTGCCGATGGCGAGAGCCGAACGCTCGCCGCCACGCTGCCCCGTCTCGTGCTTGAGGCTCGCCGCATCGCCGCCAACGTGATTCATGGCTTGCATGGACGGCGGCGCGCCGGCGCGGGCGAAAGCTTCTGGCAGTACCGCCGCTTCGTTTCGGGCGAGCCGTCGCAGAGCGTCGACTGGCGGCGCTCGGCGCGCGACGATCATCTTTATGTCCGCGAGCAGGAATGGGAGGCGGCCCATACGGTTTGGCTGTGGCCGGACCGCTCGCCATCGATGGCGTTTGCGTCCCAAAAGGCGCGCGACAGCAAGCTGGAGCGCGGCCTGATCGTGACCTTCGCGCTCGCCGAACTTCTGGTCGGCGGCGGCGAACGCGTCGGCATCCCGGGCCTGATGAACCCGACCGCGAGCCGCAGCGTGATCGACAAGATGGCGCAGGCCATGCTGCACGACGATGCCGACCGGGCGAGCCTGCCGCCGTCATTCGTGCCGTCGGCGCTGGCCGAAATCGTGGTGTTGTCGGATTTCTGGGCGCCGATCGCTGACATCAGATGCATGCTTGCCGGGCTGTCGGCGTCGGGCGCCCACGGCACGCTGGTCCAGATCGTCGACCCGGCCGAAGAGAGCTTCCCCTATTCCGGCCGTATCGAGTTCGTCGAGCCCGAAGGCGGCAGCGTCATCACCGCGGGCCGCGCCGAGAAATGGACTGGTGATTACGTGGCACGCGTGGCGCTGCATCGCGACCAGATTCGCGCCGAGACCAACCATCTCGGCTGGCTGTTCTCGACCCACACCACGAGCCGCTCGGCCGCCGAACTGCTGCTGTTCCTGCACGGCGGCATGATGGTGAACAAGGGCAGCGCGCGTACCGCGACCGTCAAAGCGGGACGAAGCGCATGATCGCGGGGCTGCCCCTCAGTTTTACCGAACCGGCTTTGCTGCTGGGTCTGTTGAGCCTGCCGGTGCTGTGGTGGCTGTTGCGGGTGATGCCGCCGCGACCCCGGCGCATCGAGTTTCCGCCGACCCGGCTGTTGTTCGACATCGCGCCGAAGGAAGAAACACCATCGCGTACTCCGTGGTGGCTGACGCTCTTGCGCCTGTTGGCCGCAGCGCTGGTCATCTTTGCAGCCGCGGGACCGATCTGGAATCCGTCGACCGGTCTTGCCGGCTCCAATGCGCCGCTGGTGATCCTGCTCGACGACGGCTGGAGCGCGGCGGCGAGTTGGGAGCTCAGGATCAAGGCCGCCGACGAACTGATCGCAAATGCCGACAGCGCCCGGCGCGGCGTGGCACTGGTGCCACTGTCGGAGCCCACGCGTGACGTCACGCTGATGCCGGGCGGTACCGCACGGGTGGCGTTGCGCCAGCTCGGACCCAAACCCTATTCGATCGAGCGGGCCGAAACCCTCCCCGCGATCGAGCGTTTCCTGAAAGCCACCGGCGACTGCGAGATCGCGTGGCTGTCCGACGGCGTCGATACCGGTCGCGGAGACGAGTTTCTCGAGGGCCTGACCAAAACGATCGGGGACCGCAATTTGACGATTTTTGAAGGCGGCGCTCCGGCACTGGCCCTGGTCGCGGCCGAAAATGCCGCGGCGAAGATGACCGTGAAGGTGCTGCGCGCCGATGGTGGCGTTGCGGCAGGCACCGTGCGGGCGATCGACGCCAAGGGCTCGCCGATCGGGGAAGCCGGCTTCGCCTTTGGACCCGAGGGGCGCGAGACCGAGGCCACGTTCGATCTTCCGGTCGAGTTGCGCAACGACATCGCCCGGCTCGAGATATCCGGCGAACGATCCGCAGGCGCGGTGCAACTGCTCGACAAGCGGTGGCGCCGGCGCGCCATCGGCGTCGTCAGCGGATCGACGAGCGAGACGGCGCAACCGTTGCTGGCCCCGACCTTCTATCTCACCCGCGCGCTGGCGCCGTTCGCCGATGTGCGGCTCGGCGATCGCGGCATCGCGCCGCAGCAGGCCATCAGCCAATTTCTTGACCAGAAGCTGCCGATGATGGTGCTTGCGGATGTCGGCACTCTGTCGCCCGAGATTCGCGAGCGCCTCACGGCCTGGATCGAGCAAGGCGGCGTGCTGGTACGTTTTGCCGGACCGCGCCTGGCGCAGGCGGATGACGACCTGGTGCCGGTGAAGCTGCGCCGCGGCGGCCGCAGCCTTGGCGGCAGCCTCACCTGGGAGAAGCCGCAGCACCTGGCCTCCTTCGCGGCCGACGGACCATTCGCGGGTCTTGCCACGCCCAACGACGTTACCGTGAACCGGCAGGTGCTGGCCGAACCGGACGCGGTGCTGGCGACAAAAAGCTGGGCCTCGCTGGAAGATGGAACGCCGCTGGTGACGGGCGAACGCCGCGGCAAGGGGGTGGTCAGCCTGTTTCACGTCAGTGCCGATATGCGCTGGTCCGATCTGCCGATGTCGGGAACCTTCGTCGAGATGCTGCGGCGGATCGTCGACATGTCCGGCTACACGTCGGCGCCGGGCGCGGGAGCCGCCGGCCAAACCAAGGCCGAAACGGTGGCGCCGCAGCGCACGCTGGACGGTTTCGGGGCGTTCGGGCCGCCGCCCCCGACGGCCAAACCGCTGCCATCGGACTTCCGGGATCGCGCCAACGCCGATCATCCGCCGGGATTCTATGGCCCGGCCGACGGTCCGCTCGCGGTGAACACGCTGGCAGCGGTCGATCGCATCGCCCCGCTCGACGCCTCCGCGCTGCACGCGCGGCACGCCAGCTACTCCAACGCCGAGCCGCGCGATCTGCGCGGAATCCTGTTGTCGTCATCCTTGGTCTTGTTCCTGATCGACGCTGTCATCGTCGCCCTGCTCGGTGCCGGCATCGCGGCATTGCTGCGGCGGCGCGCCGCCCCCGCCGCATTGGCGTTGGCGCTACTCCTGGCGGCGATGTCGGCCGCGCCGGCGCCGGCCCGCGCCGAGGACAACGACGATTTCGCCATCAAGGCGACCTCGCAAACCCGGCTGGCCTACGTCGTCACCGGCAATGCCGATGTCGATTCCATCGTCAAGGCCGGCCTGGCCGGACTGACCCTGTTCCTGGCGCAGCGCACGGCGCTGGAAGCCGGCGACCCCATCGGCGTCGATCCGGCCCATGACGAGCTGGCATTCTTCCCGCTGATCTACTGGCCGGTCGTGCCCGGAGCGGCCAAGCCGCCGCAAGATGCCATCAACCGCATCGACGCCTACATGAAACAGGGTGGCACCGTGCTGTTCGATACCCGCGATGCCATCGAGGCGCCGCCGGGCGAAGGCGGCGCCTCGCAGACCCCGGGCATGATGGCCTTGCGCGACATCCTGTCCTCGCTTGACGTGCCCGAGCTCGAACCGGTGCCGCGCGAACACGTGTTGACCAAGACGTTCTATCTGCTGCGCGATTTTCCCGGCCGGTTTATCACTGGCCAGACCTGGGTCGAAACCTTGCCGCGCGATGACGACGACGAGACCGCGTCGCGGCCGGCCCGCGGCGGCGACGGCGTGTCGCCGATCATCATCACGTCCAACGATCTGGCCGGCGCCTGGGCGATACGCCCGGACGGCCAGCCGATGCTGCCGCTGACGCCGGGCGAACCCCGGCAGCGCGAATTCGCCTTCCGCGCCGGAGTCAATATCGTGATGTATACGCTGACCGGAAACTACAAGGCCGACCAGGTGCACGCGCCGGCGCTGATCGAACGGCTCGGGCAGTAGAATGCGCCTCATGATCATAAGCGACGCCCACAGCCACGCCGTCATGCCCGGGCATCGCGACAGGTGCATGCCATGAACTACGGAATCGCGTTTACGCCGCTGGTCCCGGCACTGGTGCTCTGGCTCGCGGTTGCCGCCATCGTTGTCATCGCCGGACTGTTGCTGCTCGGCAGAGCCCGCGGCGCGGCGGTGCGTGTGGCTGCGCTGGCGCTGATCCTGCTGGCGCTGGCCAACCCGTCATTTACCCGTGAAGAGCGCGAGCCGCTGTCGTCGGTTGCGGTGGTCGTGATCGACAAGAGCCCGAGCCAGAATTTCGGCGAACGCAACCGCGAAACGGCGCAGGCCCGGGAAGCCCTGGTCGACAGCCTCAAGAAGCTCAAGGGGCTGGAGGTACGGGTGGTCGAAGCCGGCCAGGCCGACGGCGAAACCGATGGCACCAAACTGTTCGGCGCGCTTTCGGCGGTGCTGTCGGACGTTCCCGTCGATCGCGTCGCCGGTGCCTTCCTGATCACCGACGGACGGGTGCACGACATCCCCGCGAACGCGGCAGCTCTTGGATTTCAGGGCCCGGTGCATGCACTGATCACCGGACGCAAGGATGAGCGCGACCGCCGCATTGCGATTACCGCCGCGCCGCGGTTCGGCATCGTCGGACAGACCCAGACCATCACCTACCGGCTCGACGATCAGGGCGTCAGCGGCGAGCGCGCAAAGGTCGCGGTGCGCCGCGACGGTGAGTTGATCAGCGAACGCACGGTCCTGAGCGGCCAGACCGTCAATGTCGACATCGACATCAAGCACGCCGGACCGAACATCGTCGAGATCGAGGCTTCTCCGCTCGAAAACGAGCTGACGCCGGTCAATAACCGCGCGGTCGTTGCAATCGACGGGGTGCGCGACAAGCTGCGGGTGCTGCTGGTCTCGGGCGAGCCGCATTCCGGCGAACGCACCTGGCGCAACCTCTTGAAATCGGATCCCAGCGTCGATCTCGTGCATTTCACGATTTTGCGTCCGCCCGAAAAGCAGGATGCCACGCCGATCAACGAATTGTCGCTGATCGCGTTTCCGACCCGCGAACTGTTTCAGCAGAAGATCAACGAATTCCAGTTGATCATCTTCGATCGCTACGCGCGCCAGGGCGTGCTGCCGATCGCCTATTTCGACAATATCGCGCGCTACGTCCGCGGCGGCGGCGCGGTACTGGTGTCGGCTGGTCCCGACTACGCGTCGACCACCACCATCTGGCGCACGCCGCTGGATTCGGTGCTGCCGGCGGAACCCGTAGGCGTCACCGAGAAGCCGTATTATGCCCACTTGAGCGATGCCGGCAAACGCCATCCGGTGACGCGCGGGCTGGAAGGTTCAGATTTCGAGCCGCCGCACTGGAGCCGGTTCTTCCGCACCGTCGATACCCGCAACGCGACCAGCCCTCCGGTCATGACCGGCGCCGACGGAAAACCGTTGCTGCTGCTGTCGCGATTCGGCGAAGGCCGCGTCGCCTTGCTGTTATCGGACCATATCTGGCTGTGGGCGCGCGGCTATGAGGGCGGCGGTCCGCATCTCGATCTGCTGCGGCGCATGTCGCATTGGCTGATGAAGCAGCCCGACCTCGACGAGGAGGCGTTGCGCCTGCAGGTCGAGGGCCACGATCTGGTGGTGCTGCGCCAGACCATGGCGGACAGCGTCGCGCCGGTGACCGTGACTTCGCCCTCAGGCGCTGCCCGTGAACTGACATTGAGCGAAAGCGAACCGGGAACATGGCGTGCCACCATTGCTGCGAACGAACTGGGTCTGTGGCAGGCCACCGATGGCACGCTCAAGGCGCTGATCAATGTCGGTCCGACCAATCCGAAGGAATTTTCGGAAGTTACCTCGACGACCGAGATGCTTAAACCCCTGACGCAGGCGACCGGCGGCGACACAAGGCGCCTGGTGGAAGGCTCCGGCATCGAGCTTCCGCGCATCGTGCCGGTTCGTGCCTCGAGCGTGTTCCGTGGCGATGGCTGGATGGGTGTCAAGATGCGCGATGCCAGTGTCGTCAAGGGCGTCGGCGTGCTGCCGGTGTTTGCCGGCCTGATCGGCCTGCTGCTGCTGCTCGGCGCCTTCGCCGCCACCTGGTTGCGCGAGGGGCGCTGAACGCGGCTCCCCCTCGCCCGGCGTTGCACGAATCACACAGAGGTTACGAATTCCATAGCGCGCGGATGGACTGCGGTTGACACCCTCCGCCGGTGCTTGCGATGCTGTATCATCACGTCGGAGCAACCGGGATGACTTGACCGACTCGATGACTTGGCCTTCGGTGCAAGGCGCATAGCCGCATGAAGTGGTTCCGATCGAACGTCAGGCATGGCACGCGAACAGCGCTGGTGGCGCTCGTAATCCAGTTTGCGCTTTCGTTCGGTCATTTCCATGGCGCGGTGGCGCAGGCCGCGCCTGCGATTTCGTCGGTTCAGCAGCAACAGCCCGCGTCCCATCACGATTCCGACCAGCAGCCGAACGACACCTGCGCGATCTGCGCCGTGATCGCGTTGGCGAACTCGGTGCTGTTGGCGACGCCACCGCTGCTGTTGCTGCCGCAGGCGATCGAATTCCTGTACCTCGCCACCGACGCCGAGTTCGTGCATCTGAACTCCGCCGGGGTTGCTTTCCAACCCCGCGCTCCCCCCGTTTCCTGACCTCGATGGATTGATCGTTGCTCGCGGGGACGCCGCGTCGTGCGTGGCCTTTCCCCACGGGATGGATCGAAATCGGTCCGTCGTACATCGACGGCAAACGCCTCGTCTTATCGCTGGCGTCAGCGAATTGGATGCCGGCCATATCGGGATCGGGACCATGTCAGTGTTCGAAAAGCCGGTGCTGGCCGCCTGCGGCGCGGCCTCCCTTATGCTCTGCAGCAGCAGCCCGGCACTGTCGCAGACCTCGGCGCCGGGCGGAACTGGCGTTACCGTGCTGCCGCAGATCGAAGTCGTGGCGCCCAAGCAGGTAGCGGGGACGCCCAAGCAGAAGCCGAAGCCGCACGCGGCACCCCAGCGCGCGGCGTCCGCGCCCGCAGCGCCGCCGACATCGACGTCGCCAGCCGCGCAGCTTGCCGCAAGAGGCAGCGTCTTTGATCAGTCGCGCGGCAATCTCTATACCACCATCGGCACGACCTCCGACACGATCAGCCACGACACGATCCAGAATCTGCCGCAAGGCGCCGAACAGCCTGTCGAAAAAGTGCTGCTCCAGGCCCCCGGAGTCTCACAGGATTCCGCCGCCAGCGGCTCGCTGCATGTCCGCAACGATCACGCCAACGTCCAATTCCGCATCAACGGGGTGATGCTGCCTGACGGCGTCACCGGTTTCGGCAGCGTTTTGGACACCAGCCTGATCGGCAGCATTGCACTCGTCACCGGCGCCCTGCCGGCCGAATTCGGGCTGCGCACCGTCGGTCTCGTCGACATCACGACGCGCAGCGACATCTTCAACAACAGCGGCAGCGTCAGCATGTATGGCGGGAGTCATGGAACGATTGCCCCGAGCTTCGAATATGGCGGCACGTTCGGCGGCAATTGCCCCACGACCGCTACCACGCCAGCTTATGTCAAGGCTGTGCCGGCGGCTTCGAACGCGGATTGCTTTCCCGGCGTCCAGTACCTCTTCACCGGCCGCTATCTGCAGACCAGTGTCGGAATCGAAAATCCGACGCCCGCATATAACGCCATCCATGATTTCTCCCAACAGGAGAAGGGTTTTGCCTATATGTCGGCGTTCGTTGATCCGACCACCAGGGTCAGCCTGATCGCGGGCACCTCGGTCAACAACTTCGAGATTCCGAATAATCCCGGTCAGCCGGTCGGGATATTGGGAAACCCGCCGGTCACCAGCGCATTCGGCGTCACCAGTTTCAATTCAGCCCTGCTCAATGAAAACCAAAGCGAGGTCACACACTTTGGCGTGCTGTCGGCGCAGACATCGGCCAACGGCCTCGACACCCAATTGTCCTATTTCACCCGTTACAACAATCTGAAGTTCTATCCGGACCCGGTCGGCGATCTCCTGATCAACGGCATCGCCTCGAGCATCACGCGCAACTCCTACACCAATGGCATCCAGGGCGACGCTTCCTATCAGGTCAATTCGACCCATACGCTGCGCACCGGTTTCACGGTCAGCGGCGAGCAGGCTTTCGTCGGCAATTCATCGCTGGTCGAGCCCTGCATGATCTGCGACGGCACCGACAACGGTTCGCCCGAGACGATCACCGACAACGTCTCGAAGCTCGGCGTGCTGATGGGGGTCTATGCCCAGGACGAGTGGAAGCTGACCAACCAGCTGACCATCAACGCCGGTTTACGCTTCGACCAGATGTATCAATTTGTCAGCGCCAACCAGCTCAGCCCGCGGTTGAGTGCCACCTATAAACCGTTCGAGAACACCACATTCCACGCCGGTTATGCGCGCTACTTCACGCCGCCGGTGCTGGTGGAGGCGGCCCCGGCCAATATCGGCCTGTTCGCCAACACCACCGGCGCGCCGCCGGCCGGGCAGGCCAACGACCCGGTGTTGCCGGAGCGCTCGCATTACTTCGATGCCGGCGTCGACCAGAAAATTCCATTCGGATGCACCTCGCCGGGAGGCAAAGACTGCTCCAGCCTGGAAGTCGGCGTCGATGCCTATTACAAAATCGCGCAGGACCTCATCGACAATGGGACTTTCGGCCAGGCGCTGGTATTGAGCGCGTTCAACTATGCGCGCGGATACAATGAAGGCGTCGAATTCCATGCCAAGTACAACAGCGGCAACTTCCAGGCCTATGCCAACGTCGCAGTGGCCCAGCAGCGGGCGATCGACCCGGTGTCAAACCAGTACTTGTTCGACAACACCACACCGCTCGCCGACCTCGGCGGCTTGACCCTGTTTCAGTACCTCCAGACGCACTTTGTCTACACCGATCACAACCAGTTCGTCACCGCCTCGGCGGGCGCCGTCTATCAGTTCTGCGGCCGGCCGGCGACCTCAGCGGAAACCTTTGGCGACGGGTTGTCGTGGTGCGGGACCACGCTCAGCGCCGACATGATCTACGGCAGCGGCCTGCGCAACGGCGACGCCAATATCAGCACGGTGCCGGCCTATACACAGGTGAATGTCGGCATCAAGCGCGAATTCCTGCTGCCGAACGATCCCAAGCCGATGACGGTTCGGTTCGATGTCGTCAACCTGTTCGACGAGGTCTATGAGATCCGGAGCGGAAGCGGCATCGGCGTGTTTGCGCCGCAGTTCGGTCCGCGCCGCGGTTTCTTCCTTGGCATCTCGAAGAAAATATGAGGTGCGCAAGGTTGGAACGCGGAACCCCGCATTACCTTCACGGAGCATGATCTTTTCCGAACTCGGATGTCTCGATGCACGCGCTATCGCGCCATGCTCCAATCCGGGCGAACGGCGCCGCCAACATCTGAAAACGCGTCATCGACGAGTTCGGCCACCAGCAGCCGCTCGTAATCCACCGGTCCCGGCATGGTTACGCGCCCCTTCGGCACGGCCTTGAAGCCGACACGGCTGTAATAGGCTTGGTCGCCCACCAGCAGCACGAGGCGATGGCCACCGGCTTTCGCATCGGCCAGCGCGCGATCCAGCAACGCGCGCCCGATGCCGCGGCCGCGAAACGGCGGCTCGACCGTCAGCGGCCCCAACAGCAGAGCCTTGGTATCCCCGATGCAAACCGGCAACTGGCGCACCGAGCCGACCAGCAGCGTCCCGATCCAGGCCGTGAACGACAACTCGAGCAGGTGATCGACGTGCTCGCGAAGCCGATAGGCACTGAGGACAAAGCGGCCGGGACCGAACGTGCGCTCAAGCAGCCGTTCGATCGCCTGCGCGTCACTGGCGCTCTCGGGCAGTATGGTGAGAGAAAGGTCGCTCATGCTGATGCGCGGGATAGCATCTGGCAGAGGCGCGGTCCATGTCCCGGTACAGCCAAAAGCGAGCCAAACAGCAGGCTCCACAACGACAGCATCGCGACAGGTACGGTGTAATAGGGCGTAAAGATGGGGTGGCTCATGAAGAAGGCCAGGTTCGCCGCCAGATTTCCAGCCGTGATCATGGCCGTTCGTGCCGCGCCGGTCCCCCGCGACCCACGCAGCATCATGATGGTCCACGCACAAGCAAGCACGAGCAGGACGAATTGCATGTCGGCAAGGTAACTGCGGACGATGCTGAAGCTGAAATCTGGAGGCGTTGCGTCCACACCTCCGTAAGTCGTCGACAAAGCACTGCCCGCATTGATCGCGTTGGCGAGCAGCGTCGGCGCCATCCCGGCGAAAAACCCTGCGCCGCACAGCACGCCTTGCCGAACTGTCTCGGCCTTCCCAGACCATAAAAATGAGATCAGGAAAAACAGGAAATATCCGGACGCGAGCAACAGATTAGGCAATCTGAAATTCACGGCCAGACCGATCAGGAAACCGACTGCTGCGGCCAGAACAAGGCGACGCCGACGCGGCTCTGCCAGGGACAGCCGGGCCGTGAGAAAGCCTCCGAGCGCACAGACCACCATCGTCGGCGCCATCGAATAGCTCGCCTTTGCCGGGTTGATCATCAGGTAGATGGCGAGGCAGCCGAAAAATGCGGTCAGAACAACCGAGGACGTCGAGCGCGCATAATAAAGTGCGAGCATGCTGAAGCCGAAAACGATGAGGGTCGCCAGAACATAGAGCGGGATCACCTGAAACCCCTGCGGAAACATCGCCAGCACAAAGCCCGTCCCGGGCGGATATTGCAGGACCATTTTTTTGCTCGCCGTCATCATGGTGTGACAGGGAGCGCTGGTTGGTTGACTGGCGGCCGGAAAGCCGATTTCCTGCAATTTTGACGACAGATAGTGGTCGTCGTCCCGGGAAATATCGGTGTCCAGGCCGTCCAGTCCAAATCTCTGGAACAGATGAGCCTGCCGCAAATAGCAGACGTCGTCGTAAACTCCGCGGGCCTCGTTCCAGCGCGACATCGACCATACATTGCTGGCCAGCACCAGAAAGCACAGCAAACCGCAGGCCATCTTCAAATGTTGCATCGTCTTTTCCCGGCGCCTGGCACGGTTGCAGGATTGCCAGCTATCGGATTGGTCATTCACGGCATCGAAGCGCAATCGGCGGCGCACAGCAATAGCGCTGGCCGCGGCTAGCGCCAGGTCGCGATCGGCGCCTGGCCTTGCAGCACCTCGGCGATCCGCAGGCGGGTACCCCTGGTCGTGTCTGCCGGCAGCGCCGCGACGTCAAAAAAGCCACAGGCGACGATCTCGCGATTTGGCTCGGGCAGGCGATCCTGCCGGAAATGCCTGATCAGATAGACAGCAACATGGTCTCGGCGCGAAACATGGCTGTTGAAGAACAGGCCATGCAGCGCCGGCTCGCCGATCGGTTCAATCCGTCCCTCCTCCTCAAGCTCGCGCCGCAGCGCATCGGGCAAGGTTTCGCCGACTTCGACGCCGCCGCCTGGCAAGTGCCAGCCGGCGACATAGCTGTGCTTGACCAGAAACACCCTGTTGTCGCCATCCACCACGACGGCGCGGACTCCAAGCGTCATGCCGCGGGCGAGCCGCCAATAAAGATGAAAAACCCGCCGCAGCAGCGGCTCAAATCTCTTGCGCTGGGACTGCAGGTTCATCGCCGCCCAGATCTCGTAAGCACAAACATCGTCTTTCATCCTTGCGCTGACGCAACCAGCTTGACATTACATTCATGAACCAAAGGGCTCTCACGGGATGATCATGCATCGGCTTCTCCGCGCAGGCAGCCGGTCTGGATGCCTGTGATGGCGGCATTCACGCTGGCGCACCTGTCCGATCCGCATCTTCCGCCCCTGCCGGCGCCGCGGCTTTTCGACCTCGCCGGCAAACGCGCGTTCGGCTACATGAACTGGACACGCAATCGGCACAAGTTCCATCGGCGCAGCGTACTCGATCAACTGGTGGCGGACATCCAGGCGCAGGCGCCGGATCACATCGCGATAACCGGCGATCTTGTCAACCTTGCGCTCGAAGCCGAGTTTGCTCCGGCGCGGGCCTGGCTGGAGAGCGTCGGCGCAGCGGATCGCGTGACGGTGATTCCGGGCAATCATGATACCTATGTTCGCGTCACGCGGCATCGTTTTGCCGAAGCCTTCGGAAATTATCTCAGCAGCGATGTGGCGCGCAGTGGCGGCAGCCTGTTTCCGTTGGTGCGCCGGCGCGGCCCGCTGGTGCTGATCGGCGTATCGTCAGCGGTCCCGACGCCACCGCTGATGGCGACGGGAAGGCTCGGGCCCAGCCAGCTGGAGGCGCTCGATCGGGTCCTTGCGGCACTCGCCGGCGAACCGGCATTTCGTGTTCTGCTGATACATCATCCGCTGCGTTCGAATTCGCGCGTCAAGCGGCTTACCGATTCTTTCGAACTGCTCGCCTTGCTCAGACAATACGGCGTGGAGCTGATCCTGCACGGACATGATCACGTTCACTCCACGATATGGATCGATGGACCCAAAGGTGCCATACCGGCGATCGGCGTGCCTTCGGCGTCCGCGCTGGCCCACGGCCGCTATCCCGCGGCTGCCTACAATATGTTTGAAGTCGAAGGCGAGGGCGCGGCGTGGCGGTGCACGCAGACCGTCCGGGGAATCGATGACAGCTCTCGGGTCCAGCAATTGCAGACCATGCGATTGCTTTAGATGGGCCGGAAAGTTGGCGGTATTGTGGTGCTAAACGGGGCAGCGCGTTGGGAAAAATCACCACGTAATTCGGATTGGCGTTAGGAACATTCTTTTTCTATCCGTGCTATTGCCGTGGTCTGCAGGGTGATCCTACTTGTCAGAGTCAACGGCCGGACAGCTGTCCGCCTCAAAAGGTTAACGATGGAACTCATGCGATGACCAACGACGGCTCATATCCTGGCGGCCAGATCGCGCGCGGACGCTGATGCGCGGTACATATCCTTGATTGATCCCATTTATATCGCTTCGGGCTTCGGCGTCGGCCTGCTGGTCGGCATGACCGGTGTCGGCGGCGGCTCGCTGATGACGCCGTTGCTGATCCTGTTGTTTGGCATTCACCCGGCGACCGCGGTCGGAACCGATCTTCTCTATGCCGCCGCCACCAAAGCCGGTGGCAGCTTTGTGCACGGCCTGGCGCGGAGCATCCACTGGCCGGCGGTGATCCGGCTCGCCAGCGGCAGCATTCCCGCCAGCGTGCTGACGCTGCTTGTCTTGTGGCAGCTCGATCTCGACAACACGACGGCACGCAGCCTGGTCAACCTGGTGCTCTGCCTTGCGCTCTTGTTGACGGCAGGTTCGCTGATCTTCCGCAAGGCGCTGCTGGAATCCTTTCGCTCTCGCCTGGAGCGGCTCGACGCCGCCACGATTGCGCGCGCGACCGTGTTGGTGGGCGTAGCCTTGGGCGTGCTGGTCTCGATTTCATCGGTCGGAGCCGGCGCGGTGGGCGTGACCGCGCTGTTGCTGCTTTATCCGGGATTGCCAATGGCGCGCATCGTCGGCTCCGACATTGCCCATGCGGTGCCGCTGACGCTGATTGCCGGGCTCGGGCATTGGGCGATGGGTACGGTCGATTGGCACCTGATGGGCGTGCTGCTGATCGGCTCGCTGCCCGGCATTGTCATCGGCAGTTACGGCGCGACCCGGGTGCCCGAAATGGCGCTTCGGCTGTTGCTGGCCGCGACGCTGATCGTGGTCTCCGGGAAGCTCGCTGCCGACGAATGGCATCGGTCGTCGGCGAGCGTCGCCGCCTTGATTCGTGGCGCCCCCGCCGACCATCAGGATGCGCGGTAGCAGTTGCGTGGCGGATAACAGGGCGGTGGCGCTTACAAGCCGCGCAAACTCGCGAACAGCGCCAGGGCGAACAGCGCGACCGCGCCGACAACGACGCCAAGCGAGAAGATCCAGAAGCCGCCGCGCGGCGGCTTGTCGGCGACAACCGGCACCGGCGCCGGCGCGACGACAAGCGCGCGTTCGCGCTCGATCATGCGGCGCGCGACATATTCGGTGACGGCGCTGGCCATGACGGCGACGTCGTGGGATTCGGCAATCACGATGCGGCCAAAGCGGCTGTCCTGGACAAAACGATAGATGCGCTTGTCGCGCCCCATCAGCACATGGGCGACGACGTCGATCCACAGCCGCGGCGTATCGCCCTGGCTGATGCCGCGATCGAACAGTTCGACCTGTTCCGGAATCTGCGCAAACAAGGGATCGAGCGCCTCGCTGAGAATTTCGAGCCGGGCGACTTCGGCATCACGCAAGTCGACCACGACCCCGGTACGGTCGGCAGCCTCGATCCGCGCCTGCCGCAGGGCATCGCGCAACCGCATCGGGCGCGGTTCGCTGGCGGCATTGCTTCCGGTATTTTGCGCCTCTGACATCCCCGAACAGCCCTGTTTTGGTGGATCGGAACCGGCTTAACCTATCAGTAACCGGGTTTCCCGCAAAGGCTGTTTATTCTCAAAGACTTGTCCCATTAACATACGGTCGACTCGGGGCGGCCCCACCCGGAAGGATGAGGCCGCTTTTTTTCCTGGACGTTTCCTGTTCGTTTCTGGCCCTATGGTTTCCGGCGGCCGATCAGGCCGCACGGTTGGGTTCTTCCACGATCGAAAAGCGTACGCTGCCGCGATGCCGGTTCTCCTCCGACACCTCACGCCAGCAGTCCTCGGCCTCCTTGCGGGTTTTGAAGGGGCCTTTGACCTGCGCCGAGCCTTCCACCAGCTTGTGGAAGTTCATCGAACCGAACTCGCCGCCGATCACCCAGAAATTGCTGCCGCCTTGCTCCATATTTGCCTCCTGTTATTCAGCCGCCTGAACCTTGATTTCCGCACCGTGCGGCTTGAACTGCGCGGCTTCGGTCGAGTCGTGAAGCGCCGTGGTCGATGAGGTACCACCGGTGATGGTGCTCGACACCAGATCGAAGTAACCGGTACCGACCTCGCGCTGGTGGCGCGTCGCCGAATAGCCGTGCTTCTCCGAGGCGAACTCGGCCTGCTGCAGGCGAGAGTAAGCCGCCATGCCCTCGGCCTTGTAGCCACGCGCCAGCTCGAACATGCCGTGGTTGAGCGAGTGGAAGCCCGCCAGCGTCACGAACTGGAACTTATACCCCATCGCGCCGATTTCGCGCTGGAATTTTGCGATCGTCGCCTTGTCGATGTTGGCCTCCCAGTTGAACGATGGCGAGCAGTTATAGGCCAGCATCTTGCCGGGGTAGACTCTGTGCACGGCTTCGGCGAATTCCCGGGCCTCTTCCAGGTTCGGGGTCGAGGTTTCCCACCACAACAGATCGGCATATTTCGCGAACGCGATGCCGCGCTTGATGCAGTGAGCCAATCCGGTACCGGGCTTGAGGCGGAAGAATCCCTCCGCGGTGCGCTCGCCGGTGATGAACTCGCGATCGCGCTCGTCGACATCGGCGGTGATCAGTCTTGCGCTTTCCGCGTCGGTCCGGGCCAGCACGAAGGTGGGCGTGCCGCAGACGTCGGCGGCGAGCCTTGCTGCGATCAGGTTGCGCTCGTGCGCAGCCGTCGGGATCAAGACCTTGCCGCCCATGTGGCCGCACTTCTTCTCCGATGCCAGCTGGTCCTCGAAGTGAACGCCGGCCGCGCCCGCCTCGATATAGGCTTTCATGATCTCGAACGAGTTCAACGGGCCGCCGAACCCGGCTTCCGCGTCGGCCACGATCGGCACGAACCAGTCGATCTTGGCGCCGCCTTCGGAGTGCTCGATCTGGTCGGCGCGCTGGAAGGTGCGGTTGATGCGGCGGCACAGTTCCGGACCGGCATTGGCCGGATAGAGGCTCTGGTCCGGATACATCGCGCCCGCGGTATTGGCGTCGGCGGCGACCTGCCAGCCCGACAGATAGATCGCGGGCAGGCCGGCGCGCGCCTGCTGCATCGCCTGGTTGCCGGTGACTGCGCCCAGCGAGTTGACATAGGGCTCGCTCTTCAGCGAGTTCCACAGGCGATTGGCGCCCTTCTCGGCGAGCGTATAAGCAATCGGCAGCGAGCCGCGCAGCTTTTCGACCTCCGCCGGGCCATAGGGACGGCTGATGCCATCGAAACGCCCTGCGGGCGCGGGAACCAGCTGTTCAAAGGTCTTCGCCATCATCTTATCTCCTATCGACATTCGTGACAGTGCATTGCGAAACGAGGCGAGAGCTAAACGCCAAACTTCTTAATCCGTACAGATGGCTTGTGTTCAATGATGATGTCATGTAACAACAAAACATGTCACAGATGTCATATTGTTATTTTTGTCATAAATAGGTCAGCGAGGCTGCCATGGCCGGCGATTCCGGAAAGAAGCTGTTTGTCGGACCCCGGTTCCGGCGGATCCGCCAGCAACTGGGCCTGTCGCAGACCCAGATCGCCGAGGGCCTCGGCATTTCCCCGAGCTATATCAACCTGATCGAGCGCAACCAGCGGCCGGTGACGGCGCAGATCCTGCTCCGGCTGGCGGAGACCTATGACCTCGACCTGCGTGATCTCGCCACCGCCGACGAGGACCGCTTCTTCGCCGAGTTGAACGAGATCTTCTCCGATCCCCTGTTCCGGCAGATCGACCTGCCGAAACAGGAACTGCGCGATCTCGCCGAACTGTGCCCCGGCGTGACGCATTCGTTGCAGCGGCTGTACGCCGCCTATACCGAAGCCCGCCGCGGCGAGACCCTGGTCGCCGCCCAAATGGCCGACCGCGACGAGGGCACCCGCTTCGAGGCCAATCCGATCGAGCGGGTCCGCGACCTGATCGAGGCCAACCGCAATTATTTCCCCGAACTCGAACAGGCGGCGGAAAATCTGCGCGATGAATTGAGCGTGCCGGCCGAGCAGGTGTTCGCCGCGCTGGCCACGCGCTTGCGCGAAAAACATTCGGTCGTCACCCGCATCATGCCGGTCGATGTCATGCGCGAGACCCTGCGCCGGTTCGATCGCCATCGCCGGCAATTGCTGATCTCGGAATTGGTGGATGGGCCAGGCCGCGCGTTCCAGCTCGCCTTTCAGATCGGCCTTGCCGAATGCAACGCTGTGATCGAGGCGATCATCAACCGCGGCGGCCCGCTCGACG
>NZ_JBEKXH010000068.1:0-20145 GCF_049512235.1 Bradyrhizobium sp.
GAGCCGCGCGAGGAGCTGCCGGTTTACGACGCGACACCGGCGGAAAGCGCGCCGCATCAGGAAGTCAACGAGCAGCAGCTCAAGGGCGGCGGCATCCGCACCGCGATGTCGATCGAGATCCGCGACGGCATTCTGTGCGCCTTCATGCCGCCGGTGGAGAAGCTTGAGGACTATCTGGAACTGGTCTCGGCGGTGGAGGCAACCGCCGAGGAGATGCGGATGCAGGTTCATGTCGAAGGCTATCCGCCGCCTTTCGACCCGCGGGTCGAGGTGATCAAGGTGACGCCCGATCCCGGCGTGATCGAGGTCAATATCCAGCCCTCGACGAACTGGCGCCACGCCGTCGACATCACCTTCGGCCTCTATGAGGACGCAAGCAAAGTCCGGCTCGGCGCCAACCGCTTCCTGGTCGACGGCCGCCACACCGGCACCGGCGGCGGCAACCATGTCGTGATCGGCGGCGGCACGCCTTCGGATTCGCCGTTCCTGCGCCGTCCGGACCTGCTGAAAAGCCTGGTGCTGTACTGGCAGCGGCATCCCGCGCTGTCTTATTTTTTCTCCGGGATGTTCATCGGTCCCACCAGCCAGGCACCCCGCATCGACGAGGCCCGCCATGACGGGCTGTATGAGCTGGAGATCGCGCTGGCGCAGGTGCCGCCGCCTGGAACCAAGGCCCCGCTATGGCTGGTGGACCGCCTGTTCCGGCACATCCTGGTGGATATCACCGGCAATACCCACCGTGCCGAAATCTGCATCGACAAACTCTATTCCCCCGACAGCGCCACCGGCCGGCTCGGCCTGGTGGAATTTCGCGCCCTGGAAATGCCGCCCGACCCGCGCATGAGCCTCGCGCAGCAATTGCTGATCCGGGCGCTGATCGCAAAACTCTGGCGCGAGCCGCAGCAGGGCCAGTTCGTGCGCTGGGGCACCACGCTGCATGACCGTTTCATGCTGCCGCATTTCCTCTGGGAAGACTTCCTCGACGTGCTCGCCGATCTCAGGCAGTCCGGCTACGATTTTTCCCCGGAATGGTACGCGGCGCAGCTCGAATTCCGCTTTCCCGTATTCGGACGGGTCCATCATGGCGGCGTTGCGCTGGAAGTGCGTCAGGCGCTCGAACCCTGGCACGTGCTCGGCGAGGAAGGCAGCGCGGGGGGCGCCGTGCGATACGTCGATTCCTCGGTGGAGCGGCTGCAGATCAAGGCCGACGGCTTTGTCGAAGGCCGCCATGTCGTCACCTGCAATGGCAGGCGGCTGCCGATGACGGCAACCGGCCGCTCGGGCGAGGCGGTGGCGGGCGTCCGTTTCAAGGCATGGCAGCCGGCCTCGGGGCTGCACCCGACCATTCCGGTTCACGCGCCGCTGACGTTCGACCTGATCGATACCTGGAACGGCCGCTCGCTGGGCGGCTGCGTCTACCACGTGGCGCACCCCGGCGGACGCAGCTACGAGACCAAGCCGGTCAATTCCTACGAGGCCGAGGCGCGCCGGCTGGCCCGGTTTCAGGATCACGGCCATACGCCGGGCACGATCGATCCGCCGCCCGAGGAACGCACCATTGAATTTCCTTTGACCCTCGACTTGAGAACGCGGCTCCTGCATTGAGAACAGGCAGTCAGGAGTAGAGGGATGGCGGGGCACGCCGGCCAGGGGAGCGGTCAGGGAAGCAAGGTCCGGCCGGGCAACCGGCGAGTGGCCCTGTGGACGCGCGACTATGTCCGCCTGCCGGGAATTCCCGATGAGTACATCGCCCAGGACGGGGCGCCGCGCGCGGTCTGGACCCGGTTCTTCGACGCTTTTGCCGCGCTGACGCCTGGCGAAATCGAGCGCCGCTTCGGGGCCGCCGACCGGCATCTGCGCGAGGCCGGGGTGAGCTACCGGGCGCCCGGCGAGATCGCCGACCGGCTCTGGCCGCTCAGTCACCTGCCGCTTTTGATCGACGAGGCCGATTGGCAGCAGTTGACCGCCGGCATGGTGCAGCGGGCGCAATTGCTGGAGCTCATCCTGAGCGACCTTTATGGCGAGGGGCGGTTGATCGCCGAGGGCGCGATACCCGCGGCAGCCATTGCCGGCAGCACCGAATATCTGCGTTCGGTCTGCGGCATCAAGCCGCCGGGCGGCCGCTATCTCAACCTGTATGCCGCCGATGTCGGCCGTGGGCCCGACGGGCGCTGGTGGGTGCTGGGCGACCGCACCCAGGCCCCATCAGGTGCCGGCTACGCGCTGGAAAACCGCCTGGTGCTGTCGCGCGCGTTTACGTCGCTCTACAAATCGATGAATGTGGAGCGGGTAGCGCCGTTCTTCGAGGCGTTCCGCGACAGTCTGCGCGCCAGCGCCGACCGCGACGAGCCGCGGATCGGCCTGTTGACGCCGGGTCAGTTCAGCGAAACCTATTTCGAGCATGCCACGCTGGCGCGCTATCTCGGATTTCTTTTGGTCGAAGGCGACGATCTCGCCGTCAGCGGCGATCGCATTCATATCCGGACCGTGGCCGGTTTGAAGCGCCTCGACGTGTTGCTGCGCCGGGTCGATTCCAATTTTCTCGATCCGCTCGAGCTCAACGCTTCCTCCCAGCTCGGCGTGCCCGGCCTGATCGATGTGCTCCGCAAGGGCGGCGTCGTCGTCGCCAACATGCCGGGCTCGGGGGTGATGGAGGCGCGAGCGCTGTTGGGATTCCTGCCGAGCCTGTGCCGGCGCTTCTTTGGCGAAGATCTGAAGATGCCCAACATCGCGACCTGGTGGTGCGGCCAGAGGCCCGCGCGCGAGGAAGTGCTGGCGCGGCTCGACCAGGTCGCCATCGAGGGCGCCTACGGCAGGGGCGTGCCCGGTTTCCCCGGCAACGGGCCGGTGCTCGCCAGCGAGATGTCGCCAGCCGAGCGCGAACGGCTCAAGACCGCGATCAACGATCGCGGCATCGACTATGTCGGGCAGGAACTGGTGCGGCTGTCGACGACGCCGGTCTGGGACGAGGGCCGGATCACGCCGCGCCCGTTCGTGCTCAGGGTATTCGCGGCCGCCACCCCCGATGGCTGGACCATCATGCCCGGCGGCTTTTGCCGGATCGCCGACAAGCTCGATGCGCGCGCGGTGTCGATGGGCGATGGCGCGCGAGCAGCCGACGTCTGGGTGGTCTCCGACAAGGCGGTTTCGGCCGCCACGCTGCTGCCGGCCATGGATACGGTGCGGATCCGGCGCATCGCGGGCGTGGTCCCGAGCCGCGCCGCCGACAATCTGTTCTGGCTCGGCCGCTATCTCGAGCGCGTCGAGGCGACGCTGCGGCTGGTGCGGGCGCTCGGCGCGCCGCTGCGCGATCCCGGCAGAAGTTCGTCCACCGGTCCGCATTCCCTGGAACGTATCCAGCGGCTCCTGGTGGCTTGGGGCGCGACGTCGCAAACGGCACGCGCGCAGCCGGCCAGGATCGCGGCCGACGCCCTGCAGGACGAGGAAAGGTTCGGTTCGGCCCTGTCGCTTTTGCGTTCGGCGCAGCGAACCGCCACAACGCTGCGCGAGCGGCTTTCCCCGGACGCCTGGCAGGTCATTACCGAAATGACCGAGCGGCTGGCCCAGGAAGTCGAGGATGACGACGGCGTTGTCAGCGCCGCCGAACTGACCCTGCAGGAGCTTGCAAGCTTCGCCGGGCTCTCGCAGGAAAACATGAACCGCGCCGCCGGCTGGCGTTTTCTCGACATGGGCCGGCGCGCCGAGCGCGCCATCAACACCATGCGTTTTGCGCGGCAATTCGCCTATGACGAAGCCGGCGGCGAGGATCTCGATATCCTTTTGACGCTGGTCGATTGCCAGATCACCTATCGCTCGCGCTACCTCGTAGGTCCGCTGCTGGCGCCGGTGCGCGACCTCGTGGTTCTCGATCCCTACAATCCGAGATCGGTGGCGTTTCAGGTCTCCGGACTGAACGATCATATCGCCAGCCTGCCGGCCCTGCGCGAGGGAGGATTGATCGAGCGGCCGCAGCGGCTGGCCGTCGCCCTGCAGGCGATGCTGACGACGGCGGAAGCGGCAAGCCTCGATACCAAAACACTGTTTTCGATGGAACAGGATCTCCTGACGCTTGCCGATGCCATCGGATCGCACTACTTCCCGCACGGGCCCAATGCGAGCCGGCCTGAAAAGCTGACGGGCCTCGCGTGATTTACGACATCCGTCACGTCACAACCTACAGTTACGAAAGTCCGGTCAGTTTCGCACGCTGCTCGCTGCGGCTGGAGCCGAGGAGCGGCGACGGGCAACAACTGATCTCGCACGCCGTCGAGATCAGGCCGCGACCTGCGGACCGTGCCATGCGGCGGGACTTTTTCGGGACCCTGACCGAGAGCATCCTGATCGAAACTCCGCATCGCAATTTACGTATCGATTCGCGTTCGCGGGTTTCGGTTTTCCGCCCGGCGCCTGGCCGCGCCGCGCCGAGCCCGGAGTGGGAGAGCGTGCGGGATGCGGCATTCGAGGCCAAAAGCCTCGGACCCGCCTCACCGATCGGTTACGTCTTTGCGAGCCCGCTGGTGCCGGTGCAGGCACCGGTCAGCGCCTATGCGGCGGCGAGCTTTCCGAAGGCCGCAGGCATCCTCGCCGGCGCGGTCGACCTGATGCACCGGATCCGTACCGACTTCAAATACGATCCGAAAGCGACCGTGATATCGACCCCGCTCGAGGAAGTGTTCGAAAAGCGCCACGGCGTGTGCCAGGACTTCGCCCATGTGATGATCGCGGGCCTGCGCGGCCTCGGACTGCCGGCGGCCTATGTCAGCGGCTATCTCCGCACCATCCCGCCGCCGGGCAAGCCGCGCCTGCAGGGCGCGGACGCGACCCACGCCTGGGTCTCGCTGTGGTGCGGCGAGGCGCAGGGGTGGGTCGGCTTCGACCCGACCAACGACCTTATCGTCGAGAACGATCACATTGTTCTGGCCGTCGGGCGGGACTTTTCCGATGTCTCGCCGGTCGACGGCATCATCGTCGGATCGCGCAAGCAAAGGCTCGGGGTGGCGGTGGATGTGCTGCTGGTGGAATGACGGGGGCGCAAATTGCTGAGCTGCCATCCAAGCTGCGTGGAATTCTTCCAGCTGATAGTCTGGAAGCCAGGCCGTGGCGGCAGCGCCGCCTGCGGCCGGGAGAAGCCATGATCTATCGCCACACCATCGATGGCACCAGCCATGTGTTCGACGATCTCCGCGACCTCCTCGCCAAGGCCACGCCGCCGCGTTCCGGCGACCGGTTGGCGGGGATCGCGTCCGATAGCGCCGAGCAGATGATCGCGGCGCGGATCGCGCTGGCAGACCTTCCCTTGAAGCAATTCCTTCATGAGACCGTCATTGCCTATGAAGACGACGAGATCACCCGCCTGATCGTCGATACCCATGATACGTCAGCCTTTGCGCCGATCTCTTCGCTGACCGTCGGCGCCTTCCGCGACTGGCTGCTCTCCGACGCCGCCACCAGCGATGTTCTCAAAAAACTGGCGCGCGGGGTTACGCCGGAGATGGCCGCGGCAGTATCGAAACTGATGCGCAACCAGGATCTCATCCTAATTGCGAAAAAATGCCAGGTCACGTCGGCGTTCCGCAACAGTATCGGCCTGCGCGGCCGGATGAGCGTGCGGCTGCAACCCAACCATCCCTTCGATGACATCAGGGGCATCACGGCCTCGATCCTGGACGGCATCCTCATGGGATCCGGCGACGCCTGCATCGGCATCAATCCGGCGAGCGACGATCCCTCCGTCATCGGCGGGCTCTGGCGGCTGCTCGACGATATCATTACCCGCTTGCAGGTTCCGACCCAGGCGTGCGTTCTCTCCCATGTGACGACGACCCTTGGATTGATCGATCGGAGCCTGCCGGTCGATCTGGTATTCCAGTCGATTGCGGGCACCGAGCGGGCCAACCGAAGTTTTGGCATCGATCTCGGGCTGCTGGCGCAAGCCCATCAGGCCGGACTTTCGCTGCGGCGTGGAACCGTCGGCTGCAATGTCATGTATTTCGAAACCGGGCAGGGCTCGGCGCTTTCGGCCCAAGCCCACCACGGCGTCGACCAGCAAACCTGCGAGGCGCGCGCCTATGCCGTTGCCCGCGCCTTCGATCCGCTTTTGGTCAACAGCGTGGTCGGCTTCATCGGCCCGGAATACCTCTATGACGGCAAGGAAATCATCCGCGCCGGGCTTGAGGATCATTTTTGCGGCAAGCTGCTCGGCCTGCCGCTCGGCGTCGACGTCTGCTACACCAACCATGCCGAGGCCGACCAGGACGATATGGACAACCTGCTGACGCTGCTCGCCGCCGCCGGCGTGACCTTCATTATGGGAGTGCCCGGAGCCGATGACGTCATGCTGAACTACCAATCCACCTCGTTCCACGATGCGCTATACATTCGCGATCTGTTCGGCCTGAAGCGGGCACCGGAGTTCGACGACTGGCTGTTTCGTTCGGGGCTTGCCGATGCCGACTTCCGCGTTGCCGGCAGCGTCGACTTGCTGCCTGATTTTGCGTCGCGGCTGATTGCCTGAGGCGAGCAAAAGCGTTGCTGCTTCAACATTTTGTCAGCTCCGACGTTGAACGGCTGCCACAATGTTGAGGAATTTCTGGCCCATTTTCGAGCGACGTGCTTAACTTGGCGACGGTCACCTGAGGTCGCAGAGGACATCTGATGAGATCCGAGGGCATTGAGACGGTGCGGCGCATCCTGTGCGTCTTTCCGCGTTATACTTCTTCGTTTGGCACCTTCGAATACGCCTACCCCCTGACCGACGGCGTCCAGGCTTTCATGCCACCGCAGGGACTATTGGTGATCGCGGCCTATCTGCCCGCGCACTGGCCGGTCCGTTTCATCGACGAAAACATCCGCGCCGCCACGGCCGAAGACTTCGCATGGGCGGACGCGGTCCTGGTCAGCGGCATGCATATCCAACGCCAGCAGATGAACGACATCTGTCGCCGGGCGCAGGCCTTCGATCTGCCGGTCGCGATCGGCGGACCCTCGGTCAGCGCCTGTCCGGATTATTATCCCTCGTTCGACTATCTGCATGTCGGCGAGCTCGGCGATGCGACCGACGAACTGATCGCGCGGCTGGCGCGCGATCTGTCGCGGCCTGCGCAGCAGGTGGTGCTGAAGACCGCCGACCGGCTCGACATGACCGAGTTCCCGATTCCGGCCTACGAACTCGCCGAGATCAAGAAATATTTTCTTGGCAGCATCCAGTATTCCAGCGGCTGCCCCTATCAGTGCGAATTCTGCGATATCCCCGGACTTTACGGCCGCAATCCACGTCTGAAGACGCCGCAGCAGATCACCGCCGAACTCGACAAACTGCTCGCATGCGGGGCCAGCTCGATCTATTTCGTCGATGACAATTTCATCGGCAATCGAAAGGCGGCACTGGATCTGCTGCCGCATCTGATCGAGTGGCAGAAGAAAACCGGTTATGTGATGCGCATGGCCTGCGAGGCGACGCTGAACATCGCCAAGCGTACCGAGATTCTCGAGAAAATGCGCGACGCCTTCTTCCAGACGATCTTCTGCGGTATCGAGACTCCCGATCCCGCGGCATTGAAGGCGATGCAGAAGGACCACAACATGATGGTTCCGATCCTGCAGGGAATAGAGACCATCAACCGCTACGGGATGGAGGTTGTCTCCGGCATCATCATGGGTCTGGATACCGACAAGCTGGAGACCGGCGAGGCGCTGCTCGATTTCGTCGAGCAATCCCAGATTCCATTGCTGACGATCAATCTCCTGCAGGCGCTGCCCAAAACGCCGTTGTGGGACCGCCTCGAACGTGACAACCGCCTGATCCACGACGAAGCCCGCGATTCGAATGTCGATTTCCTGCTGCCCTATGACCATGTGGTCAGTTCGTGGCGTAAATGCATGGAGATCGCCTATCAGCCGGAAAAGCTCTACGCGCGCTATCAGTATCAGGTGAATTTCACCTATGCCAACCGGCTCAAAGTGCCGGTCACCCCGCAGCAGAAGACCTGGGCCAATATCAAGCGCGGGCTGATCATGCTGCGCAATATTTTCTGGAAGGTCGGTGTGCTCGGCGACTACCGGAAAGTGTTCTGGAAATTTGCATTGTCGCGGCTGCGGCACGGCGACATCGAAAGCCTGATTGCCGTGGCGATGGTCGGGCATCACCTGATCATGTTCGCGCGCGCGGCTTCGACCGGTCAGCAGAACGCATCGAACTATTCGATCCGGCTGCGCGAGGTGTCTGTGCCCGCCGAGTAGCCCAGCCATGAAAACGCCGGCGCCGTCGTCGCGTTCGCTGCGGGATCTGCGCCGTCTCACCCCGGCGCGCGTCGGGCTTGGGCGCGCCGGCGCCAGCCTGCCGACCGACGCGTTGCTCGATTTTACGCTGGACCACGCCCGCGCCCGCGACGCGGTTCATGCCGCCTTCGATGCTGCCGGTATCAGATCAAGCCTCCGCGAACTCGGTCTTGATGTGTTCGAAGTCGCAAGCCGCGCGCGCGGCCGCAAAGACTATCTCAGGCGTCCCGACCTCGGACGAATGCTCGATCAGGCCTCGCAGCATCTGTTGGCGGGCCACAAGGCCGGCCCGTGCCAGTTAGCGGTCGTGGTCGGCGATGGCCTGTCGCCGACGGCGGTCAATGCTCACGCCGTTCACGTCGTCGAGAGCTTGGTTCCGCGCTTGGCCGCAGACGGGATTGCCATCGGCCAGGCCCTGGTTGCCACGGGAGCGCGGGTCGCCTTGGGCGACGAGATCGGCGCCATCATTGGCGCGCGCATGATTGTGATGTTGATTGGCGAACGTCCGGGGCTGTCCGCCCCCGACAGCCTCGGGGCCTATCTGACCTTCGCCCCTGGACCGGGTCTGACCGATGCCGAGCGCAATTGCGTCTCCAATATCCACGGCGCGGGGCTTGGCTACGATGAAGCCGCCTTTCGGATCGCGTGGCTGGTTCGCGAAGGCCTGGCGCGGGGATTGACCGGTGTCGCCTTGAAGGACGAGAGCGGCGGGCCGAGGCCACGGCCTGTCATCACGAATGCGACGTCGTGCGACAAATCCGAGACCTGAGGCCCAATATCGCCGCATTCGCGGCGATTTTGTGCGGCGGTGCAAGCTTGCGATATGCGGTGCAGACCTGCTACACCTTGCATTACAAATTTGCCGCATGTTTTCAAGGGCTAGCGCCGATCAGACGTGGCCGAGGCAGGCTCATTTGCGCCCGGCAATTCAAGCTTTGCAGATCAAGCCGTTGTGAGAAACTGGACAGGGCATGCTTGAAAAGAACAGCGACAGCGAGGTCCACGTCGAGAAGATCGAGCAGCGGCCGACGGCCAGCATCGCTTTCGGGCTGGAGCGCATTGGGCTCATTGCGGTGCAGGCGCCGATCCTCTCCTGCATCGTTCTGGTGGCGCTGATCATCGGTGCGATCTTCGGTATCCAGCGCATCAAGATCGATGATTCGCTCAGTCAGTTGTTCCGGTCCAATTCCAAGGAATACCGGCAATACGAAGCCGAAACCAGGCAATTTCCGGCCACCGAATTCGACGTGCTGGTGGTGGTCGAAGGCAAGACGCTGCTGGCGCGCGACAACCTCGAGAAGCTGCGCGATCTCGTCACCGACCTGCAGCTGGTCGAGGGTACACGCGGCCTGATTTCCCTGTTCTCGGCGCGCCAGGCGCCGGCGCCGGGCAAGTTGCCGGCGGCGCTGTTCCCGTCGGAACTGCCGCAAGGCGCCGACTACGACAAGTTTATCGAGACGGTCAAAACCAACGAGATCATCCGCGGCAAGCTGTTGTCCGAGGATGGCACGCTGGCGCTGATCGTGCTGTCGCTCGAACCTGAGGTGGTCGCCAGCAATAAGCTCGGCAAGGTGGTCGGTGATATCCGCAAGCTGATGGCCGACGATCTCGCCGGCAGCGGGCTCAACGCCGAATTATCCGGTGTTCCCGTCATGCAGCTCGAAATCCGCAACGCGGTCGAGCGCGACGGGCTGACCTACAACGTTCTCGGTATTCTGGCCGGCTGCATCATCGCGATCGTCTTCTTCCGCAAGATATCGTTCATGGTGGTGGCGGCCTTCCCGCCGATGATCGCCATACTGCTGGCGCTGGGCGGCCTCGGATGGGCGAATTTCAATCTCAATATGTTCCTGAACGTGATGACGCCCTTGATCATGGTGATCAGCTTTTCGGACTCGATGCAGCTGACTTTTGCGGCGCGCGACCGCCTGATCGCGGGACAGGATAAATACACCGCGTTCAGGAACGCCGTGCTGGTGGTCGGGCCGGCCTGCGTGCTCACCCATGGCACCGCCGGCATATCGTTCATTGCCCTGCAGTTTTCCGATTCCGACCTGATCCGCAAATTCGGCGAGGCGGGACTTGCCGCTACCCTGATCGCGCTCGTTGCGGTGCTGTCGCTGGTGCCGGTATTCGGGGTGCTGCTGGTACGCAACGAAAAACTGTTCGCGGTCAAGTTCCAGAGCGCCGACGCCGGCGTGCAGGCGCTGCGCAATTTCTGTTACTGGATCGCGGTGCGCATGGTCAGCCGCCCCGGGCTGTTCAGCCTGATCGCGGTGATTCTTGTCGGCGGTCTGGCGGTGGTCTATGCCAACCTCGAGCCGCGCTACCGGCTCGCCGATCAGGTGCCGGACAAGCAGCAGGCGGTGGCGGCAAGCGGGCGTCTCGACGCCAAGCTGGCCGGCGCCAATGCGATTGACGTGCTGATCGAATTTCCCAAGGGCGCCTCGTTGTATGGTCCTGAAACACTGCAGACCATCGCCGACGTGCACGCGCTGGTGGAGAAGCAGGCCGGCGTCGGCAATGTCTGGTCGCTGGAGACGCTGCGGCGCTGGCTCGCGGAAAAGGCCGGAACTTCCGACGTCGCCACCTTGAAGGAATACGTCAACGTGATTCCCGAGTATCTGGTGCGGCGCTTCATTTCCGCCAATCAGGATGCGGTCGTGGTGTCGGGCCGGGTTCCCGATCTGGATTCAAGCGAAATTCTGCCCGTGGTCGAACAGCTTGATCATTCGCTGGACACGGTGCGCAAGGCGCATCCGGGCTACGAGATTGCGGTCACCGGTCTGTCGGCGATCGCCGCGCGCAACAGCGCCAGCATGATCGAAAAGCTGAATCGCGGGCTGACCATCGAGTTCGCGCTGGTCGCGATCTTCATCGGGCTGGCGTTTCGCTCGGTGGTCGTGATGTTCTCGTGCATCCTGCCGGGGATTTTCCCGGTGGTATTGTCCGGCACGGTGCTGTGGTTGCTGGGGGAGGGGCTGCAGTTCGCCAGCGTGGTTGCGCTCACCGTGTCGTTTGGGTTGGGACTCAGTGCGACCATTCACTTCCTCAACCGGTTGAGGCTGGAGAACAGGCCGGGCGTCAGTCCGGAACTGGCGGTGGAACGCGCGACCGTGCTGGTCGGTCCGGCATTGATCCTGACCACGGTGGTTTTGGCCTGCGGCCTCGTGGTGACGGTGTTTTCCGATCTGCCCTCGCTGCGCCTGTTCGGCTGGCTGAGCGCTTTTGCGATGGTGGCGGCCCTGGTCGCGGACCTCTTTATCCTGCGGCCGACCGCGATGTTCCTGATTAACCTGTCGGTGCGGATACGCGGCGCGATTGGCCGCGCCAAACCGTCGGAGGAAAGCGCCGTAAAGCGTTAGCAGGCTCGTGGCTGCTAGCCCCTCACCATCGTAATCGTCACGCCCCTGATCTCGCCCTTGGAACTGATCTGCACGGTCTGTTTGTTGCCGCTGGTCCGCAACGTCAGGCTGGCGGCAAATCCCGATGCCTGGACGAACACCTCGATCTGGCCACCGCCCGCGGTGCCCTGCAGATTGCCGTTAACGTTGCGGCTGGCTTCACTCCAATTGCCGGAAATCCGGTCGCCCTGGCTGATCACGTCGCTGCTCAGGTCGAATTTGTAGCTATCGCTGGCGCAACGCAGACTCTGCTTCAAACTCAGACCCGTTCCATCGACCCTGTAGTCGGCCTTGCATCGGATGCGCTCGGTGGTCCCGTCGGACAGCGCCACCGTGCCGGTGCCCGACCATGCGCCGTTGAAGCCGGCAAACGGGCCCGACTGCGCGTAGCCCCCCGACACGGACAACAGAAGCGCGGCAGCGACGCCAGCAGCCTTGATCGCTTGTCCACAGAAACTGGAGCCAAACCGTTTCATTTTGAGTTTTCCCATTGAAATTGACGTTGTCATGTGAGACACGCCTCGCCGCATCGAAGACTTAGTGACGCTTTCCTGTATTTGGTTCAATAACCTCGTGGTCGTTGGACCGGACGCCCAATACACGATGGGATCGCCGCTGGCGAACGGCAATCCCACCGAAACGAAACAGCGCTGGGTTCGCCAAAGTTCGACCTTGAACATCTAGATATTGACGGGGGGTATCTGCAACCGACAGACTGCGAAAAATAATAAGCGAAAAATAGCGCAGCAATATCAAAATATTACGAGAAATGCCGGGTTTGCCCTATTTGCGGTTAGGCCGCCGTAAATTTGGCCGCATTTGCCAGCGCTTCTGCTTGGCTTATTGCTGCGGTTTCGCGGCCTTCGCAATCTGAATGGTCTGTCCCGGTGGTGCCCTGTGCTATTCGGGTTGGAATTCTCTGCCGCAAGAAGAAGGAACACGATGTTTAGATTTTCCCTGGCACTTTTGATGTTTTCGTTATCGGTCTCCACCGGCGCCCTCGCTGAGCAACCGCGCAGCGGGACACCGGAGGAACAGAAAGCTTGCGTGCGCGACGTGCAGCGCTTTTGCCGCCCGGTGATTGATCAGGGCGACTTCACTGTTCTGGCTTGTCTTCAGCAAAATCGCCCCAAATTGAGCGAGGCGTGCGAGCAGGTGCTGAAGAACCACGGTCAATAAAAGCACAGGCATATCCGACAGCGCTATCCCAAGCTGAGGTCTGGGCTTGTATCTGCACGCCCGGAATCGGCGGGAAATCGCAGATAGCATTGGTTTTCCCATCGTATTCCCCTATATGGGGTTCGCGTTCCCCGAGCATTTGAAGCCACCGTTTTCGGCGCCTAGCCACCAGCGAATAGCCAGTTGTCGATGACCAGCGCGAGCCAATTGCGATCCGGCAAGACCCACCGCGACGAGAACTTTCCAGTCGCGTCGTGGATCATTCATCCGCGCCACCGGGCGCTGATCCTCGCGTTCTACAATTTTGTCCGGACCGCCGACGATATCGCCGATCATGCAACCCTCGCTGCGCGCGACAAGCTCAGCTATCTCGATATGCTGGAAGCCGAACTGCTGGGCCATGGCGACAGCCAGCCCGAGACCGTCAACCTGCGTCGCGCACTGGCGGAGCGTTCGATGCCGCCGCGCCACGCGCAGGACGTACTGACCGCGTTCCGGATGGATGTGACCAAGCTTCGTTACGAGCACTGGGACGAGGTCATGCATTATTGCCGCTACTCGGCCATGCCAGTCGGACGCTTCATGCTCGATGTCCACGGCGAGAGCACCTCGACTTGGGCGGCCTCGGACGCGCTCTGTGCCGGCCTGCAAATCAACAATCACCTGCAGGACTGCGGCAAGGACTACCGAAACCTCAACCGTGTCTATCTTCCGCGCGACGCGCTCGCGGCCGCGGGGGCCTCGGTCGAGGCGCTCGGCGCGGGGCGGGCATCGGCGCCGCTGCTGCAATGCCTGCATTCGCTGGCGACGCGCACCGAGGGTCTGCTGCATGAAGGCAAATCGCTCAGTGCCGACGTCAGGGACATTAGGCTCGGGCTGGAGATCTCCGTGATCCAGGCTTTCGCCCACAGGATCGTGCATCTTCTCAGAATACGCGATCCCCTGAGCGAGACCGTGCATCTCGGCCCGGTCGAACTGCTCCTGTACAGCGTCGGCGCGGTGGCCAGCGAGATGACCCGGCGGGCGGTGGGACGGCGGCCCGTGTCCAAACCGGCGGCCGGCGCATGACGCTGGAGGCGGCAGCAACCAGCGCGAGTGACGGAAGTTCGGCGTCCGGTAGTTCATTTTATTCGGCGATGCGCATTCTGCCGCGCGAGCAGCGCTCCGCGATGTTTCAGATCTACAGCTTTTGCCGCCATGTCGACGACATCGCCGATTCCGACGGACCGCGGCCCGCGCGGCTGGCCGCGCTGCAACAATGGCGTGACGATATCGAGGCGCTGTATCAGGGCCGTCCGCCGCCGCGACTGCTCGACTATGCCGCATCGGTGCGAAGATTCGGCCTGCAGCGCGAGGATTTTCTGGCGATCGTGGACGGCATGGAGATGGATGTGCCGCGGGATATAAGGGCGCCGGATCTTGCGACGCTCGATCTTTATTGCGACCGCGTGGCGAGCGCGGTCGGACGCTTGTCGGTGCGGGTGTTCGGACTGGCGCGGGACGACGGCATTCTGTTGGCGCATCATCTTGGCCGCGCGCTGCAATTGACCAATATCCTGCGCGATCTCGATGAAGATGCCAGGATCGGCCGGCTCTATTTGCCGCTCGAAGGATTGCTGCATGCCGGGATCACCTCTACCGATCCGCTTGATGTCGTCGCCGATCCCGCACTGCCGAAGGTATGCGCGCCACTGGTCGCGCGGGCGCGGACCCATTTCGAGAAGGCCGACGAGGTCATGGGGCGCCATCGACGGCGCCTGGTCCGGGCGCCAAGGATCATGTCGAAATATTATCGGGCGATACTGGAACTGCTGGTTGCAAGAGGGTTCGCAGCCCCGCGTGCGCCGGTGCGTCTCAACAAGATGGCCCGTCTCGCCATTGTTCTCCGCTACGCCTTCATCTGATGCAGAACAAGGTCCACATCGTCGGCGCTGGAATTTCCGGCCTCTCGGCCGCCGTCCGGCTGGCCAATGCCAACTTCAAGGTGCATATCCACGAGGCCACGCAACAGGCTGGCGGTCGCTGCCGGTCCTATTTCGATGCGGCGACCAACCTGACCATCGACAATGGCAATCACCTGTTGCTCTCGGGCAATCATCATGCGGTGGCCTATGCGCGATCGATCGGTACCGAGGCGGGGCTGGTCGGGCCGCAGCGGGCGCAATTTCCGTTTGTCGACCTGACCACCGGACGGCGCTGGAAGCTCGACCTCGGGGAAAGCCGGCTGCCATGGTGGATCTTCGATCGGACGCGTCGCGTCCCCGACACCGGCCTGCTCGATTATCTCGCATTGATGCCTCTGATTTGGGCAGCGCGAAGCACCCTGGTCGGCGACACCATCCCGTGCCGAGGGACGCTGTACCAGCGGCTGGTGCAGCCGCTGCTGCTGGCGGCGCTGAACGTCGATCCGCCGGAGGGTTCGGCGGGCCTCGCCGGGGCCGTGGTGCGGGAAACCTTGCTGGCGGGGGGGCGGGCTTGCCGGCCGCTGATCGCTCGGGAGGGTCTGAGCGCGGTTCTGGTCGAACCCGCGATCAAACTCTTGCAGGCCAAGGGAGCCAGCCTTCAGTTCGGACATGAGTTGCGTCAGTTCGGGATGTCGGGCGGCCGGGTCGGCGAATTGAGATTTGGCGACGACACCGTCCTGATCGCGCCCGACGATGCCGTTGTGATGGCTATTCCCCCGCGCCCGGCTGCCTCGCTGCTGCCGGGTCTGAAAACTCCGTCGAAATTCCGGGCGATCGTCAATGCGCATTTCCGGTTCGATCCGCCAGCCCACATGCCTGCGATTCTCGGGGTGGTCGGCGGCCTGGTCGAGTGGCTGTTCGCGTTTCCGCAGCGTCTCTCGGTCACCGTCAGCAATGCCGACCGGCTGGTGGATTTGCCGCGCGAGGAGCTCGCGCAGGCGATCTGGCGGGATATCTGCAAAGCCCTGGGCATCGAGGACGAACTGCCGCCCTGGCAGATCGTCCGCGAACGCCGCGCCACGTTCGAGGCCACGCCTGAGCAAAACGCGTTGCGGCCCGGCGCTGTCACAAATTGTAAAAATCTGTTTCTCGCGGGTGACTGGACTGATACCGGGTTGCCTGCAACCATCGAGGGATCGGTCCGGTCCGGGAACCGCGCCGCCGATCTGGTGCTGGCTAGACGATGGCTAGACGGCGGACCTGATCGGTAGCAACCGGCATCATCCGGCTTGGCCGGGTAAGGCGATATGAATATGGGCGATGTCGAGGCGATGCATTCCGGCAATAGACCAGTTGGTGTCGGGAACGGAGCCGCGCTGGATGCGAGCGTTGCGTCAGCGACCCGGGCGTTGCTGGACTATCGGCAAGCGGACGGACATTGGGTGTTCGAGTTGGAAGCCGACTGTACCATCCCCGCGGAATATGTGCTGCTCCGCCACTATCTCGGCGAGCCGGTCGATGCCGTGCTGGAGGGCAAGATCGCGAATTACCTGCGCCGGGTTCAGGGCGCCCACGGCGGCTGGCCACTGGTGCACGAAGGCGATTTCGACATGAGCGCCAGCGTCAAAGCCTATTTCGCGCTGAAGATGATCGGCGCCGCCCCGGATGCGCCGCACATGGCGCGGGCGCGCGAGGCGATCAGGTCGCGTGGCGGCGCCATTCGCAGCAATGTCTTCACGCGGTTCATGCTGGCGATGTTCGGGGTGACGACATGGCGCAGCGTGCCGGTGCTGCCGGTCGAGATCATGCTGTTGCCGATGTGGTCGCCGTTTCATCTCAACAAGATTTCGTACTGGGCCCGGACCACGCTGGTACCGTTGCTGGTCTTGGCGGCACTGAAACCGCGCGCCAAAAATATCAGTGGCATCGGCATCGATGAGCTGTTCCTGCAGCCGCCATATTCCATTGGAATGACCGCCAAGGCGCCGCATCAAAGCTCGGGCTGGTTTCTGCTGTTCCGCGGGCTGGATAGCGTGTTGCGGGCGATCGAGCCGCTGTTTCCGAACAAGCTGCGCGCGCGCGCGATCGACAGCGCTGTTGCCTTCATCGAGGAACGGCTGAACGGTGAAGATGGCATCGGCGCGATCTATCCGCCGATGGCCAACGCTGTGATGATGTACGAGGCGCTCGGCAAGCCCGCGGACTATCCGCCGCGCGCGCTGACGCGAATGGGGCTTGAGCGGCTGTTGGTGATCGGCGAGCACGAAGCCTATTGCCAGCCTTGCATGTCGCCGGTGTGGGACACCTCGCTGACATGTCATGCCCTGATCGAAGCCGGCAGTGAGGAGGCATCGGCTGCGGCCAAACAGGGTCTCGACTGGCTGTTGCCGAAGCAGGTGCTGGACCTCAAGGGCGATTGGGCGGTCAAGCGGCCGCAGGTTCGCCCTGGAGGCTGGGCATTCCAGTACAATAATGCCTACTATCCCGATCTCGACGACACCGCCGTGGTGGTGATGGCGATGGACCGTGCGCGGCGCACGAGCGGGAGCCGGGAATACGATGTGGCGATCGCCCGCGGCCGCGAGTGGATCGAGGGCATGCAGAGCCGCGACGGCGGCTGGGGCGCCTTCGATGTCAACAATCTCGAATATTATCTCAACAACATTCCGTTCTCCGATCATGGCGCGCTGCTCGATCCGCCGACTGAGGACGTTACCGCCCGCTGCCTCTCGATGCTGGCGCAGCTCGGCGAGACCATCCAGAGCAGCAAGGCGGTTGCGGACGGAGTTGCCTTTCTGCGCCGTACCCAGCTCGCGGAGGGATCGTGGTATGGCCGCTGGGGTATTAACTACATCTACGGTACTTGGTCGGTACTGTGCGCGCTCAATGCCGCCGGCGTTGATCATCAGGACCCCGTGACCCGCAAGGCCGCAGAATGGTTGGTCTCGATCCAGCGCGAGGACGGCGGCTGGGGCGAGGATGCGACCAGCTATCGGCTCGACTACCGGGGATTTACGGGGGCGCCCACGACAGCTTCACAAACGGCATGGGCCTTGCTTGGATTGATGGCGGCGGGCGAGGTCGGACATCCGGCGGTGGCGCGTGGCGTGCAGTACCTAATTGCAACACAGAACGAAAAAGGCCTGTGGGACGAGCCCCACTACACGGCAACAGGCTTTCCTCGGGTGTTTTATCTACGCTATCATGGCTATCCGAAGTTCTTTCCGCTCTGGGCGTTGGCGCGGTATCGGAATCTCAGGAACACCAACAGCAGGGTGGTAGGGGTCGGAATGTGAAATTGGGGGCGGGGGGCCACGTGTCCGCGGTCTGCAGAATAGACCCGCGGCCGGTACTAATTGTGACTGGTCTGGTGCAGGAGGCCCGCATCGCGGCAGGCCCCGGCATGACCGTGATCTGCAGCAGTAGTGATCCGCAGCAATTGCGGGCCCTTCTTACGGTATTTGACCCCTCGACGATCCGAGGTGTCATCAGTTTCGGCGTCGCCGGCGGACTGGATCCTTCATTGAAGTCAGGCGACGTGGTGGTGGCGACCGAGGTTTTGGCCGGCGACGCCCGATGGCTGGCTGGTCTGGCGCTGAACGAAGAACTGATCGCCAGTGTAGCGTTGGGACGCAGACGCGTCGTCAGGGGTGGTCTTGCGGGCGTAGAGCAGGTGGTCGCCGCCCGGGCACTAAAGGCCGCGTTGCGCTCGGAGACGGGGGCCGCAGCGGTCGATATGGAGAGCCATATCGCGGCCGCCTACGCCACCGAGGCCGGCCTTCCATTCGCGGCTCTGCGGGTCATCAGCGACCCCGCCAGCCGCGGTTTGCCGGCGTTGGCAATGTCCGCGATCAAGCCGAACGGCCGGATCGACCTGCGCAAGGTCCTGGGCGGCCTAGCGCGCAATCCAACGTCGTTGCACGCGCTGGTTTCGACCGGGATCGATTTCAATCGCGCGCTGCGCAGCCTACGCGGCTGTCGAGGCTTTCTGCTCGGCGGCGAGGGCCTCGTCGCGGCGGATCTCTGACAGCCGCTTCTGTACTTCGGCGGAGAAAATGTACTGCGCCGGCCGCTGGTTTGCGAGGCTGATCTCGGGCGCCATCGGCCCCTTGGTGCGCACGCCGCGCAGTGCCACCCACATCGCCTTCAACGGATTGCGCAAGGCTGCATTCGCCGCGGTCGGCTCGTATCCGCAATGCGCCATGCAGTCGGCGCACTTCTCGTATTTGCCGGTGCCATAGCTGTCCCAGTCGGTGGTTTCCATCAACTCCTTGAAGGTCTTGGCATAGCCTTCGCCGAGCAGATAGCAGGGCTTCTGCCAGCCGAAAATGTTGCGCGCCGGCATGCCCCATGGGGTGCACTCATAATCCTGATTGCCCGCAAGGAAATCCAGGAACAGGCCGGAATGCATGAAATTCCATTGCTTGCCCTTGCCGAGCGCAAACACGTCGCGGAACAGCTTTTTTGTCTTGGTGCGGTTGAGGAAGTGTTCCTGATCGGGCGCCCGCTCATAGGCATAGCCGGGCGACATTGACACGCCAACGCCGAGCTCCGTCGTGAAGTCGAGAAACTTGGCGATGTCCTCCGCCGCGTGTCCGTCAAAGATCGTGGCATTGACGTTGACCGTGAAACCCCTCGCCTTGGCAGCCTTGATGGCCGAGACCGCGCGATCAAACACGCCTTTCTGCGAGACGGCCTTGTCGTGGTGGTCCTTCAGACCGTCCAGATGAACCGAGAAAAACAGATAGGGCGACGGCTCGAACAGGTCGAGCTTCTTTTCCAAGAGCAGCGCATTGGTGCACAGCGACACGAATTTCTTGCGCGCCACCAGCCCGCGCACGATCTCGCCGATTTCCTTGTGGATCAGCGGTTCGCCGCCGGGAATAGCCACCATCGGCGCGCCGCATTCATCGGCGGCATCCCAGCATTCCCTAGCCGACATGCGGCGATTGAGGATCGCGTCGGGATAGTCGATCTTGCCGCAGCCGACGCATGCGAGGTTGCAGCGAAACAAAGGCTCGAGCATGAGTACCAGCGGATAACGTTTTCGGCCGAGCATCTTCTGCTTCATCAGATAGCCGCCGATACGTATTTCCTTGAAGAACGGTATTGCCATTACAAGTTTCTTTCTGGGCTCAGTAGAGAAGTGGATCAGCCTGCCGTCAGTTCAGCCGGAAGCCGAAATTCGATATTTTCCTCGCGGCCCGGAAGCACCGAAACCGCGACCGGTCCAATGCGCCTCAGGGCCTCGATCACGTCGTCGACCAGCACTTCCGGCGCCGAAGCGCCGGCGGTGATGCCGACGGCCCTGGCGTCCTTCAGCCAAGCCGGGTTCAGCTCGCTACCGTCAGCGATGAGGTAGCTCTCGACACCGACTTCGG
>NZ_JBEKXH010000069.1:0-19985 GCF_049512235.1 Bradyrhizobium sp.
CCCCCAAGCGAAAGCGCAGCTTTCGCGGGGCGGGAGAGGGTTGGGGTGAGGGGGCGCCGCATCGGGACCGCCCGAGTGGTCCACCCTCTCCCGCGCTAAAGAAGCGGGGAGAGGGAGTGAGAGAGTTGGGGCCACCTGACTGGCGCGCTTAAGCTAGCGCGTATGAGAGGCGCCCCTACGTCCTGTCGATCCCGGTAGGGACGACCCTTGTGGTCGCCCTCGTTCGGCGCCCCGCATCCGGCCTGTTTCATGCAAGGGGTCGGCCAAAGGCCGGTGGCGAAGTAAACTTAAGGAGAGACGTCAAATTAACCCCTCCGATTTCGCGGGCAGTCCTCCATGCTAGGCGCCGCCGGTGGGTAAATCAGGATGAGCTCATAAGCTCCCCTCCCCCCACGCGCATCGCGCGTGGCGGGGAGGGGTCGGGGGTGGGGGGTGGCGCGGCGTTCACCGAGGCAGCGGTTCCTGCCGATAGACCCCCCACCCCCGACCCCTCCCCACCGCTTCGCGGGGGGGAGGGGAGAAGCAAATCCGGTCGCGATCCGAGCGCCTGGAAACCAATGCCGACGATTGGAGCCGGCGTTCGAGAAATCAGGCTCCGTGATGCTAGCGGAGCTTTCCGGGTAGTCTACGTTGCGACGTTCGCCGAGGCTGTCCATGTCTTGCACGCCTTCCAGAAGAAGTCGCAGAAGACGGCTCAGCGTGACCTGGACCTTGCTGCTGCGCGCTTGCGAGAACTCAAACGGGAGTTGAGATCATGAAGACGAAGACCAGGACGTTCGCGAATGTGTGGGACGCGCTGTCGGACAGTCCCGAAGAAGCCGCCACCATGAAAATTCGCTCCGACGTCATGATCGCCATCGATGACACGGTTGGTGCCTGGAACACGACGCAGGCGCGGGCAGCTAGCCGCCTCGGCATTACCCAGCCCCGCCTCAACGACCTCCTGCAGGGCAAGATCGACAAGTTCTCTCTCGATGCTCTGCTGACCCTGGCAGCACGCGCCGGCCTCGAAGTGAAGATCAAGATCCGAACTGCGGCCTGACGATGCAACAGTCGGACACCCTACGTGAGTTAACCCGAATTGTTTCGACATCGCTTTGGGTAATTCCCGACCGGCTGGAGCCGGCAGAAAGTCTGGTCATGTGCGCAAGTTTCTCTACGCGGCTTTCGCCCGGCGCATCAATGCTGCGATCAGTGCCGTAAGCCCGAACTCCCAGCGCTCGCAGTCCCCGCTATGACGCATGCGGTTGGTCAACCGGCCGAGTTTTGGCGTGGCAACCGTCACCAGATCGCCTTCGACATGGGTGAAGCCTTGACCCTTCGCGGAACGATCCTGGATCGGTGCGAACGCGGTGCCGAGGAACAGCACAAACCCATCCGGATATTGGTGATTCTCGTTGATCGTCTGCGCGACTATGTCGGCCGGGTCGCGGCTGATCTTCCGCAGTGAGGATTCGCCGTGCAGGACAAAACCCTCCGGCCCTTTCACCTGCAGCGTGATCTCCATGGCCCTGACGTCGTCGAGCGTGAAGGCCAAATCGAACAAGCGCACGAAAGGCCCGATCGCGCAGGAGGCATTGTTGTCCTTTGCCTTGGACAACAGAAGTGCCGAGCGCCCTTCGAAATCGCGCAGATTGACATCGTTGCCGAGGCTCGCCCCGACAATGCGGCCGTCGGATGTCACCACCAGCACCACCTCCGGCTCCGGATTGTTCCACACCGATTTCGGATGCAGGCCGGCATCCATGCAGGTGCCGACCGCGGACAGCACCGGCGCCTTGGTGAACACTTCGGCGTCCGGTCCGATGCCGACCTCGAGATACTGGCTCCAGGCATTCTGTGCGATCAGCACGTCCTTGACATGCTGCGCTTCGGCGGAACCCGGCTTCAATTGGGAGAGGTCGGTTCCGACCACCCGCGTCACCTCGGCCCGGATGGTTGCGGCCGAATCCGGATTGCCGCGCGCCCGCTCCTCGATCACGCGTTCCAGCATCGACACCGCGAAGGTGACGCCGGCCGCCTTGATCACCTGCAGATCGACCGGCGCCAGCAGCCAGGGACGCGTGGGGTCGCGCGTGTCCGGCGGCGTGTTGGCCAGGAGTTCCTGCAGCGTGCCCACGTGTTCACCCCGCGCCGCGCGAAGCGCCGCGGCGGGATCGGCGGTTGCCGCGAGCTCGCTTGCGGTCGGGAAAGTGCCGGTGATATCGAATACGCCATCGGTGCGGATCGCAACCACCGAGGGGCTCGAGAGATCGGGGCGAAAGATGCGTCCCATCAGGGCGGCATCGGCGAAATCATCGGGCAGGATGAAAGCGGCGTCGGTGGTGATGGGCATCGGAATGCTCCCTCGTCGGATGACGTCGTGCTCAGCGTGTTCGTCGTCCCCGGTTTGCAAGATAGATGCGATCGGCGGTGCCGCCGAAAATGTTGGCTCGCTGATCCGGCGACAGATCGGCCAGCAGGCTTTCGGCGGCAGCAAGCCACTTCGCGTAGCCGCCGGCCAGGTTGACCACGGGCCAGTCACTGCCCCACAAAAGGCGCTCGGGCTTGAAGCAGTCCCGGACATGGTCGACCGCGCGGCGCAAATCCGCTAGCTCCCAATCTGGCCGGGCTTCGGTGACCAAACCGGACAGTTTGCAGACGATGTTGTCGCGCTCGGCGAGCCTTGCGATATCGCGTTGCCAGTCATCGAGCTCGCCGGTTGCGAGCCGCGGCTTGGCGCAATGGTCGAGCACAAAGCAGAGGTCGGGATGCCGATCGACCACTTGCAACAGCCGCGTCAGATGGCGCGGCAACACCAGCGCGTCGAACACCAGCCTGTGCCGGGCCATCGCCGCGAGCTGCGGGGCCAATGCCGGGCGCTGCAGCCAGTCGTCATCGGCGATGTCCTGCACCATCGGCCGAAACCCTACCAGGAGCTCGTGCGCCGCCAAGGTCTCGATGTGCGCTACGGCATCGGGTGCGTCGAAATCGGTCCAGCCGACGACCCCGCGCACCCTCTCGGCCGAAGCCGCGATCCCCAACAGAAACATCGTCTCCGCTTCGGTCGGCGCGGCCTGGACCAGGATCATGCCCTCGATAGCGCCGGCCTCAAGATGCGGTGCCAGATCCGTGAGCGCAAAATCCCGGTAGATCGGTTCAAGATCCGCCGTCAGCCAGCCGTAATCGCCACGGGCCAGCGTCCACAGATGGAGATGCGCGTCGATCCGCGTCACGACCCCGGCACCGGCGCGTCGGCATCCAAGAGATGCTCTGCCTTCAAATCGGTCCAAAGCGCTGAAGGGACCGCGCTGGCGAGGCCGGCCACGTTGCGCTCGACCTCCTGCGCGGTCTGGCCGCCAAGCACGACGCTGGCGACGGCCGGATGGCCGAGCGCGAAATGCAGCGCAGCCGTCGGCAAGGCCACGCCGTGGGCGGCACAGACGCGTTCGATCCGCTCGACCTTGGCCAGGATCGCAGCCGGCGCATCCTGATAATTGTATTTGGCCCCGGCCGCCGCGCCCGTCGCCAGAATGCCGGAATTGAACACGCCACCGAGCATCACGCCGATGCCCTGGCGCCGTGCCAGGGGCAGGAAATGCTCAAGCGCGGGTTGCTCCAGAAGGGAATAGCGCCCCGCCAACAGCATGACGTCAAACGAGCCGGCCTCGGCAAAACGCACGCACATGTCGGCCTCGTTCACGCCGATACCGATACCTGCGACCACTTTCTCGCCGCGCAACCGGTCGAGCGCCGGATAGGCGCCCGCCATTGCCTCGCGAAACCGGTCCTCGATGGCATCGGGGCCGTGGGTCCAGACATCGACATCATGAATCAACAGCAAATCCAGCCGGTCGGTGCCGAGCCGCAACAGCGACTGTTCCACCGATCGCATCGTCCCGTCATAGGAATAATCGACCACCGCCCGGTGCGGCTGCCCGCCGACGAAGCCCGATGCGGTGCCGCGCCCATGAAACGGGTCGATCCAGCGCCCCACCTTGGTGCAGAGCACGATCCCGTCGCGATCTACCCGCCGGATCGCCGTGCCGCAGCGATGTTCCGACAGTCCATGGCCGTAGAGCGGCGCGGTGTCCAGAAGATTGATGCCAAGCTCCAGCGCCCGCTCCACCGCGCCAATCGCCGCGCGGTCATCGAGCTTCGAATAGAGATCGCCAAGCGGCGCGGTCCCGAAACCCAAGGTCGAGACCTCAAGTCCGGTGCGCCCGAGCAGACGGCGCGGCACGGCAGTCATCGTGGAAGGGGTCATGGGGGTGCTGCGTTTCCGAAGTTCGAACGGTCGTGCCCAGTCGCGCCGGCGCATCGTTGCATTTAGCGGACAGCCTATTTCTTTAGCGTCAGCTGTCAACGGAAACTCGGATGATCGGGCCTGGAGCATTCCAGCTGGGATAATCGTTGCGGAAATTCGCCTCCTATGCGACCCTGCGTAACGTTACCAACCTGAAAATCGGAAGTGGCGATCGAAAGTGGCAAAAATGGATGATAGCCCGCCCGGACTGGGTGACCTCGAACATGAGGTGATGCAACTGGTCTGGGCCAACGCGCCGGTCACGGCCGAGGCCGTGCGCGAGCGGCTTCGTCGTCCGCTCAAGGAATCGACGGTTCGGACCGTGCTGCGACGGCTGGAAGAAAAGGGCTACACCACCCACACGGTGGATGGACGTACCTATGTCTACCGCGCAGCCGAGCCACGCGGACGGGTGGCGGCCAAAGCGGTCCAGCGTATCGTCGACTGGTTCTGCAACGGTTCGGTCGAGGAGGTCCTGGTCGGCATGGTGGATACGGCGATGCTCGACCAGCGGCAGTTGCGCCTGCTGGCCGACAAGGTCGCAAAGGCGAAAGCGAGGTCGAAAGGAGGGAAAAAATAATGCTGGCTATGCTGGCGGAGTCGGCGCTGCGCTCCCTGGTTGTCGGTGGCGTCGTGTGGGCAGGGCTAAATCTTCTCCGTGTACGAAATCCGCACGTTCATATGACGTCCTGGTTGATGGTTCTGGTGGCATCGTTGTCGATGCCATTGCTGATGCATTGCATGACGCTGACGATCACGGTGGCTCCCGCGCCGGTCGCAGGAGGGGATCTATGGCCTCTTGACACTCCGCTGCCCCAACCTCTGCACTCGTCGCTGCCATCGGAATTTGGCGTCGGCGCAGCCCATGGGCAGAGCTACCCCGCGTTCAGCTGGCGGGTCTTCGCGCTTTCGATCTACGTCATGGTTGCCGGGTTGCTGCTCCTGAGATTGGCAATGGGTATCTATCTGACGTGGCGTCTGGCGCGGACCGCGCGACCCCTTCTCGAACCTTGGGCCGCGGCCGCGGATGTGCGGGTGAGCGATGCCGTCCGCGGGCCGGTCACCTTCGGATCGGCCATTCTGCTGCCTTCGCAATACATCGAATGGGATGTGTTGAAGCGCCAGGCTGTGCTGGCCCACGAGGGGGCCCACGTCGTCCACGGTGATTTCTACGTCCTGCTGCTGGCCTCGCTCAACCGTGCCGTGTTCTGGTTCAGCCCGTTTGCGTGGTGGCAACTGATCCGGCTGGCGGAGCTTGCTGAAATCACCAGCGACGCCCGGGCGCTCGAAGTGTTCGAGGACCGGCTGTCCTACGCCGAGATTCTGCTTGATCTGGTGCAACAGGTCCGGCCGGCGCCCGTGGGTCTGGAGATGGCGAGGGCTTGCACGGTCCGCGCGCGCATCGAGCGCATTCTTGATGATGCCGTGGCGCCTGCGCAAGCGGGGTGGCGGAAACGGATCTGGACCGCCGCGGCCGTGGCGCCGATTGTCGTTGTCGCTGCTGGCAGCATTGCCTACCGCACTGCGCCGGGATCCGCGCCGGTCCTTGCGGGCGATGAGGCGATGATGGCGACCGCCGTGCACAAGTCTGAGGTGGCCGGTTTCTATCCACTCGGTCCCGGGTCGATATTCGCCCTGTTTCGAGCGGGCGAGGATCTCTATGGACAACTGACCTGGCAACGAAGGCTCCGTCTCACTCTTGAGCCGGATGGAACCTATTCCTATCCGGCTGCCAGCGGCCGGATCACTTTCGCCGCCGCTGAGGGCCAACCACCACACCAATTGCTGTTACTGGGTAATGGCCGCAGCCTGCCATCGGTTCGGATCGCCGAGATCTCCGGCCAGGAGATCGAGCTCGACGCGAGTAAGCTCGATGAGTATGTCGGCTGGTACGAATTGTCGCCGTACCGCGTGCTGACCGTCACCCGCGCCGGCGATCGGATGCAGGTGCAGGAGACCGGGCGATCGCAATTCGAGGTCGCGGCCGGAGGTGCCGATGCCTTCACCGGCAATCATGATGATCTCGTGATTTTCCTGCGCAACGATGAGAAGAAGGTGACGAAGGTCCTGCTTGATGACCCGACGTCAGGGGCTCAAATGGCGTCGCGGATCCCCGCGGTCAGGGCCCAATCGATCGAGGCAAGTTTTGCCCGCCGTATTTCCGAAGCCTCTGATCGTTTCAGGGATCAAACCCCGGCGCCAGGCAGCAAGGAGGCGATCCTGCGAGGGATCGAGGACATGCGAGCCGGCACCCCGAACTATGACCGCATGAGCGCAGCGCTGGCTGCCAAGGCCCGCAGCCAGGCCTTGCAGGTGCAGTCAATGCTCAAGGCGTTCGGCGCGGTCGAGTCGATCTTCTTTCGCGGCGTCGGTCCGGGCGGTTACGACATTTATGGCCTGAAGTTTGCCAACGGGTTTGCGGAGATCCGGATCCTGCTCGGGGCGGACGGCAAAACCGAGGATGCGCTGTTCCGGCCCGACGGCAACGAGGCGCCTGGCGGGATCGCCGCCTGTTCCGAGGAAAAGGGTTTGCGATCCCTGGGCGAAACCGCGCCGATCAAGATGCAGCTTTTCAACGACACCGGACAGGAGCTGCAGCTTTACCGGCTGGATGCCGATGGAAAACGCACGGCCCAGGGCCTGATCGGCGATGCCATGTCGGACGCGGTCCTGACCACTGTCGGCACTCCCTGGGTGATTACCGACACATCGGGGAAATGTCTTGAGATCGTCATGCCGGGTCAACGGACGCGTTTTCATAGTGTCGAAGGCCCTGGGGTCGTTCGCCCGCCCGGGCAGCTGTCGCAGCGCTCAGCCCCGCAGGCTGGCAGCGAAGAGACGCTGCGCCAATATATCTTGTCCGTGGGCCGCGGCGAACCCAACTACAACAGCATGACCCCCGAAGTTGCCGCTCAGACGCGCCAGCAGCTTGCCCTGGACCATGCCATTCTGAACCGGCTTGGCCCGCTGCGCGCCTTGTCATTCCGGGGAGTGACCGGCATCGGCAACGACGTCTACATGGCCCATTTCGCCAATGGTTCGGCGGAATGGAGGATCGGCCTGGTCAAGGACGGCACGATCGGCCGGATCTCACTGGGTCCGCAATCGTAGGGTGGCGTTGAGCCCTTCGCGAAACCCACCACTCCGCCGCCGCGATTTTCGACAGCGTGAGGGCGAAGCGACGCTCTCTCACTCCCTCCCCCCGCTCTTGCGGTGGGGAGGGGGTGCTTCAAACAAACGCCGGCGTCTGCGGAGGCATCCCCCACCCCCGACCCCTCCCCACCGCAAGAGCGGGGGGAGGGGAGAGCGGGCAGCGCGGCTTCCTATCGTCAAACATGGGCGAGCGAACAAGGCCTTCGCCCCACGTCCCGGTCATCCTTCGAACGTCAGCCGCGCCCAGAACGATCATTCGGTGCTTGCATCGAAGAGGCCGAAGTGCTACGCATCGTAGCGTTACCAGCGAGGGCCGTTTTTCGGGAAGCTGGGCGGGGCGGGTTGCCACCGGCGCGGCCCGCGGTTTCTTATCATCGGGACATTTGCCATGAGCCGTTCTGCAAAGGCTGAAGCCGCGCTGGCCCTGCACCGCTTCGGGATGGGGCCGCGGCCGGGATCGATTGCGGCAATCGAGGCGGACCCGCGTGGGGCTTTGATCGCCGAGCTCGAACGCCCTCCGGCGAACCCCGCGGCGGCAGCCGAACTGCCTTCGAGTGCCAAGGCCTATCGTACGGTCAACGAAGCCAATGCGAGGCGGCAGGCCCAGGCCATCAAGGCCAAGCGAGCCCAGGACACGAGCCGCCAGCAAATGGCCGCAGCCAACAGCATGGCAGAGGGCGGCGATCAGGACGGCGGCGAGATGGCGGCAAAGATCGCGGCCGAAGCGGTCCCCGATCCGGGGCGGCCGATCTATCTTGCTGAGGCGAAGCTGCGCACGGAGGCTGCGCTCTCCGCTGAGATCGGATTTACGGAGCGGCTGGTCTGGTTCTGGTCCAACCATTTCTGCATCTCGGCCGACAAGATACGAAGCATGTCCGGAGCCTACGAGCGCGAGGCCATTCGTCCCCACGCGCTCGGCCGGTTTGTCGACATGTTGCTGGCGGTCGAGGGCCATCCGGCCATGCTGTTCTATCTCGACAACCTCGGCTCGATGGGGCCGAATTCGATCGCCGGCATCAATCGCAGCCGTGGCCTCAACGAGAATTTTGCGCGCGAGACCCTGGAGCTGCATACCCTGGGCGTGCGCAGCGGCTACACCCAGGATGACGTCATCAGCTTCGCCAATGTGCTCACCGGATGGACCCTGGTGCCGCCGCCTGACAATCCGGAGCATGGCGGCGAATTCACCTTCAATCCGCGCTTGCACGAGCCCGGCGCCCAGAAAGTGCTGGGAAAGCTCTACGAGCAGGACGGGATCGAGCAAGGCCAGGCCGTGCTGCGGGATTTGGCTGGGCATCCGGCGACCGCCACGCATGTGGCGACCAAGCTCGCTTGTCATTTCGTCGCCGATACGCCGCCCCCGGCGCTGGTTCAGAAGATGGCCAAGGTGTTTGTCGACAGCACCGGCGATCTCAAGGAGATCGCCAAGACGATGGTCGCGTCTGACGAATCCTGGACAGAGCCGCCCACCAAACTCAAACGCCCGGGCGAGTGGGTCGTCAGCATGGTGCGGGCAGCCGGGCTTTTGCAGTCCGATCCTGAGCGGTTCACAGCCGGGCAGCGGCTCCTCGGCGAACCCTTGTGGCGTCCGTCGTCGCCCAAGGGCTATCCGGACGACGAAGCGTCCTGGATTGACGGGATGGGGCGACGGCTCGACGTCGCCAATAACTTCGCGGAACGCCTGGCCGGCAACGTCGATCCCGGGGAGGTCATCGAGAGCGTACTCGGATCTTGCGTTTCGCCCGAGGTGAAGCAAGCGGTCGGACGCGCCGAAAGCCGTCAGCAGGCACTCGCGCTGTTGTTCATGTCGGCTGACATGCAGAGGAGATGAGCATGACGTTCCACCACCATATGCCCAGCCGTCGCGAGGCCCTGCTGGGTGCCGGCGCGCTGTTCGCCTGGAGCCAGATGCCCAGGCTGGCGCGCGCCGAGGGCCGCGATCCACGCCTGCTTGTCATCGTGCTGAGAGGTGCGCTGGATGGGTTGGGTGCGGTCGCGCCGGTCGGCGACCCCGACTGGAAATCCCTGCGCGGCGATCGCGCTTTGCTGCTCGACGGCAAGACGCCGGCGCTGCCGCTCGACGGTTTCTTCGCGCTCAATCCTGCGATGCCGAACCTGCACCGGCTCTACAAGGCCCAGCAAGCTTGCATCGTGCACGCCACGGCGACGCCCTATCGGGAGCGCTCGCATTTCGACGGCCAGGACGTTCTGGAGAGCGGGATCTCCAGGCCCGGTGCCGTCGACTCGGGCTGGCTCAATCGCGCTCTGGTCGCGCTCGCATCGGACGGTCAGATCGACCTGCGCGGCAGCCGCGCCCTTGGCGTCGGGGCGGTGACGCCTCTGATCGTGCGCGGCAGGGCGCCGGTGATGTCGTGGAGCCCGCAAAAATCGCTTCCTGCCAGCGATGACACAAGGGCGCGCCTCTTGGACCTCTATCAGCACACCGATCCGAGGCTTGCCGCCGCGCTCGACGCGCAGATACGCCTTGCGGCCCTTGGACCGACCGCTGCGATCGACGACCCCATGGCCGATGATGCTGCGTTGCCGCTGCCCGGCATCGCGCGCCTGCGCGCCTACGTCGCCGAGGCCGCCGCTACGGCCGCGCGTTTTCTTGCCAGGGCGGACGGCCCGCGCGTCGGGGCGGCGGGCTTTGTCGGGTGGGATACGCACATCAATGAGGGCGCCGCTTCCGGTCAACTCGCCAATCTCCTGGGAGTGCTTGATGGCGCGCTGGCGGCCGTCGAGACCAATATGGGCGAGGCCTGGCGCGAGACGGTGGTCGCGGTTATCACGGAGTTCGGACGCACCGCGCACATCAACGGCACGGATGGAACAGACCACGGCACGGGCACCGTTGCCTTTCTCGCCGGCGGCGCGCTGCGCGGCGGCCGCATGATCGCCGACTGGCCGGGGCTGAAGCCTGCCCAGCTCTATGAGGAACGCGATCTCAAGCCGACCACCGACCTGCGCGCCGTGCTCAAGGGTCTCCTGAGGGATCATTTGAGAGTCGAGGAGCGGACGCTGGCAACGGCGGTCTTTCCCGACAGCGCCGACGTCGTGCCGACCGCCGGTCTGGTCGGCTGACGCGAAGGCGATGCGGAGCCGATCGCGCATCCCGACCGGTTCGGCCTCGCAACAGATCGTGCGAGCAGGGATGCCGATGGTTCAAACGGCGCGGGATTGTTATGTCTGTTTTCACAGGTCAAGAACTCGAATTTCTCGCCGGCTTGCGGACCAGCTGGAGCAGGCTCTATTGGAACGAACTCGTCCGTCTACTGAGAGAGGATCGGACGAAGGACACGGCTTTCAAAAACCCGGCAACCGGCTCTCCTATTTTGCCATCGCCGAGGCGTTTTTCGCCAGGCATCTCGGCGGCGCGTTCGAACCGATCGGCTCCGATCTCGAAGGCTCAAGCCACGAGATTCGCGCAGGCAGCGAGGCCGTGGCGGATTTGATCGCGCGCTGAGGCGAGGCGTGTCGCTGTTCGACGCCTGCTGCATGCGAATCGACCGGGGCGCCGGCCGAGCTCACATCGTCTGTTTCTGCTTCAGGGCTGCAAAAATCTTGCCGTTCATCAGCAGCGCGATTTCGGTGGATGGCAGCGGTTTCTGGCATTCTGACAACGGATTGAGCCAGAAATTGGCGTTGGGCAACATCTCAAAGAGGTTGCGCGCCGCCGCGCCGAGACAGGTTTCGGGCTCCTTGACATAGTCGGATATGCGCTTCTTTGAGGTGAAGGCCGGCAGCCAGGTCATGCCCTTGAACTCGACGGTGGCGAGGTTGATTTTTTCCTGAAATTTGAGCGAGCGGCGCCGGCCGGGCTTGATCGGCATCTCAGGAGTCAGCACGTAGATCTCGCTTGCGAGCAGCGCCTGGTAGAACGCAGGCGCTACCCCCGGATCCTTTCCGGCGGCCTGCATCAATGCTTCGAGGCTGTTTTCCGGTTCGAACATGACGGCCCTCCCATTAGCAACAAAATTTTGAGTGCGACATCATAGATCGGTGATCTCGGCAGCGGTCCGCCGACCCGAGGCGCCGGTCGACCGCTTGCAAGCTCCGACCGCGCTGGCGATCGCATCAGGTCGGCCTGCCGCGAAGCGCGCGATAGACCGTGTTGCGGGAGACGCCCAGCCGGCGGGCGGTCTTGCTGATATTGTTGCCAGTCTCCGCATAAGCGCTCAGCACATGCGCACGCTGTATCTCATGCAGATCGCGGTTCAATTCGCCATCGGCCGATGTCGTGCGCGCCGAGCGCGCACCGCAGCAGCGTCCGACCTCGGCTTCGATGGCCGCCTCGTCGATGAGGTTACTGTGCTCGCCTAGCGAAAGCCTTGACAGAACGTTACGCAACTCGCGGATATTGCCATCCCAATCCAGTTCAGCCAGGCGGTCGATGGCGCTTTGAGTCAGTACGGCCGACGGATCTATCTTCTCCATCAGGTGGCGGGCGATGTCTGCGAAGTCTGAGCGCTCGCGCAGCGGCAGCAAACCAACCTCCAGCGTGTTGAGGCGAAACAGCAGATCAGACCGGAATCGTCCCTTTGCGATGGTATCTTCGAGATTGGCGTTGGTGGCCGAGACCAGGAGAATGTCGACTTCGCGTTTGCTGCCGCCAATCGGCCGCACCGTCCAATCGTCCAGGAAGCGCAGTAAAACGGCCTGCAACGTCACCGGCATGTCGCCGATCTCGTCGAGGAAAAGGGTGCCGCCATCCGCCTCCCTGAACAGCCCGGCGGAGCCTCCCTTCCGCGCGCCGGTGAATGCACCTTCGCAATAGCCGAACAGCTCCGCTTCGATCAGGCTGTCGGGAAGCGCTGCGCAATTGACCGGGACAAACGATCCCGTGCGCCGGCTCGCCGTATGGGCATGCCGCGCCATCTGCTCCTTGCCGGTGCCGGTCTCGCCACGAATGAGAATTGGCATCTTGCGCGCCGCCGCGATCTCGACTTGACGCACAATTGCCGCGATCTTCGGATCGCCGGATACGAATTGAGCCGCCGGTGCCTTTGGCAGCGGCGGCCGGGGCACGGAAATCCTTTGTACCATCGGGAATTGACGGGTGTTCTCGATGGTCGCGACGAACTGGCTGCCGGCCTCGTCCTCGAGATGCTGTCGTTCCTTGCGTCGTCCCTCGTCGACAAACGAACTGAATTTGGCGCGGAACACATCGGCGAAGCGGCGGCCGGGGGCGGCCGGCAATCCATGCAACAAGACCCGCGCCGCCCGGTTGGCGGCGAGGATCCTGCCTTCGTTGTCGACAGCCAGCAGGCCCGCGCTGAGCGTGTGCAGATATTCGCCGCGATTATGCAGCGCGATCAGGATATTGCCGCGATGATGTTCGCGAAACAGCCCATTCTCGATCTGGGTCGCCGCCATCGCGACCAGCGCCTGGGTGTGCGCCTGCCTCGACATGCAATCCGACGAAGCATCCAATATTCCCGCCAGTTCGCCATCCGGGGCGAAGATCGGCGCGGCGATGCAGGTGAGATTGTTGTAGCGCGAAAAAAAGTGCTCGCGCCCGTGCACGACGATGGCGCGTTTGAGATGGGCCGCGGTGCCAAGGCCGTTGGTGCCGCAAATGCTCTCCGTCCAGACCGTTCCCGGCCGAATGCTCGCGGCGTTCGAAGCATCGCTGAAGCTTGGATCGGTGATGATGTCGAGCAGCAAGCCATCGGCATTGGCAAAGGCGATCATGAAATTGGAGCCGGCAATCTGCTGATGCAGCGTGTGCATCTCGGCAAGCGCAAGACCACGCACCAGCGAACAGCGCTGCTGCTCCTGGCGCAGGATGCCGGCACTGACGAATTCGGGCGACGGCGGGCGCAGGGTGTCCAGGCCGAACGAAATGCAGCGCATCCAGCTGTCGTATATATCCGCCGACAAAAGTTCCGACGGCGGCGCTCCGCGCTGCTCGAGCGTCATCCAGGCATTATCCATGCGCCGGCTGGCAGACAACATCAATAGTCCTCCCGGATTGGCTGCTCGGCAGTCCAGCGTCGCGGCCGGCTGCGAACATCTTCGCGCCCCGCAATTTTTCCCATCATAGATCATATATTCAGGATGCCAAATTTCCATTGCGTGATGTCGGTGCCCGCGGTGTTCCGTCTCGGAACAGAAGGCCGGCCAAGGTTGCTCCGATGCGGATCGCATGGAACTCGCCGATGTGCGTAGAACTACTGCGGAATCAGCAGGTTAAAGGTCTGGCACGGGCCTTGCTGACATACAAGCAGAGGTAGAATTGGCGTTATCGTGAATTAAATAAAAAATCCCGGGAGAGAACATTCAATGAAAGCAGCGGTGCTCCATGCGTTCGACGAGAAACTGACCGCCAAAGAGTTTGTTAAGTACGAGGATGTGACAGACCCGAAAATTTCCCGCCCGATGGACGTGATCGTGCGCGTCGGCGGTGCCGGGGTCTGCCGCACCGACCTGCATATCGTCGAAGGCATCTGGCGCAGCAAGGTTGACGTCAAGCTGCCCTATATCATGGGTCACGAAAATGCCGGCTGGGTCGAGGCCATCGGTCCCGGCGTCGAGGGCGTCAAGGTCGGCGACAGCGTCATCTGTCACCCGCTCGTGACCAGCGGACATTGTCTGGCCTGCCGGCGCGGCGACGACATGCACGCATTGGACAGTTCCTTTCCCGGCATCAACGCCAACGGAGGCTATGCGCAATATCTGCTCACGGGCCAGCGTTCGCTGATCAAGCTGCCCAAGTCGCTGGCGCCGAAGGATGTCGCGCCCTATACCGACGCCGGATTGACCGCCTATCGCGCCGCCAAGAAAGCGTCCCGCCATCTGCTGCCCGGAGAATTCGTGGTCGCGATCGGCGCCGGTGGACTTGGGCATATTGGCGTCCAGGTTCTCGCGGCGCTCTGCGCGGCGGAGATTATTGTTGTCGATCGCTCCGACAAGTCTCTCGAATTGGCCAAGACCTGCGGGGCGCATCATCTCGTCAAGGCCGACGGCAACGAAGTGGAAGCCGTGCTGGCGCTGACCAAAGGGCGCGGAGCCGAGGCCGTCATCGACTTCGTCGGCGAAGGTGATGCGATCGCCAGAGGCCTGTCGATGACCGGCAATGGCGGCTACTATTATATCGTGGGCTACGGCGGCAAGATCGATCTTCCGACCATCGACATGATCACGACCGAAAAGACCATCGTCGGCAACCTGGTCGGCACCTATCCCGAACTGGTCGAGCTGATGGCGCTCGCGGATCGCGGACTCGTCAAGCTCCATACCAGGGAATACCGGCTCAGCGAGGCCAACGACGCGCTGCATGATCTGCATCATGGGCGCATTCATGGCCGCGCCGTCCTGATCCCATAAAGGAATCCGCCGCAAGATGCTCAGTGTCGATCGGCGACATCGAATGAAGGTGATGCGAGTGACGGACGCCGGCCGGTTCGGAGCAAAGATATCCGCCGAGGAAGCTGCCGAGCTTCAGCGTGCGCGGGACCGGATGCTGGCACGACACAAGCTTATCGAAGGCATGATTCGCAACAACGAGATGCAGATCAAGAACGAAAGCGCGCGTGGTGGCGCCGAAATCGAACTCGAATGCGCGAAGCGCGACGCCGCGCGGGCTGGCGCGGCGGACGCCGAGTTGCGCGAACTGGAGAGGGCGACCGAGCGATTCAAGGCGCTGCAGGACGACCATGCGCGTCTTGTTGCCGAGCGCGAATGGCTCAATGCATCGCTGCTGCAATTCGACGCCGAAGCCTCCGCCGAAGAACACCAACGATCGGGACACGCGTGATGAACAGGATCAGAACATGATGACAACCGCGTCGGAAAATGCGGCGCCGCCCGGCAGAGGACGAACCATCCCTGCAGAGCCGGAACCGGGCGAGGAAGCCAGGTCGAAGGATGCGTTCTTCGTACGGGTGGCTGAACTCGCCGAAGCCATGATTGCCGCGCACGGCAGGGATTTTGCGATTGGTACACTGGTGCTGGCAGCGAAGTTTATCGCTGAAGGCAAGCCGCTCACCGCGCGAGGCAACGGAAGCGGAGAAACGGCCAGCACCGCCGGATCGGGTTGAACAGAAGACGAATTTCGGGAATCAAAGTCAATTTACCGGACTTAAAGTTGGTTAGGCGGGCGCGCATTGCGAAAATTCGATCACAACGCCGTTCAGATTGACGGTCGTTCCGATCGGGCGACTGAAGCGAGAATGCCGAAAGCGGACGCAACGTTCAAAGGAGAAGCAAATGACTGCAGGTCTGACACTGAATAAGATTACGGCCCAGAAGGGAATAAGCATTGCCGAGGCGGCGAGCCGGGTCGCGGATCTCGGCTGGACGCCGAGCTACGTGCAGGAGGCAATGACCTTTCCGACCGACTACAAGATATCGAAGACGCCGCGCGACCCGATGAAACAGGTCCTGCGGTCTTATTTCCCGATGCAGGAAGAGAAGGACAACCGCGTCTACGGCGCGCTGGACGCGGCGTTGCGCGGCGACATGTTCCGCAATGTCGAACCGCGCTGGGTCGAATGGATGAAGCTGTTCCTGGCCATCATTCCGTTCCCTGAAATCTCGGCGGCGCGCTCGATGGCGATGGTGGGCCGGCTGGCGCCCGGCGAGGAACTGCGTACCGGCTTTACCATGCAGATGGTCGATGAGTTCCGTCATTCGACGATCCAGATGAACCTCAAGAAGTGGTACATGGAGAATTATATCGATCCGGCCGGGTTCGACATCACCGAGGCCGCGTTCGGCAAGTGCTACGCCACCACCATCGGCCGCCAGTTCGCCGAGGGCTTCCTGACCGGTGACGCCATCACCGCCGCCAACGTCTACCTGACGGTGGTCGCGGAAACCGCATTCACCAACACGCTGTTCGTGGCCATGCCGTCGGAGGCCGCGCGCAACGGCGACTATGCGCTGCCGACGGTGTTCCTGTCGGTGCAGTCGGATGAATCGCGCCATATCGGCAACGGCCACTCGATGCTGATGGCGATGATCAATGATCCGTCGAACCATCAGCTGTTGGAACGCGATCTGAAATATGCGTTCTGGCAGAACCACGCGATCGTCGACGCCGCGATCGGGACCTTCATCGAATACGGCACGACCAACCGCGACAAGAACAAGGAATCCTATGCCGAGCTCTGGCACCGCTGGATCTACGAGGATTACTACCGCACCTATATGCTGCCGCTCGAGAAGTACGGCATCAAGATCCACCACGACGACGTCGCCGCCGCCTGGGACCGGATCGTCAAGAAGAACTATGTCCACAAGACCGCCCAGTTCTTCACGGTCGGCTGGTCGGTCAACTTCTGGCGCATCGAGGCTCAAACCGAGAAGGATTTTGAGTGGTTCGAGCACAAATATCCGGGCTGGTATGCCGAATTCGGCGACTTCTGGAAGTGGCATGCCAAGCTCAGCGTCCCCGGCGAAACCAACATCCTGTTCAACAGCGAAGTCGGCTACGCTTATCCGCATCGCTGCTGGAGCTGCATGGTTCCATGCCTGATCCGGGAAGACTTCGTCTGCGACGAGGTCGATGGCAAGCTCTACACCTATTGCTCGGAAGGCTGCCGCTGGACCCACAAGGTGGCGTTCGCCGCCGAGTACGAAGGCCGCGCCACGCCGGCCATGGGCCGCTTCAGCGGTCGCCGTGAATGGGAAGACTGCTATCACGGCTGGGATGTTGCCGACGCGATCAAGGACCTCGGCTTCGTCCGTTCGGACGGCAAGACGCTGATTGCCCAGCCGCATCTGCGCTTCGATGCCAAGGATATGTGGACGCTCGACGACGTCCGCGGCCACCAGCTTGGCAGCCCGCTGCGTGGATTCCGGGCGCTTTCGCCGATCGAACGCGAAGTCGCGGTGGCTGACTATCGCAAGGGCTTCAAGATCAATCCTTGCAACTGAAGTGGGAGATCCGGAAGGGGCCGCCTCGGCGGCCTCTTCCATCGCCGGGGCCTGTTCGGCCTCAAGCAGTGCTGGTGTGAGAATACGACAGGGTCGGGCCGATGGCAGAGGTGCAGGTTCACAAGGTCCGGTTCGAGCCTGTGGGCATCGAAATGGAGGTCGAGGAGGGCGAAACCGTGCTCAACGCGGCCTTTCGCCAGGGCATCTCGCTGATGCATGGCTGCAAGGAGGGGCAGTGCGGCAGCTGCAAATCGAAACTGATCGATGGTGACATCGAACTACTGAAATATTCCACCTTCGCCTTGCCGGATTACGAGAGCGAAACCAACCACGTCCTGCTGTGCCGTACCCATGCCTTCAGCGACGTCAGTTTCGAACTTTTGAACTACGACGAAGATCTGCTCAGCCGCGCGATTGCGGTGAAGGCATTCCCCGGGCGTGTCGCAGGGATCAGCGCGCTGACGTCGGACATCAGGCTTCTGGACATCGAGATCGAAAGTCCGTTGAAGTTCTGGGCCGGCCAATATGTCGATCTGACGCTTGAGAATGGCGCGATCACCCGTGCGTTTTCGATGGCCAACCCGCCCAGCGAAGGCCGCAGGCTGAGCTTCATCATCAAGAAATACCCCAACGGGGCGTTTTCCTCCCAGCTCGACGGCGCCTTGAAGGCCGGTGACGCCGTGATCGCCAAGGGGCCTTATGGCACCTGCTTCCGGCGCGAGCAGAGACCTGGCCCGATGCTGCTGGTCGGTGGCGGTTCCGGGATGTCGCCGCTGTGGTCCATTCTCGCCGACCATATCGAGAGCCAAGAGCAGCGGCCGGTGCGGTTTTTCTACGGCGCCCGCACCCGCGGTGATCTGTTCTACCTCGACCAGCTGGCGGCGATCGCGGCGCGGCTTGAGGACTTCAAATTTGTGCCGGCGCTGTCGCATGCGGATGCGGACGACCAATGGGATGGCGAAACCGGGCTGGTTCATGAGGTGGTGCTGCGGCATTTGCGCGGCGAGCAGATCGCCGGCGCGATCGATGCCTACGCCTGCGGGCCGGCGCCGATGATCGATGCCCTGTTGCCGGTCCTGCAAATGAACGGCGTCGAGCCCGACCACATCTATTTCGACAAGTTTACGCCGGCGGTGCGATGACGGCGTCTAAAAGTTCGTCGCTGCAAAGCATAGCAAAAGGGAGTTAGCCATGAGCGCGCAAGCAAGCAGAGCGGCCACCAAGCCGGAAGCCGTCAATTCCGGGGCGGCGGGAGCAGCCACGTTTCCGGGTTCCGACAGCCGCAAATACAATTATTTCGAACCCAAGGGCCGCAAGGCGACGCACTACGAGGACATGACGGTCGATGTTCAGCCCGACCCCGAGCGTTACCTGCTGCAGGACTGGATCATTTCCTTTCCCGACGGAACGCCGACCTACAGCAAGGATTGGACGGCCGCGAAGAGCTCCAATTGGCATAAGTTCCGCGCCGTCGACCAGGAGTGGGAGCGTACGCATTACCAGCGCCAGTCGACCATTTGCGGCATGGTGCAAAGCACCATCGAAAACGGCAGAAAATCCGGCGCGCCGGCGCGTTTCGACCCTGCCTGGGTGAAGATTCTGCAGAACCATCTCGGAGCCTACAAGCACGCCGAGTTCGGTCTGGGCACCTCGACCATGCAGGCGCAGCGCTACGGCTATACCCAGATGGTCAACAACGCGATCCTGACCAACTCCTCCTACAAGCTGCGCTTCGCCCAGGACATCACGCTCTATCTGAGCGAGATCGGCCTCGACCTTCCGGGCTTCGATATCGCCGCCGGCAAGAAGCACTGGCTCGAGGACCCGATCTGGCAGGGCGTGCGCAAGTCGATCGAGTCCGTGATGGGGTCGAACGACTACCTGGAACAGTATTTCGCCACCAACGTGGTGTTCGAGCCGCTGGTGGGGGAACTTTTCCGTTCCGGGTTCCTGATGCAGGCGGCCGCGGCGCAGGGCGACTTCATCACCCCGGCGGTCGTCTCCGCGGCGGAGGCCGATTACGAGCGCAATCTCGCCAACACGGTCGAGTTGTTCGCCATCCTCGGGACCGATCCGACCTACGGCGTCCAGAATATTGCATTGTTCAACAAGTGGCTCGCCAAACACGCCGATCTGGCGCTGGAGGCGGCCAACCAGCTGCAACCGATCTGGTCGCAACCGCGCGTCAAGGTTATTACCTACCCCGACGCCTTGGGCCAATCCAAAAACAGGATCAAGGGCATTGCCAAGGAGCTTGGCCTTATTGTTCCGGCCAATCTCGCGTCATAACAACCCGACGTCCTTTACCCCAATTCCCAAGGAGAGCGACATGCTGCACGAAGACAACATCTTCAAATCGATGAAGGACATCAAATTTGAGGATACCATTTCGCATCAATGCGGAGTCACGATGAACGACAGCGTCGAGGCGCGCGCGATTGCCGACGTCATGGGCCGCCATGACCATATCACGGTGACCTACATGCCGGCGATGATCCGTATCGACGGCATCGGCAAGATGGAATTCAAGATGGATGAAATCTCGGAGGAACTGGGCCGGATCATGACCCCGCATCTGTTCGAAATATCCACCTCGACGCATTACGGCCGCATGGTGATGACCGACGACAACACCGTGGTGCTGTTTGGCGACATGAACGAGGCG
>NZ_JBEKXH010000070.1:0-19854 GCF_049512235.1 Bradyrhizobium sp.
GCCACCATGCTGTTGAAGCAGAGCCATCCCGAGCTCGAGGCCGACGGTGAAATGCAGGGCGATACCGCGCTTTCCGAAGCCGCGCGAAAACTGATCCTGCCGCACTCCAAGCTGGAGGGCGAGGCCAATATCCTGATCATGCCGAACCTCGATACGGCGAACGTCGCCTACCAGATGATCAAGGCGCTGGCCGATGCCCTTCCGGTCGGACCAATCCTGATCGGCCCTGCGCGTCCGGCGCACATTCTGACACCCTCGGTGACCGCGCGCGGCGTTCTCAACATGACCGCGATTGCTGCCGTCGAGGCCCAGGAGCGGGCAGGGCGTCAGCAACCGAGCTTATTCGGCTAGCTCCGCGGATGGTCGATAGGGGCCTTGCCATGGGACCGGGGCCGGATGTGGGGGGAAACAGTGCCGGGCAACCGCGTTTTACCGATGGATATCGCCCCGGCCTCGCGCCAGGCCGGGAGGCGCAACTTGATGAACATGGCATCTATATGGACGAAGTCCGTCGTTGCGGTTCTAAGAGGGGCCACGCGCACCCGATTTGACCGTTTGAAAACCTCAACCAGAACGCCCATAATCGCAGCGCCGATAGCGACCCCGCGTTTTGCCGCATTCAATGAGGCCGACCATGCCAGCGTTTATTACTTTCGGGCGAGTTTTGTTCGCGGTGCTGTTTATTTATTCGGGGGCGACCAAGCTATTCGCGGTTCAGCTCACCTCGGAGGCTATCGCCGCCAAAGTTGTCATCCCGGCTTTGCTTACGCCCTACGCATCGCAGCTGGAAACCATGACCGGAATGTCGACGCCGCAATTGCTTGCGATTGCCGTCGGGGCCTTCGAGGTCCTTAGCGGATTGATGATTGCATTGAATTTCGCGGCGCGGTTCTTTGCCATTCTTCTGATCTTCTTTGTGGCCGCGGTCACGTTCTACTTCCATGATTTCTGGAATCAGCCGTCGCCTGACAACGCCAAGACGCTGATCGATGCGCTGAAAAACCTCTCGATCATCGGTGCACTGTTCATGATCGCAGGCTACGGCCGGAGGCCGCGCGACGAGGAGCCTGTTTATAGCGAAGTGTAGCGGCAGAGAGGATCTGAGGCGTTTTCGAGCGCAAGCCTGCCGGACCAGATCCGGGAGCCTGCCCCGGATCAGATCCGGGGTGGCTTCCGGATCGCGCGAAGAAACGCGTCACAAGCCTCGCCGCCATGGCGTGACGCTGACACCATCTGCGCTGTCAAGCATTTTGGCCTCGCCCGGTTTCAGGCCGTGCGCGGCCAGAATCTGTTGCGGCGAACGCTCGGGCACGCCGGGGAAACAGGGCTCACCGCCCGGCAGCCGCACCCGCGGCGCCTGCGAAAGCCAGAACGTATCATAGCGGTCCATGAACATTGCGAACACGTTGGGTCCGCCGATAATCGCGACCGTGCCGGAACGCATGCCGGCGAACTCGCAGGCGGCTTCGAACGAAGCTCCGGCAGGATTCCACAGCGTGGCCCGGGGATTACCCGGATCGGCCGCGATCGCGTTGATGCTGCGGGTCAGGCGGATCCGCTTTCGCCGCGGTGAGTTGGGCTGCTCCTCATGGGAATGGCGGCCGTGGACGATGAGGTCGGCGCGATCGAGGGCGGCGGTGAAGAATAGTTTGTCGCCCTCGAACTTCAAACCGTCCGGCATCACCCGCGCGGCGTTTGCCAGCATGCCGTCCGCCGACACGATAACGTAGCCGTCGATACGCAGCGCCGGCATCATGCGCGGCAAGATTCTATTCCGAAATCGTCTGCACTACGGCCGAGACCGGTCGCGAACTCACCGTCGGCAATTTGGCGTCCTTGAGAACTTCGTCGTCATATTGCGGGAGCGTTTCCACCGGGGCCTTGGCGATCATCTTGACGACCTTGTAGCCGCCCGCCTTCAGCCTGTGCAGCAGGTCGGGCAGGGCTTCCGCGGTGTGCTTGTGGAAATCGTGCAGCAGGATGATGCCCTTGCCGAGCTTGTCGAGCTTCTTCATGGTGACGTCGATCACCTGCTGGGCGTTGCGCGCCTTGAAATCGAAGGAGTCGAGGTCGCACGAGAACATCGCGATATTCCGGGTGCCGAGATAGGTCACCATTTCCGGCGGATGCTGCAGCGCCGGAAAACGGAAGAATGGCGACGGAGAAGTGCCGCCCAAGGCCCATTTCACCGCGCTGAACCCTTTCTCGATCTCGTCCTTGCGCTGGTCTTCGGTCAGCTTCTTGTCGGTCAGGGTCGCGTGCGACCAGGTGTGCGATCCGATGGTATGGCCAGCCGCGGCAACCTGCTTCAAGATTTCCGGATAATAGGTCGCGTGCTTGCCGATCGGAAAGAAAATACCGGTCGTGCATTCCTCCGCCAGCGTCTTCAGGACCGATGGCGTGTTGATCAACCATGGGCCGTCGTCGAACGTCAGCACCACCTCATGGTCGCGCAGGAAATCCAGTTGCTTGAAGTGCTCGAACCCGAACCCCGGTCCGCCCGTGGTGTCGATTTCAACGACGCGGGCGATCCCGAGCGCATTGGGATTTGCACAAGGAGCTTTTGGGGTGGCTGCCGCCGCTGCCGGGCTGGGCACCGTCGCGGGCGCCGGCGCCGCCGCCGGGGGAGGCGTCGCGGCCGCCTGCGGGACCGCAGCCACGCTTTTGGCGGCAGGGGCCTGCGACCATGCTGCGCCCGATGCAGATAGCGAAACCACGCTCGCCAAGACCAATCCTGCCGCAATACGCATCTTGCTCTTCCCTTAAGGTGATCCCACGCCCCACCGGGCATTCGCCCATCGTCTGGTCCGTCCAAGCCGACAGCCTATACTAGCCTAGTAGGGGCAGCCCCGCCACGGCAACGGTGTTATAGCTGTATCACCCGATATCGTCGCCGGACCGGTTAATTTCTATGGGAAATCGGCCGATCAGGTCTCTGCGAGCGTGCGCGCGATTGCAGTATTGACCCGCGTGTCGGTGGGCTCGACCGCTGAGGCAAATACGTCGGCAATAGTGCCGTCGCGGCCGATCAGATATTTGTGGAAGTTCCAGCGCGGGACGTCCTTTGGACGCGCCTGCGCCGCCCATCTGTAGAATGGATGCGCGTTCGGACCCTGCACCACCCCCTTTGCCGTCATTGGAAAGGTAATGCCGTATTGGCGCTGCGCTGTCTCCGCGATTTCCGCCGCGCCCCCTGGTTCCTGCCCGCCGAAATCATTCGATGGGACCCCAATCATCGTCAGGCCCCGATCCTGAACGGTTTGTTGGTTCTCAACAAGCCGTTATGGCCGCCCTCAGGGAGGTCGGCACCATGGCGGCGGCAGCAATGGCATGTAATGCGGGCTCCACTCACAGATCGATTCCGGCCCCCGGCGCATAAAGGCATATTTGATCGGCTCGGCCTGGCCGACGGCGATGTGCAGTCCGAACAGCATCATGGCGACCGGGTAGGTCCACTTGCGAAAGCGGAGATCGCCGATCGTTCGATCGAGCAGGATCGCCCCTGCCAGGATGATCAGCGGGTCCGTGAAGATAAAATATTCGGATTTGAGCCCGCGCCGGACGCCTAGGGCATCGATGCCGATGGCAGCCGATAGCAGCAGGAGAGCCTGGATCGCGGCCAGCCTTTCGCCGCGCCGCCATGCATAGACGATGCCGGGAGCGATCAGCCAGGTCAGAAATACCGTGGGACGCGGCGAGGAATGCAGCACAAAGGTGTAGCGCGCCAGAACCGATGCGATGCCGTCAAACAGCAGCAGCAAAATCCCCTGCGGGTTCGACCCGTTGGCGACCGTGCTGGTGTTCGCATCGGCAAAGGTCAGCATCTTTTCCAGGGGATTGATCACGGCGATCACATTGCCGGTATTGTATTCGATGTCGAGCGCCGTCAGCGCGATCAGGGCGCCGGCGGCAACCGCTGCGATCGACGTCACCGTCTCACTGGCGCTGATGTGCCAGATCGCAGCATAGGCGACCATGCATCCGCCGATCAGGAGCAGCAGCGCCGCCTGATAGACGCCGAAGCGGCCTGATAACAGCGGATGGAACTGCGCGGCATCCAGCAGGGCGCGATCGAGGCCGGTGGCGATCAGCGGCCACGCGGCCCATGCCGCCGCAATCGCCGCCAGCGCCGCCAGGCCCGCAGTCAGCCAGCCCGACCGCCTATTCTTCCAGAACGCAACGCTTCTGCTTGCCGTGCTTCCGAACGGCATGACCACAAGCGGCAGCGCGCCGATCAAGAGAAGTGCCTGCACCTTGTTCTCCAGACCGAGCACGCACAAGGCCGCCGCGACCGCCATCCCGAGCGGGCGGGCAGGGTGGGCGCGGCGTCCGATCGCGATCAGGATCATCAGCGCAAAGATGACGGGGCAGGCCGCGAGCAACTCGCTGCGCAGAATGCGCGAATGCACGGCGATGCCGCCTGAGAGTGCAAATGCAAGAGTCGCGATCAGCGCGACGCGCCAGTCCCGCACGATGCGACGAACCAGCGCCGCAAAGATCAGCACGCAGCCGGTCGCGATCAGGAAGGCAAGCAGGCGACCGGCGCGGACCGCGCCATTCATGGCGGCGTCGAATGCCGCGGTATTGGATGAAGATGGCATGGCCGATAGCGACCACGCGTCGAGCAGTCCGAGCGCGTGCGCGAGCCGAAACCAGAACTGCACCGACAGGATGGTCAGATAGGCGGTGTGATCGAAGAACAGCTGAGGCTTGCCGTCGTTGAGGACAAGCGCGTTGTAGATTACCATGAAATCCATGTCGGCATTGCGCCAATAAATCAGCGCGTAGCCGAACAGAAAAAACGAGATTGCGAGGCCGGCAACGATCGCCGCCAAGCCTGCGCGCCAGCCGAGGAAGGTCAGCCGGTCGAAGGCATCCCTTGTGGCGTCGATCGCGGGCTCGGTGATCGCGCCGGGTCTGAGAAACTGGTTCATGCCGGCGGTCTTTTAGCAAAGCTCCCGGTGCAAAGCGACCGGGGGAGCTGACCGCTCAACGCAGCGAAACGATGAAATCCGTCCCTTCGCCGGTTTCACTGGCGTTGATGCCTTGATCGGAAACGATGATGGAGGCGCCCGTCGTCAGGGCATCGGTAATTCGCGCCATCGCATCGGCGGGGATGGTGAGGCGATCGAGCGCTTCAGCGGGGCTGTCTGGCACCTGCGTTTTCTTGATCTCGGCCGCGCCCGCGATTTTTCGCCGTCGCGATCTGCGATCGTCTTCGTCGCGGCGCTCGGCGTGCCGTGCCGGCACGGGAAGCGAGACCACCGACCAGTGCAGGAGGTTGGCGTCATCCTTGTCGACCCGGGCGGTAAACACGTGGGTTCCCAGCGGCCGGTCGCTCGGCGCGATCGTCACCGGCACGTCGAACAGCGGCCCGAAATTCTGCCGCGCATAGAGCCTTGAGTCCTTGCGGCTGATGAAGACAGCGATCTGGCCGCTGCGCTTGGTTGTCGCCAAGGCCGGCTTGCTGGCGTCAGGCAAGCGGGCCCGATCCTTTTCCAGATCGAGAGCGTTGGCGCCGATATCCGCCTTCATCGCTTCGGGCGCGATACTTGCCTTGGGCGCGTCGGCCATCGTGGCCGATGGTTTGCCGGCAGACAGATCGTGGCTGGCATCGGCAGTGTGGGTCTGACCGCGCAACGCCGCAGGCGCCGAAGGTTCGTCCATCACGGCCTTTATGCCCTCGCTATGTCCGACGGTCGTTCTCAGTTCGAGGTTCGCCGCCGAAACTGCGGACGTGGCTGTGGCGGCTGCCTCCTTGTCCGACTTCTGGCCGGGTGATGCATCCGGCTCGGCGGCGGCGCTTGGTTGCGGCACGACCTTTTGTGTCGCCAGCAGCGGATGCGAGAAGCTGGCAGGGGTCATCTCGCCGGGGGTAACGACAACCCGCGCGCCCATCCTGGTCCAGTTCCACATCTTGATCGCAAAGGCCAACGGCATGCGGATGCAGCCATGCGACGCAGGATAGCCGGGAAGCACTCCGGCATGCATCGCGACACCCGACCATGTGATGCGTTGCATATAGGGCATCGGCGCGCCGCTATAGATGTTGGAATGGTGCCACTTGTGTTTTTGAATGACGCTGAAGACGCCCATCGGGGTTGGATGACCCGGCATGCCCGTGGAAATCGGAGTTTCCGCGAAGAAACCATTGGCGTCGTAGATCCTCAGTCTTTGGCTTTGGATCGAGATCGCGATGATCAATGGCCCTTGCGGTTTGGTTGCCTCCCTCTCCGATGCCTCGATCCTGCTCGGCTGATAGCGGCGAGCCTTATGCCTTGGCTGCGAAATCGCCCACTCCGACCGCGAAAATCCGGGATCGGGATCCGACGAGTAATAGTAGTAATAGTAATGACGGGCGGCGTGGGCATAGGGGGTGCCACCCAGCACCCCGGCGGCCGTCAGAATGGCTATTCTCCACAGTCTCCCGGCAAAAGCAGCCCTCGCTACGCCCAAGCGTGTCATACTCGAACCCCCGACCATCGATGCATTAGTGTTACAGACGCCTTACGCGTTCACCAGCGGAAGGCCTTCTTGTGTTTGCGGTTTCCTCGCAAGCGTAGCAAAAAAGCCTCACCGGAGATTTAAAGAGGGCAGGCAGTACCCGTTACCGTCAGCCTTCCCCTGGGGTGTCATGGCACCTAAATGGGATGCTCGCGGATGGAGATATCGATGACACGCAAGGCCCTGAGTCCTGATGGCACGAGGTGGAAACCTCCGGTTTTGTCGGTGCTTGCTTTGGCGCTATCTTTGGTCTCGCCGGTATTCGCCGCCGACGAGCCGGACCTGATCTTTCGCCGTTCGACTGTGTTCAAGTGGGTCAGCCCAAATGACACGCTTGCGACCTATGGCGTCGACGACCCGGAGGTCGAAGGGGTCGCCTGTCATTTTACGGTGCCCGAAAAGGGCGGCTTCACGGGCTGGCTCGGGCTTGCCGAGCAAGTCTCGGATATTTCGCTGGCCTGCCGGCAGATCGGCCCGATCCATTTCAAGGGTAAGTTGCAGCAGGCCGACGATATGTTCCGGCAGCGGCGTTCGCTGTTCTTCAAGAAGATGCAGATCGTGCGGGGCTGCGACGCCAAGCGCAACGTGCTGGTCTACATGGTCTATTCGGACAAGCTGATCGATGGGTCGCCGAAGAATTCGACTTCTACGGTGCCGATCATGCCCTGGGGTGCCGGCGATGCCGCAGTTCAGAAATGCGGCGAGTTCATTCAGTGAAGAGCCTTTGATGCACCGTTAACTCACCGGAGCCGCGCGCGGGCGGACCCACGGTTCAGTCCGGACCTTGGGGACGCGGCAGCCGACCAGCTGCACCAATTTTTGCGGCGCCGATTCGTGGCCGCTGTGGCCGCGTTGCTGCGAAAACAGCGGATTCGATCGCAATTTATTGAAGTCTTTTGCCTTTTAGCAAGCGGAACGCGCCATTATGGGGCCGCGAAACAAAAGCCCTGCGTGACGAAAACCTTTTTCCCTCGCCGCGGAACTCCTGAAGCCGCGCTTTCGAACCTTTGAAGCTTGCGAAGCCAGAAAGGCCACGATGTTGTCTCGTATTTCGGCCGCAGCTTTTGCTTTCTGATCGTCGCCGGGCTGTTATGGCGACCGCTCGACAGGCCAAATCCGGCCCGCTCTGTCGGCGCGTTATTGACCTATGCTTGCGGCCTCGCACTCGCCGCCGGACTGCTGGCGACCTGATAGCCGGCGGGTCTGTCATCGAGACCCGTTCTGATGGGCTTTCGTGAGCAATATCAGGTCGCTACCAGCCCGCATGGGTCACTTCTTCTTCGTTCCCAGGCGCGGAATGCATTTTTGCCTACGGACGACGCCCGACGCCGACAACTTGGCGCCGGAGATTTCCTTGATCTGGCCGGCGGGACAGGTTCCGTCGTCGACTTTGATGCGCTGGCCCAGTTGCAGATTGACGATGTCCTGTTCCCGCGACACCTGCCCTTCCAGGGCCGGTGATCGCTGTGGCCATAGCGCGAAAACGCCGAGCAGCAGGATCGAAAATCGCGGGATGCGAGGTGTCTTTTTCATGGTCAGCGAAGCCGCCTGTTTCACTTGTTCTGTATCTTCAGCCCATTCGGGCCGACATTGATCTGCAGGCCCTCCGGTTGCTTCTTGGTCTGATAGAGATTGTAGCCGAGCACGCCCACTGCGACGATCAGCGCACCGATGATAAGGTACAGAGCATTGCGGTTGGCGGGCATCTTATGTCTCCAGCGGGCGAATGGCCTCATGGAGTGTATTGGCCGGACTGCGATTCTGAAAGAACGCAAAACCGCCTTGCAGCATTGCCAATCACGCTCCTGCAAAGTCCGGCAAAGTATGATTTGATGGTGATGGTGCGGACAACAGGGCACTGAACGCAAATGATCGCCATCGGTACCACACAAAAAATCGTCGACGCCGTCGATGCCAATTTCGACGCGCAACTTCTGACCACGCGGGATTTTGTCGCGATACCCTCGACCCGCGGCGCCGAAGGTCCATGCCAGGACATGATCGGTGATCTCTTGCGGCAGCGCGGCTACGAGGTCGACGACTGGCATATCGATATCGACGACCTCAGGGACCTCAGCGGCTTCGGCCCGATCGAACATGATTTTTCCAAGGCCCGCACCGTGGTCGGTACCTATCGGCCCGCAACCAACGCCGGAAAGTCACTGATCCTGCAGGGACATTGCGACGTGGTCCCGGCGGGGCCGCTGGACATGTGGGAGACGCCGCCGTTTTCGCCCGCCGTGAAGGACGGCAAGATGTATGGCCGCGGCGCCTGTGACATGAAGTCAGGTACCATCGGCGCGCTCTATGCGCTCGACGCCATCAAGGCCGCGGGCCTCAAGCCGACCGGGCGCATACATTTTCAGTCCGTGATCGAGGAGGAGAGCACCGGCGTCGGCGCGCTCTCGACCTTGCAGCGCGGCTATCGCGCCGACGCCTGTTTCATTCCCGAGCCGACCTCTGGCCGGATGGTGCGCTCCCAGGTCGGCGTGATCTGGTTTCGCCTCAAGGTCCGCGGCCATCCCGTGCATGTGTTCGAAGCCGGCAGCGGCGCCAACGCGATCACGGCGGCCTTCCATCTGGTCCAGTCGCTGCAGAAGCTCGAGGCCGAGTGGAACGAGCGCGCCAAGGCCGACCGGCATTTCAGGGCGGTGACGCACCCGATCAATTTCAATCCCGGCATCATCAGGGGCGGCGACTGGGCCTCCAGCGTGCCGGCGTGGTGCGACGTCGACTGCCGGATCGCGATATTGCCGGGCTGGTCGGTCGCCGACTGCCAGGCCGAGATTGTGGCCTGCGTCGCGACGGCAGCGCGCGATCATGGTTTTCTCTCCAATCATCCGCCCGACGTTGAATGGTCGGGGTTTTTGTCGGAGGGTTATGAGTTGAAGGACGCAGCGGCCGCGGAAGCCGCGTTCGGCCAGGCCTATGAGGCGGTCTATGGCGGCGCGGTCTCCGACCTCGTCTTCACCGCGCTCACCGACACAAGGTTTTACGGTCTGAACTACAACATTCCGAGCCTGTGCTTTGGCGCCAGTGGCGCGGCGATGCACGGTTTCAACGAATATGTCGACCTGGATTCCCTGCGGAAATCGACCAAGGCCACCGCGCTGTTCATCGCGGAGTGGTGCGGCGTGGAGAATGTGTAGGGATCATGTCCCGGACGCGACTTGCGGGTTATGGGTTATGACGCCACTTGAAAAAGTCAATTCGATGCAGATGCCGTTTGCGCAGTTGAAAGGCGTGATATTCACCGAAGCCGAACGGGATCGCGTGGTGGCGCGGATGCTGGTGCGGCCCGATCTCTGCACCCTCGGCCATATGCTTCACGGCGGGGCGATCATGGCGTTGGCAGATTCGGTTGGCGCCGCGGCGACACTGATCAATTTGCCCGGGGATGCCAAGGGCACCACGACGATTGAAAGTAAGACCAATTTCATCGGCGGCGCCCGGGAGGGGATGACGGTGATCGCGACCGCAACTCCGGTGCATCGTGGCCGGCGTACCCAGGTCTGGCAAACCCGGCTGGAGACCGAGGAGGGCAAACTGGTCGCCGTGGTGACTCAGACGCAGATGGTGCTCGTATGACTACGGTAAGTCGAATTAACCATTCGATCGCGAGATTCTGCCTCTATTCGCGTCAGGAAGCGGTCTTGAACTCCATGCTGCGATGCACCATTATCGTGACCTAGGGATTCGACGCCTCCTCGAGGGCCATCCAAGAGGAGTTTGACGTGAACTACCAGAACACCACCCTATCGACATCCGCCCGGGGCTATGTCCGGACGCTGCGTCAGCAGGAAGAATTGCCGCAACTGCGGGATCATTTGTTGCGGCTCGATCGGGACAGCCGCCATGACCGTTTTCACGGCTTCATGGACGACAGCTTCATCGAAGGCTACGCCGCAAAGTGCGCGGACGATGGCACCGTTATCATCGCTTATATCGAAGACGGCGCAGTACGTGGCGCGGCGGAACTGCATCCGCCGGATCAATCGCCGGAATCAGAGCCGGAGGTCGCCTTCAGCGTTGAAAAGTGCCTGCGGCGGCAGGGCGTCGGCAGTAACCTGTTCAGAAAGCTGATCTGGGAAGCACGGGCGAAGGGCTACCGCAGCCTGCGCATCACCACCGGCGCGCAGAATCAGGCGATGCGGGCGCTCGCCAGCAAGTTCGGTGCCCATCTGACGTTTCGCCAGGGCGAATCCACCGGCTGCATCGATCTCAGGTCGCACCCGCGCCTGCAGCCCCTGCCGCCGCAGCCAGAACCCGCCAAACCCGCAATGGCGACGCCGGCAGATGCAGCCCGCGCGATGGTTAGCGTCAACCGCGCGTACTGGCATCTGCTGATGCGAATGTACGGCTGGGGCCGGGCAGCCTGATCGATCGAGGCGGCAAGATACCGTTCGCCGGTTTCTGAACGGCGAACGCTTGAAAAACACCAGCGTCGAAACCGCGCCAGCCTAAGTGCCCGTACGCTTGCCAGCGGCGAACCGCCTGACCACCTTGCGTTCGACCACCACAGCGCGCTGTGCGCCCTGTTCGCCGGCGATCACATGCGTCGAAGTCCGCGCCGAGCTCCGCGCAACCTTCCTCACTTCGGCCTGCACGGTTTCGAGCGGCAGACCCATCAGCGCCGCGGCGATCTCGGCTTGCTGCTGCTGATCGCCGGTAATCCCGATCGCGGCGAAAATGGCTTCGTCGAGCGTCGGCGGATCGCGCCGGACGCGTCGCGGTCCATATTTGGTGTTCCAGTCCTGGCTCATTAGCGCCCCTCGTCTGTTCCGGTATACCCTGGGGAGTCCGATGTTGCATTGCAATATGAAATTGGTGTGTCAATCCTGCCATGCATTGCAGCGTTGGAACCGGTCATCCTTGCGGCGGCAACAATCCTGGCGCTGACCACCATGTCACGGGACTGGCTCGCCGGCGCTCGCCGCGTCCACCGGTTGCTGCGGCCAGCGTTTCAGCGCGGCGTGGCCGGCATCGGTCAGCACATAAATGCCGCGCTCGGCGCGGTCGAACCAGCCATAGACATTGTGCTGCAGGATTTTCGGAGCGTCCGGTATCCCGGGCCGCAGATCGCGCAGGCGGCGCGGTCCCCGCACCAGTGCCTCCGCGCAGGCCAGCGCCTGCTGCCGATAGGCCGTCATGATCGGCGCGCGCGTGCTGCCGCCAAGCGCCGGGTCGCCCTTGCGGCGGCGATGTTCGGTGACAAGACGGGAACGCTTTTTTGGATCGCGGCGCGGGCCTGCGGTCGGCGGCTTGACGATCACCTCGACATCGCCGCTGCTGGTGATCGCAAGCATGCCAAAGCCGAGGCGGCGGCAAAGATCGCGATAGCGCGCGTCGCTCTCGCGTCCCTTGCCGCGCGTCGACATTTTGGCGGCCAGCCAGACTTCATCGCAGGCTCCCGCGCGGTCGACCGCCTGCAGCACCAGTTCCAGATTGAAGGAGAGCTTCAATTCGCCGATCACAACGATGGGAGGATCGTCGCCGCTAAGGGCCACCAGGTCGCAGCCACCGACTTCGCCCTTGACAGTAAAACCGAGCTTTTCGAGGAAGCGTTTGACGGGCAGGTAAAGCGCGGTTTCCAAGGGAACTCCGATGTATTGCCGGCGACTCAGTCTTGCAAGTTTAGCCCGGATCGCCGCCCGCGCTGCATGGTGTGCCTATACCCGCCCCTTGACTGGCAGCAGCGCGCCGGTGACGGCGCTCGCCGCATCGCTGGCGAGGAACAGGATCACCTCGGCCAGTTCTTGCGGGGTAACCCAGTTTGTAAAATCCGCCTGCGGCATGCTGGCGCGATTGGCCGGCGTATCGATGGTCGACGGCAGCACGGCGTTGACGGTGATCTTGCCCTTGCATTCGGCGGCAAGCGCCTCGGTCAGGCGATGGACACCGGCTTTCGACGCGGCATAGGCACCCATGCCGGCGCCCGCCTGCAGCGCGCCCATCGCGCCGATATTGACGATCCTTCCCGCCGTGGAAGCGGCGAGATGCGGAATCGCCGCTCGTGACGCATTCAGTGCGGTGAGGACGTTGAGCGCAAACATGCGCTGCCAGGTCTCTGCATCGCCCTCGCGGACCATCTCGAAGGCGAAGCCGCCGGCGATATTGATCAGCACATCGAGCCTGCCGAATTGCATCGCGACGGCCTCGATCGCTACCCCGGCCTGCGCCGGATCCGAAAGATCAACGCCGCCAAGTTCGATCCGGTTAGTCATCGCCGGGATTAGGGAAGCCGCATGATCCACGCCAGCCACCTTGGCGCCCCGCGCCAACGCCGCTTCCACGACCACCTTGCCCAGCGCACCCGATGCGCCGGTCACGACAACGACCTTTCCCTGCATGATCGGTCTCCAGGCCAGGGCTGAGGAAGCGCTCACACTACCGCCGAGTGAAATTCATTTGCAATACGGCGTAATTAGCTAAACTTTGCTGAAGTTCTGTAAGCCGATTTCAGGAACCTTGGGCTAACAGACCATATCGTCCAATATGAGGACCTGGAAGCATCATGACGAGATATCTGCCTGACCACGGTTTGCCGCTTGTCCAGCTCAAGGAGCAGCGCCGAGATTTGGTGGTCGCGTTGCAAAATCGAAGCGGCCCGGTCGGCGGCTGGGAACTGATGCAGATCGCCGCGGTTCAGCAGGCGATCTCGGCGTTCGAGGAAGTGATCGCCGACCTTGACGCAGAAATGGTGGCGGCTGCCTGAGGCGGGATCTTTTGGCCCTGAGCGAGCGGCCATTCAGGATTCCAGATAGCGTGCTTCAAGGCCTGCGCGCTGCCGCGCGCCGAGACCCAATCCGTCGCTGAGATAGCTTTCGAGATCGCCGTAATCGGCACCAATGGCTTCGAACGCAGCGGCGAGGAACGACGCGTGCACCGAGCCCAGCACCTGCCGGACCTCGTCGGGCAGATCGCTGCTGGCCGTGGGGTCGCGCCGGTAGCAGCGGTTGGTCAAGAGATAATCTTCAGCGATCAGCTCATCCGGGACGCCGAGTGCATGCAGGATCAGCGCGCAAGCGAAACCGGTGCGATCCTTGCCGGCGCTACAATGAATCACCAGCGGCGCTTGGTCTTCCAGCAGATGCGCGAACAACCTCCGGAAGCTTGCGGTATGGCTGCGCACATAGTTGCGGTAGGAATCGCTCATGACATCGACGGCATCGGCCGTGGTCAGCACGCGGCCTTTGGCGAGCTTTGCCTGCAGCGCCGCAACCACGGTCGGCTCGATGGGCAGCGAATGAACCGCGACTTCCGGCAGCCCGCATGTGGCCGCGACGCGCTCCTCCATGCCGCGAAAATCGAACGCGCTTTTCAGACCAAGCCCGCGCAGAACCTCGATATCCGCTGCGGTGACGTGGCCAAGATGGTTGGAGCGAAAGATCTGCCGCCAGCGCACCGTACGCCCGTCCCGGGTGCGATAGCCGCCGAGGTCGCGGAAATTGCTGGCGCCGGCGAGATCGAGATGGCGGGCAGGGGTATCCGACATGGGGCTTAGCTTAAGCCATTCCCTGCGGCGGTGGAATGACGGGGCGGGCGTATTTCTTACCTTCTGTTCTGTACATTCGCGCGGTGGCCGTCGCGCCAGAGTTCACTGGGGCCAGCACCCCGGTCAAGCACACCAAACGAGCGGCGGGAGTGTGCGAGCTGTCGTGAGAAAGGGCCGAAACCTTTTCGTTTCGACCCTCTTTTTCCGTGTTTGATATTGCGCCAAAGACCGGCAACCGATCCGCGGTGGGCTTGGGTCTGGCATCAGCGATCCCGCGCCGGTTTGGACTCCTGGATGGCCGCTTCGTGATACCAGCTGCCGGCGCACGCCTCGCTGATGCCTGAGGCGACAGGTTCAGTGGCGGATTTGGCATCGTCGCAACGACCTCCGCCGAGCGCCGAGCGGCCCCCGGCCGGGAATTGGTAGATCTTTGCGGACCCGCGGTTCAAGCTCGTATTCATCATCGTCTCTCCGTGTGTCGCGACGCGTAATCATGCTGCGCCCGACTCGTTCTCTTGGGGTTACCGTACTGATATCGTCCGTGCCTCCGTTGGTGCAACATGATCAAAACAAAATCATTGCCTGTATAAAATGTAAGCAATTTTTATTCTGCATCGTGGGGAGCAGCGGCGGACTAGCTAACGCCTGAGCCCTCGCGGAGGTTGCCGAGGCGTCCCCATTTTCTTGCCGAATGTTGCCGGTCGATGCCGCAGCTTTAATCGGAACGAAAAGCTATTCGGCAAACTGCTGCATAATCAGGCGCAGTTCGGACCTCCGCGCCGCTCGAGGGCATCTCGCCGACCTCCCACCCGCGCGCCTTTGCCGCACCTCAAATGCAACCTGAGGGCGGAGGCTTCCGCCAATTCTCCCCGCAAACGGCCGGTGCCGCAGTGCAGCGATTGGCACTTTAATTGCTAGGCAATGGATGGCCGATGGTGGCCGGGTACATCTGTGGTGACCAAACTGCTTCGGTTCCCACCTTTCGCATCATCAACTCATGAGAGAGCTCAATGACAAAGTATAAGCTCGAGTATATCTGGCTCGACGGATACACGCCGACCCCGAATTTGCGGGGCAAAACGCAGATCAAGGAATTCGAATCATTTCCGACGCTCGATCAGCTTCCACTGTGGGGCTTTGACGGAAGTTCGACCATGCAGGCCGAGGGCCATAGCTCCGATTGCATACTGAAGCCGGTCGCGGTTTATCCGGACGGCGCGCGCACCAACGGCGCGCTGGTGATGTGCGAAGTGATGATGCCCGACGGCAAGGCGCACCCCTCCAACAAGCGCGCCACCATTCTCGACGACCCCGGCGCCTGGTTCGGCTATGAACAGGAATATTTCTTCTACAAGGACGGCCGTCCGCTCGGGTTCCCATCGAGCGGCTATCCGGCGCCGCAGGGACCCTATTACACCGGCGTCGGCTACAAGAATGTCGGCGACATCGCGCGCAAGATGGTGGATGAGCATCTCGATCTCTGTCTCGCCGCCGGCATCAACCACGAAGGCATCAATGCCGAGGTCGCGAAGGGCCAGTGGGAATTCCAGATTTTCGGCAAGGGCTCCAAGAAGGCCGCCGACGAAATGTGGATGGCCCGATATTTGATGCTGCGCTTGACCGAGAAGTACGGCGTCGATATCGAATTCCATTGCAAGCCGCTGGGCGACACCGACTGGAACGGCTCCGGCATGCACGCCAACTTCTCCACCACCTACATGCGCGAAGTCGGCGGCAAGGAATATTTCGAGCAGCTGATGGAAGCCTTCAAGGCGAACCGCGCCGATCACATCGCGGTCTATGGTCCGGACAACCATATGCGTTTGACCGGCAAGCACGAGACGGCGTCGATCGATACCTTTACCTACGGTGTGGGGGATCGCGGCGCCTCGATCCGCATCCCGCACAGCTTCATCAATAACGGCTACAAGGGTTATCTGGAAGACCGCCGCCCGAACTCCCAAGGCGACCCCTACCAGATCGCTTCCCAGATCCTCAAGACCATCGCTTCCGTCCCGACCGCCGCGAAGGCGGCCGCCGCCTAGAGCGTTCGGCATCCCGACAGCGCTAAGGGGCTTCCCGGCTGCAACATGATCCGCCAAGGCGAGAAATCGCTCTGGCGGATCATTGCATTTATGGCGTTTTCGAGCGAAAGCCTGCCCCGGACGCGATCCGGGGTGGATCAAGATGGGCGTCGTGATGAAGCGATTTTGCGCGCTTGCATGCGCTACGATGGGAGGCATCGCCTGTTCGGCGATGGCGCTCACGGTCGTGGCATGGTTGGCCCATGCCGCTCCGGTCGCGGCGCAATCGGCCGATCTCGTGCTATGCGACCGGCTCGCCGGCGATCCCACCGATCCGGACAAGCCGGCCGACGTCAAGGGCACGCCCGACGTCGTGCCGGCGGACATCGCGACCGCGATCAAATATTGCAAGGTCGCCTCCGGTTCGTCCCGGCGGGCGCTTTATCAGCTCGGCCGCGCCTACGCCGCCAACCGGCAATTGCCGGAGGCGATCGGCGCCTGGCGCAAGGCGGCCGACAAGGGTTCGACCGCGGCGATGGTCGAACTCGGCGTGCTCTACGGAACCGGCGCGGGCGTTGCGACGGATGAGGCAGAGGCGCGCAAGCTGTTCGAGCGTGCGGCCGCGGCCGGCAATCCGCGGGGCGTCACCAATCTTGCCGCGCTTTCCGGTGGCGGCGGATTCGCCGGGGATCCCGCACGGGCGCGCGAATTGCTGGCGAAAGCCGCCGAGAGCAATGCCGAAGCCCAGTATCAGCTGGGCTTGATGCTGGCGGATGGTACCGGGGGCGCCCGCGACGATGTCGGCGCGCGTAACCTGTTCGAGAAGGCGGCGGCACAGGATCATCCCGGTGCGCTGGAGCGGATGGGCGAGTTCACGCAGGAGGGACGCGGCGGGCCGAAGGACGCCAGCGCCGCCAAAGCCTATTACGAACGGGCCGCCGCGCTTGGCGACGAAGATGCCAAGAAGGCGCTGAAGCGGATCGAATGTCCTTACGCGATCAAGGACAAGCGCGGGAATCTTGTCACAACCCTCTGCTTTTAGGCGGCGACCCGCGAAGCGTCGCTCAGGAAAACAAGCCGTCCGTTCGCTCCGACACGCAATCTATGGTTGACAGGCCTGCGGCGACGCGGCAACCTTCAACTTAATTTCAAAGGCAGATTTTTCACCGCTGACGTGCTTGACATCTTTGTTGTGATCCGACGCGCCCCCTGATCGATCGTCTCGCTGTTCCTGATACCGGCCGGGTCCTGGCCGGCGTCCGGTATTGAACCATGGGCTGGGCGTGAGGTGTTGACCTGATCCGAGCCCCGCGGAGTGCAATGCGAAGGCTGAAAGAGAAGAGAAAAGGATAGAGGGGGAATTCCGTGGCAGATACCGACAAGGACCCGCCGATCGAGCATCCGACCTGGTTCGGCCAGGTACGCAACTACTTCACCAAGGACGATGTCGACCATATGCGCGCCAAGAGCGTCGACCTCGGCACCTACAAGGGCGTGGTTGAAAACGCGGTCTCGATTTACGGGCAGACCCAGTCGGGCAGCATGCCGCCAGGGGACGCGCCGAAATGGAGCGCGAACCGCGTTCAGAATTTTCTGAATTGGATTCAGGACAACTATCCCCTGGGAACTCCGCCGGCGCCCGTGGCCGGGAATGTCGGGACCGCCGACTTCGCGACGGCCGCGGCCAGGCTGCGCAAGGAGGTGACCGGCCTTGGCACCGACGAGGTCGCAGCACTCAAGAAGGCGTTCGCGGGCATCATGGCGCGCGATCCGTCGCAACCCGACAGCTATTACGCCATTGCCGGGGTTCACTGGTATCCCGCCATCGACAGCAACCCGCTGTTCCACTGCCTTCATCACGAGAATCGTTTTCTTCCCTGGCATCGGCTGCATCTCAAGCGCTTCGAGGATGCGCTGCGCTCGGTGCCGGGCTGTGCCGACGTCACGCTGCCCTATTGGGACATTACCGCGCCGATCCCTGCGTTGCTCTACGAGGAGCCGTTCGCACGCTACAAGCTCCAGGCGCCGATCGGCCATAATTACGACCCGCTCACCACCGCCCGCAACGGCCCGGGCGAGATCGCCGAGCAGGTTGCCGCGTACGGCATCCCGGAGCAGATAACGCGTGCGCTGCGACAGTCGGTATGGGAGCAATTCAATCGAACCTTGTGGGGAGCGCATGATAGCGGCCACGACTCCTGCGGTCCTACCATGTCCAATCAGGACATCTCAGCCTTCGATCCGGTGTTCTGGTTCTATCATTGCAATCTCGACCGCGTCTGGCAGCAATGGCAGCGCAGCGTCGGCGCAACGACGCTCGCCGGATTCAAATCGCATTGCCAAGGTTCGACCGCGTGGCTCGACGTCGCCGTGCTTGGCGTGCTGCCGCCGTTCGATGGCCACGCTGCGGACACGATCAACGTCCCTGATGTGGACTATCAGCCGCCGCGCGCAGGAGCCATGGTAATGAGCTTCGAGAACAAGACCGGCAATATTGCTGCCGCGAAGCGTTTTCGCATTGACAGTGGCGAACCGCTCTCGATCAGGGTCAAGGATATCAATCGCGCTGGTATCCCGGGAACCTTCGTCGTTCACCTGCTCGCCGACGGCAAGGAGGTCGCGCGCCAGGCATTCTTCCAACCAACCGACCCCGGCGTTTGTCCTAATTGCAGCGAGAATGCCAAGGTCGCGATCGACTTCCGCGTGCCCTCCGCCAAGGTTGTCGACAAGGAGCTGTCGGTCGAAATCCACGTTCCCAGTCAAAAAGCCATAGGTACGCGCTTTCCGCTCTCCAAGGCTGGAAATCCGACCATCAATGTGCGGCACCTGATCGACGGCGACTGATCACGGCGACGCGCATCGTCTGTGCACGAGGTGCGAGCGAAACGTGTGCGCCGCACTACTTCGATGTCTTTTTGACGTCCCTCGCCATTTCCAGGCATGTCAGCAACTCGACATAGCTGGGCGAGCCGTCCATGCTGGTTTCCTTGATGCAGACGGCCCTGTCTGCCGCGGCGGATTGAACCCATAGCGGTTCAAGCTGGTCGCGCGCTTGCGCCTCGTCGCCCGCGCAGTGCTCCTGCATGACTGTCGAGCCGCCTTCCGACTTGCATTCCTGCGCGATATCGAATTTCGGCACATTGTCCGCAACTGCAGTGAGGGGAAGGGTAGCAAACAAAACGATCGGCAAGTATATCAGCATCGTAGTCCTCCGAACCGAAGCGCCATGGTTACCCCTGCGCTGCGAACCCTGCGGACGTATTGATCCGCATCAACGCAGCGGCACATTTGATCGAGCGCAAGGTAGACGACAGCGTAACATGGCAACATCATCCCATTTGGAGCCCCTGATGAAATGGCGTAGAGGATTTATTGGCCTGACGTTGGTTTGCGCGCTGACGCCGCTGGCCCTTGCCCAGACCAACCAGAGCGATATGGATGCCGCGAGCGGCGAACATTACGTTCCCCGGCTCGGCGATATCATGAACGCGGTCCAGACCCGGCATATCAAGCTGTGGTTCGCCGGCAAGGCTTTGAACTGGGAGCTGGCAGCCTTCGAAATGCGTCAGCTCAAGGCCGGTCTGCTGCAGGCCGCGACGATGTATACTGGCATTCCCGTCACCAACGTCACCACGATGTCCAACCCTGTTCAGTCGATTGCCGACGCCATCGCGGCCAAGGATATCAAGCAATTCAACAAGGGGGTGGGCGAACTGACCAACGGCTGCAACGGCTGCCATCAATCGATGGGGCGCGGCTTCATTGCCATCCGGGTGCCGACCGAACAGCCTTTCAGCGACCAGTTGTTTACGCCGCAGGTCAAGCCATAGC
>NZ_JBEKXH010000071.1:0-19850 GCF_049512235.1 Bradyrhizobium sp.
ATGTCCGATTGAAAGGGATCGAGGATGGTGTCGATGCGTCGATCGCCATCCACAGCGCCGTCGGCTCCAAGATTATTTTCGTTACGGGGTCCCGCGAGCCCGCCAATCTGAAACGGATCGAACTGGATCATGCTGCGGCAGTACTTTTCAAGCCGCTTCGCGGCTACCAGCTCCAGGCTGCAATCGAGGCCGCCACCTCTCCGTCGCGGACTGCGGCGGTGTGAGAAAATCCTGCCGCAGGCGGCGCGCCGCTGGCGCAAGCGCGGCGTCCCAGGCAGCCGGCGCCTGCATCCTGATCGACCGGCTGCTTGGTGAGGCGCGGCTGCAAGGCACGACCGGCGAGCCTGAAGGCGTGCTGCGGAGTTGGATCAGGTGGGGGGAAGCGCCTCGTGCAAGGCGGTCAAATACTCCGCTAAGGTCGCGTGCAATCGCTGTTTCCGGGATCGCCGGTGCTGCACCCAGCCAAGCCGCGCAATCGCCCATTCAGCGCTGGAACTTGCGCCGGCGAAGGAAATGCTGACGTCCCTGGATCCGTATTGACGTAACGGCTCGCCCTGCTCGATCATGAGGCTGGTTTCGATCTGGGTCAGCGTGTTGCCTTCAATCGCGTTCGATGTGAAGGGCAGTTCGAGGTCGTAGGCATGTTCAAGATGGGCGAGGGCATGCGGCGATAGCGTGCGCAGCCGGTCAAGCTCCGCCTTTTTCAATTCGATTTCGTCGATAAACCGTGTGGTGCTGGGTCCTCGCCGCAGACCCGGACAAGCGCGAAGCGGCCGAATACCATCTTGCACATCCGAGAGCGGGCTGCGCGATGCCGCCTGACCCCCGGTAATGCTTGGCTCGGCATTATTTTTCTATCATATGAAACGACTGGATCCGCGCAAGCCCCAGGAAAAGACGATGGTCAAGATCATTGCCGGTGGTCTCGCCGACCCGCAGGTAGTCCGTCTACTCGGCGTTCACCTATCGAATGCGCGAGCACAAACCGCGCCCGGGAGCGCTCACGCGCTTGATATATCGGGCCTGATGGCACCGGAGGTTTCCTTCTGGTCCGCGTGGGAGGAGGGAAATCTGCTGGCAGTCGGCGCGATGAAGCGCCTGTCAAAGACCCACGGCGAGGTCAAGTCAATGCACACTGCCGAGACCGCTCGCCGTCGCGGCATTGGATCGGCAGTGCTGCAACACATTGTTGACGCAGCTCGCCATGGCGGAATTACAAAATTAAGCCTCGAAACCGGATCATGGGCGTATTTCCAACCGGCTGTTGCATTGTACAAGCGCCATGGATTTGTCGAGTGTGCACCGTTCGACGGATACAAGCCTGAACCGAACAGCATCTTCCTTACCCGCGATCTGCAGGCGTGATGGCATGGAACTCGGGATGAGGACCGGGGGCATGCCGATATGATCAGAACTTCGGAAGCGCAATAGTAGCGGTGCCATTTCCGCATGGCCGCTTCGGATCGGCCGGTTTCATCCGCCATCGAGCTCCGCCAATCGCTCCGCCGCTTCGATGTCATCCATGGTGTTGGCGTTGAAGAACGGGTCGAGCGGATCGACCGGCCATTCCACGGTGGCGAGTCGGTAGCGCGCGGTCCAGCGGTCGATCCTGCGGATGTCTTCCACCACCAAGGCGTGGCGCAGCGCCGCGCGCAAATCGACGCGCCACAATCCGATCACCGGATGCGACTGGCCGTCGGAAGCCGCGACCGCGAGTTCGGCTTTTTCATTGACGCGGGCGCGCTGCAGCCGCGCCACCAGATCGCGCGGCAGGAAGGGACAATCCGCCGCCGCGCTCAGCACCCACTCAACTTCCGGCCTGGCCGCCGCGGCCCAGTCGAGCGCGGCAAGGATGCCCGCGAGCGGTCCCGGGAAATTCTCCACCGTGTCGGCGATGACGGGAAGACCAAAACGCGCGAATCGCGCCGGGTCGCCATTGGCGTTGAGAATGAGCCCGTCGCATTGTGGCGCGAGCCGCGCGATGACGCGCTCGAGAATGGTGCGGCCGCCGATCTGGCGCATCGGCTTGTCGCCGCCGCCCATCCGCCGCGCCAGGCCACCGGCGAGCAGCACGCCGGGAGTTGACGGGAATTCAGTCGTCACGGTCGGCGCCCTTGCGCTTGTGGCGGGCGGATTCCTCTTCGACAAAGGCGAGGTTCTGGTCGTAGACGATGCGCTCTTCGCCCGACAGCGCGATGAAGCGTTTCCCCCGGGCGCGCCCGACCAGCGTCAGCCCAACCTGGCGGGCCAGATCGACCCCCCAGGCGGTGAACCCCGACCGCGATACCAGGATCGGGATGCCCATCCGCACCGTCTTGATGACCATCTCGGAGGTCAGCCTTCCCGTGGTGTAGAGGATCTTGTCGGCGGGATCGACGCCGTGGCGATAGATCCAGCCGGCGATCTTGTCGACGGCATTATGGCGGCCGACATCCTCGGTGTAGCAGACCGGCGTGCCCTCCTTGCACAGCACGCAACCATGGATCGCGCCGGCTTCCAGATAGAGCGAGGGCATGGTGTTGATCGCGTGCGTCATCTGATAGAGCCAGGAGGTGCGCAGTTCCGCTTTCGGCAGCGCGACGCTTTCGACCGCTTCCATGAGATCGCCGAAGGCGGTGCCCTGCGCGCAACCCGAGGTCTGGGTGCGCTTTTTCAGTTTCTGTTCGAAATTGGTATGGTGCCCGGTGCGCACCACTACCACCTGCAGGTCGTCGTCATATTCGACCTCGGTGACGACATCGTCGTATTTCAGCATGTTCTGGTTCAACAGATAGCCGAGCGCCAGATATTCCGGGTAGTCGCCGATCGTCATCATGGTGACGATCTCCTGCGCGTTGAGATAGAGCGTCAGCGGCCGCTCCACCGGGACATTGATCTCGACCGCAGCCCCGGTCTGATCGGTCCCGGCGACGCGCTCGGTCAGCCGCGGATCGTGCGGATCCGGCAGGATCAGAGGGATGGGGGTTTTGTCGATCTTTGTCATCATCGGCTTGGTCATCTGGTCCGGCTGGCATGACATTCCCTGATGGCCGATATAAAGCACCAGGGAATAAAACATAGCCCGGTTCCGTCGAAGTCTTGGAGAACATAATGAAAGTGATTGGGCTGGCGGGGTGGAGCGGCGCCGGCAAGACGACATTGCTGTCGCGTATCATCCCGCATTTGCGCGAACAGGGCCTTCGCGTTTCCGTCATCAAGCATGCCCATCACAGTTTCGATGTCGACGTGCCGGGCAAGGATTCCTGGGTGCACCGGCAGTCCGGTGCCGAGGAGGTGCTGGTGTCCTCAGGCCTGCGATGGGCCCTGATGCATGAATTGCGCGGCGCCGGCGAGCCGGGGCTGCCGGAATTGCTCAAGAAGATGTCGCGGGTCGATCTGGTCGTCGTCGAGGGCTTCAAATCCGAGCCGCATCGCAAGATCGAGGTCCATCGCGCGGCCAATGGCAAGGCGCTGCTGTTTCCCGGCGATCCCGCTATCGCCGGCCTTGCGACCGACACGGCGGTTGAAACCGCGTTGCCGGTGGCCCATCTCGATGACATCCCGGCCATCGCCGCGATGATGCAGCGCTCGGCGATATCCCGCGAAGAGGTGCTGGCGCGACGCCGGCCTGAAAGCTGAGTGCCAACATGGCGCAATTGTCCGACGATTGCTTTGCCTTCGGAGGGCCGATGATGTCGGTCGATGATGCCGTCGGCCTCATCGCGGCGCGAGTGAGCGCGGTGCAGGAGCGCGAGAGCATTTCGCTTCATGAGGCCGACGGGCGCATTCTTGCAAACGACATCGCCGCGCCGCTGCCGCTGCCGCCTTTCACGAATTCCGCCGTCGATGGCTATGCCGTGCGCGGCAGCGATCTTCCGCTTCAGGCAGAAGCCGTTTTTCCCGTGACCGGGCGCGTTCAGGCCGGCGGGTCGGCGCAAGCGCCGCTTCAGGCCGGCCACGCCATGCGGATATTCACCGGCGCGCCGATGCCTGTGGGCGCCGACACGGTGTTCATGCAGGAGGACGTGCGGCTTGACGGCAACGGCCGGGTTGTGGTCCCGGCGGGGCTAAGGCCAGGTGCCAATGTGCGCCCCGCCGGCGAAGACGTTGCCGCCGGCCATCCCGCGCTCAAAGCGGGCCAGAGGCTGCGGCCGCAGGATGTCGCACTGTTGGCCGCGTTCGGCCTGCCGCATGTCGATGTCCGCAGGCGCATTCGCGTCGCGGTTTTTTCCACCGGCAACGAGCTGGTTTCACCGGGCGATCGGCGCGGCGACGCGCAGCTGTTCGACTCCAACCGTTTCATGCTGGGGGCGCTCCTGGCGCGCCTGGGCTGCGAGGTCAGCGATCTCGGCATTATCGGCGACGATCGCGCCGCGCTGGCCGGCAGCCTGGAGCAGGTAGGCCGCAGCCACGACCTGATCCTGACCTCGGGCGGCGTTTCGACCGGCGAAGAAGACCACGTCAAGGCCGCCGTCGAAAGAGCCGGCACGCTGGTCCTGTGGCGCATGGCGATCAAGCCGGGCCGCCCGGTGGCGATGGGCATCATCGGCGGCACGCCGCTGGTCGGATTGCCGGGAAATCCGGTCGCGAGTTTTGTCACCTTTGTCCATGTGGTGCGGCCGACGGTGCTGGCGCTGTCGGGCGCCGCGCAAGAGCCGCTGCTGCCGATGCCGCTGCGCGCCGCTTTCACCTACAAAAAGAAGATCGCGCGCCGCGAATATGTCCGGGTCAATCTGCGCCAAGCGCCCGACGGCGTGCTCGAAGCAACAAAATTTCCGCGTGAGGGAGCTGGCCTGTTGTCGTCGCTGGTCGACACCGACGGGCTGGTCGAACTCGGGGAAGAGGTCACCCGGGTTGAACTTGGCCAGACCGTTGGGTTTTTATCGTATGCGAGCCTGATGTGAGCTTCCGTTGACGCTCCCAGCCGGCTTCGCCATGTTGGGCCATGACCACGACAAGCCTCGACCTCACCGGCCTCAAATGTCCGCTGCCGGCATTGAAGACGCGAAAGGCGCTGAAAGCGCTCAAACCCGGCGATATGCTCGAAGTCTGCTGCACCGATCCGCTGTCGGTGATCGATATCCCCAACCTGATCCGGGAAACCGGCGACAAGGTCGAGATCAGGGAACGCGCGGAAAGTCGAATCGTGTTCCTGATCGAAAAGGCTGGCGGTCCTGGCGGTGGTAAGGTCTGAGATCCGCGCAAGGAGCAAGAGAGCGCTGCTGGATCCGGATCAGATTTGTTGTGGAGACCGTGGATTGCTACCCTTGGTGTATCGACACAGGCCGGTTTCTGCATCAGCATTCCGCGGCAGCTAATCGTCAAGTCGTGGCGCTAGCTTGACACGCAATCCTGGCTATATAGCGATCTTTCAATACCCGGACCGGTGACGGCGAACGGCATCAAATGGTCTTACTAGGGTGTTGTTTTTTTTCCAGTGCGTTGCGCCAGCCCGGCCTTTCCTTGATCAATGGTGCGGCACAGCAAACCCGAAGCTTGCGCGCAGTAAAGCTTGTGCGCAGTAGAGGAAATCAAATAACCGTATCGTAACTACAGAATCGTAGATTTTCGCAGAGATGCCCGGGGTGGGCGGCTGTAGGGGAGGACTGAATGGCTATGTTATCGTTTCTTGATCGCGAACATACGGTCGCTGAGCCCGGCTATAGCCGATGGATGGTTCCTCCGGCGGCGCTGTGCATCCATCTGTGCATTGGCCAGGCCTATGCGTTGAGCGTTTTCAATCTTCCGATGACAAAGTTGATCGGCATTACCAAGTCGGCCCCCGACGACTGGCCGTTGACCGATTTGGGCTGGATCTTTTCGATCGCAATCGTCTGCCTTGGCCTTTCAGCCGCGATCTTCGGCCGCTGGGTGGAAGAAGGCGGACCGCGGCGGGCGATGTTCACGGCCGGCATCTGCTGGGCCGGCGGCTTTCTCGTTTCTGCGCTGGGTGTCTATGCCCACAATCTCTGGATGATCTATCTCGGCTATGGCGTGCTCGGGGGATGCGGTCTCGGCCTCGGCTATATTTCGCCGGTTTCGACGCTGATCAAATGGTTCCCTGATCGCCCAGGCATGGCCACCGGCATGGCCATCATGGGGTTTGGTGGGGGCGCCTTTATTGCCTCCCCGCTGTCGGTTTGGCTGATGTCGATATTTTCGACGCCGACGCATGTCGGGGTCGCCGAGACCTTTATTGTGATGGGCGTGATCTATCTGGTGTTCATGTGGGTCGGCGCGGCGATCGTGCGGATACCGGCGCCGGGCTGGAAGCCCGAAGGCTACACGGCGCCGGTCGTCGAGCAAAAGCTGATCACCACCAAGCACGTCTACGTCTACGACGCGATCAAAACCCCGCAGTTCTGGCTGATCTGGTGGGTGCTTTGCCTCAACGTCACCGCCGGCATCGGCGTGCTCTCACAAGCTTCCGCAATGAGCCAGGAGATGTTTCCGGGCCATGTCACCGCGGTTGCCGCTGCGGGCTTTGTCGGGCTGCTGAGCCTGTTCAACATGCTTGGCCGCTTCTTCTGGGCGTCGACGTCGGACATCATCGGTCGCAAAAACACCTATTTCTGCTTTTTCGCACTCGGGACGGTGCTCTATTGCCTGGTGCCGTGGACCGGTTCGATCGGTAGCGTCGCGCTGTTCGTACTGTGCTTCGTCGTGATCATGACCATGTATGGCGGCGGCTTCGCCACCGTGCCGGCCTATCTCAAGGATATGTTCGGCACGCGCTATGTCGGGGCCATTCACGGGGTGCTCCTGACCGCCTGGTCGGCGGCGGGCGTATTCGGTCCCGTGCTGGTCAACTATATCCGCCAGTATCAGATCGACAGCGGCGTGCCCAAGGCGCAGGCCTACAATACCACCATGGACATCATGGCGGGCTTGCTGGTGATCGGCTTTATCTGCAACTTCATGATCAAGGCCGTCCACGCGCGCTACCATATGAAGGATCACGAAGCCGAAGACACGGTCGCGGAGATTGCCGCCATTTCCAAACCCGCCGGCGCGTGAGGAGGATGACAGCATGCAAAACGCAAATCGGGACGGAACGATGAAACTGAAGCTTCTCCTCGCCTGGGGTTTTGTCGGCATCCCGCTCCTCTGGGGAGTTCTGCAGACGCTCTCTAACGCGATGAAGCTGTTTCAGTAGCCTTGTTCGGGATCCCGCGCCCTGCCGGGATGAACGCATCATGTGGCCGCGCGCAACTGCGAATCGTTAAACACCATCGCAGTTCCATGCGACCACGGAGGCAGGACGGCGGAGGCCGTTCTGCCTCGCTGCATATTTTCGGGTATACTGTTGGGTTATCTTCCCCCTTGGCATCTGGCATGCCAGAGACTAAAGTTGCGCGAAAACAGCCAAAGAGCGAGCGATACCAATGGGTCATGATGCGCAGCAGGTTCGCTCGTTCGAACATCCCGGCGAGGGACGGAAGCGCGCCAAATCGACGCCGAAGGGGCGCCAGGTCGATCCCAGGGCTGCCGAGGAGATCGCCCTGCTGCTTGGCGACCGGCCGCGGCGGCGCGACCTGTTGATCGAGCATCTGCATCTGATCCAGGATGCCTATCATCAGATTTCGGCCGCCCATCTCGCAGCCCTTGCCGACGAGATGAAGCTTGCCTTCGCCGAAGTGTTCGAGACGGCGACCTTCTACGCGCATTTCGACGTGGTGAAAGAGGGCGAGGCGAACATTGCGCCGCTGACCATCCGGGTCTGCGATTCGCTGACCTGCGCGATGCTCGGGGCGGAAAAACTGCTGCAGGAATTGCGCAACACCGCCGGTCCCGGCATTCGCGTGGTGCGTGCGCCCTGTGTCGGCCGCTGCGATACCGCGCCCGCGGCCGAGGTCGGCCATCATTTTGTCGATCACGCCAGCGCGTCCAGCGTGCTGGCGGCGGCGCAGGCCGGCGATACCCACACCCATCTGCCAGACTATGTCGACTACGATGCCTATGTCGCGGGCGGCGGCTACCAACTGCTGAAACGGCTGCGCTCCGGCGAACTGGCAAAGGAAGATCTGTTGAAGGCGCTCGACGAGGCGTCCTTGCGCGGTCTCGGCGGCGCGGGATTTCCGACGGGGCGAAAGTGGCGCGCGGTACTTGGCGAGCCGGGGCCGCGGCTGATGGCGATCAACGGCGACGAGGGCGAGCCCGGAACGTTCAAGGATCGCTATTACCTCGAAACCGATCCGCACCGCTTTATCGAGGGCATGCTGATCGGCGCCCAGGTCGTGGAAGCGCCTGAGATCTACATCTACATTCGCGACGAATATCCGGCCTCGCGCCAGATTCTCGAACGCGAGATCGCAAAGCTGCCGCCGGGCGGCCCGGTTCTGCACATGCGCCGCGGCGCCGGCGCCTATATCTGTGGCGAGGAATCCTCGTTGTTGGAAAGCCTCGAAGGCAAGCGCGGCTTGCCGCGGCACAAGCCGCCCTATCCCTTCCAGGTCGGGTTGTTCGGGTTGCCGACGCTGATCAACAACATCGAAACGCTGTGGTGGGTTCGCGACATCGTCGAAAAAGGCGCGGTGTGGTGGAAGAGCCATGGCCGCAATGAGCGCCACGGCCTGCGCAGCTATTCGGTCTCGGGGCGGGTGAAAAATCCGGGCATGAAGCTCGCGCCATCGGGCGTCACGGTGCGTGAATTGATCGACGAATTCTGCGGCGGCATGGCCGAGGGACACCAATTTCGCGCCTATCTGCCGGGTGGGGCGTCGGGCGGCATTCTGCCGGCGTCGATGGACAACATCCCGCTCGATTTCGGCACGCTGGAAAAATACGGTTGCTTCATTGGTTCGGCTGCGGTCATCATCCTGTCCGAGCAGGACAGCGTGAAGGATGCGGCGTTGAACCTGATGCACTTCTTCGAGGATGAGAGCTGCGGCCAGTGCACGCCGTGCCGGGTCGGAACGGAGAAGGCGGCGCTATTGATGCAAGAGCCAGTATGGAACCGTGGATTGCTCGAGGAATTGAGCGCGGCGATGCGCGATGCCTCGATCTGCGGTCTCGGCCAGGCGGCCTCGAATCCGCTGACGACAGTCATTAGATATTTTCCGGACGAGTTTCTGCCATGAGCATTTTCCGGCAAAGTGGGAACCGGTTTGCCGTGAGAAAATGCTCACGGTTGAAGTTTTGCGCGTATTCCGCTCGCAAAACCGGTGCCCGCTTTTGCGGAATACGCGCGAAGGAAGCTGCGCAATGACAAAAATCCAGTTCGAGCTCGACGGCCAACACGTCGAGGCCATCGACGGCGAGACCATCTGGCAAGTCGCAAAACGGCAGGGCCGCGAAATTCCGCACCTGTGTTTTTCCCCCGAGCCGGACTACCGGCCCGACGGCAATTGCCGCGTCTGCATGGTCGAGGTCGAGGGCGAGCGGGTGCTGGCGCCCTCCTGCCAGCGCACCCCTGGTGTCGGCATGAAGGTCAAATCGGCCAGCCCGCGCGCGATCGCAGCGCAGAAAATGGTGATGGAACTTCTGGTCGCCGACCAGCCGGCGCGCCGGACATCCCATGATCCCGGCTCGAAATTCTGGCACTGGGCTGAAAAAATCGAGGTCACCGAAAGCCGGTTCCCGGCGGCCCGGCGCTGGGACGGCGATGCCAGCCATCCGGCGATGCGCGTCAATCTCGATGCCTGCATCCAGTGCGGGTTGTGCGTGCGCGCCTGCCGCGAGGTCCAGGTCAATGACGTGATCGGCATGGCCTACCGCAACCACGGCTCCAAGATCGTGTTCGATTTCGACGATCCGATGGGGGAATCGACCTGTGTCGCCTGCGGCGAATGCGTGCAGGCCTGCCCGACCGGCGCGCTGATGCCGGCGGTGATGCTGGACGAGAACCAGACCCGCATCACCTATCCCGACAAGAAGGTGGACTCGCTGTGCCCGTATTGTGGCGTCGGCTGCCAGGTCACCTATCAGGTCAAGGACGACAAGGTGATCTACGCGGAAGGGCGCGACGGGCCTGCCAATCACAACCGGCTCTGCGTCAAGGGCCGCTTCGGCTTCGACTACATCCATCACCCCAATCGCCTGACCAAACCGCTGGTGCGGCTGCCGAATGTGAAGAAGGACGCCAACGACCAGGTCGATCCGGCCAATCCCTTCACGCATTTCCGCGAAGCCAGCTGGGACGAAGCGCTCGACATCGCGGCCAAAGGCCTGGTTGGGATCAGGGACCAGAAGGGCGTCAAGGCGCTGGCCGGCTTCGGCTCCGCCAAGGGTTCGAACGAGGAAGCCTATCTGTTCCAGAAGCTGGTACGCACCGGCTTCGGCTCCAACAACGTCGATCACTGCACCCGTCTGTGCCACGCCTCATCGGTTGCGGCCTTGATGGAGGGCCTCAACTCCGGCGCGGTGTCGGCGCCGTTCGCGGCCGCCATGGACGCCGAGGTCATCATCGTGATCGGCGCCAATCCCACGGTCAACCATCCGGTGGCTGCGACCTTCATCAAGAACGCGGCCAAGCGCGGCGCCAAGCTGATCGTGATGGACCCGCGCGGCCAGTCGCTGTCGCGCCATGCCTATCGACATCTGGCGTTCAAGGCCGGCAGCGACGTCGCCATCCTGAATGCGATGATCAATACCATCATCACCGAAGGTCTCACCGACGAGCAATATATCGCCGGCTATACCGAGGGTTTTGACGATCTCAAGGCGCGCATCACCGAATTCACGCCGGAGAAGATGGCGCCGATCTGCGGCATTGCGGCGGAAACCATCCGCGAAGTGGCGCGGATGTATGCGCGCTCGCGCGCCTCGATCATCTTCTGGGGCATGGGCATCAGCCAGCATGTGCACGGCACCGACAATGCGCGCTGCCTGATCGCGCTCGCTTTGATCACCGGCCAGGTCGGCCGTCCTGGCACCGGGCTGCATCCGTTGCGCGGCCAGAACAACGTGCAGGGCGCCTCCGACGCCGGACTGATCCCGATGTTCCTGCCCGATTATCAGCCGGTCGGGCGCACCGACCTGCGCGAACCCTTCGAGAAGCTCTGGCATTACGATCTCGATCCGGTCCGCGGCCTCACCGTGGTCGAGATCATCAACGCAATCCATGCCGGCGAGATCACCGGCATGTATATCGAGGGCGAGAATCCGGCGATGTCGGATCCCGATTTGCAGCATGCGCGCCAGGCGCTGGCAAAACTCGAACATCTCGTGGTCCAGGATCTGTTCGTCACCGAGACCGCGTTTCATGCCGACGTCATCCTGCCGGCCTCGGCCTTTGCCGAAAAATCCGGCAGCTTCACCAACACCGACCGTCGCGTCCAGCTGGCGCGCGAAGTGATAAAACCGCCCGGCGATGCGCGGCAGGATCTCTGGATCATCCAGGAGATCGCCCGGCGCATGGGGCTGGACTGGCACTATGACGGACCGGCCGACGTGTTCACCGAGATGACGCAGGTGATGCCATCGCTGAACAACATCACCTGGGAGCGGCTGGTGCGCGAGGGCGCGGTGACCTATCCGGTCGACCATCCTGATCAGCCCGGCAACGAAATCATCTTCACCACGGGTTTTCCGACCGAGAGCGGCCGCGGCAAGATCGTGCCGGCGCACGTGGTGCCGCCGGACGAACTGCCCGATGATGAATATCCGATGGTGCTGTCGACCGGACGCGTGCTCGAACACTGGCACACCGGTTCGATGACCAGGCGATCCCAGGTGCTCGATTCCATCGAACCGGAGGCAGTCGCCTTCATGTCGCCGAAGGATATGCGGCGCCTGAAGGTATGGCCCGGCGATTTGGTCCGGCTCGAGACCCGGCGCGGCGCCGTGGAAGTAAAAGTGCGCTCCGATCGCGACGTTCCGGAGAATATGGTGTTCATGCCGTTCTGCTATGCGGAAGCCGCCGCCAACCTGTTGACCAATCCGGCGCTCGATCCGTTCGGCAAGATTCCCGAATTCAAGTTCTGCGCGGTCAGGGCCGAGCGCGCCGAGATCAGCAACGCGGCCGAGTGACCACGCGGGCCATTGTGCCTTGGATATGACGGAAGAGCCGCCTATCAACGCGCAAAAAATTCGGCGGCATAATCGATGCCGCCGAAATCCAGCTCAAGCCGCTGTCAGCTGTCGGTGCGTCCGATGCGGCTTCAGGACGGCGGCGCCAGCACGCGGATGATCGCCATCATGCCGCTATCCTCGTGTCCGAGGATGTGGCAGTGATAGACGAAATCGCCGATGTCCATGCCGCGGAAGTCCATCCGCACCGTCACGCTCGGATAGGGGCCGGTCCCGCTCCAGAAGGGAACCTGGATCATGTCCAGGAACTGCTGCTGGCTCGGCGGCACCGGCACGCCGTTCGCCGCCAGCAACAGGAAGTGGATCTGGTGAAAGTGGAACTCGTGGTTTTCCAGCGCCCGGTTCTGGATGGTCCAATCCTCCACCGCTCCCTGATGGGTGACGATCGACGGCGGATTGTTGGGGTCGAACAGCGTCGGCGTCGCCCCGTCGACGGTGATGAAGAAGTTGGTCGGGCCGGAAGGATTGCTCGGGTCCTGCAGCACCTCGGAGAAATAGAGCGTGCGGTGCGCCGTCACCGTCGCGCTGGCAAGGCCGGCGAACATGGCCGAGCCCGCCGGCGCCGATGGGGCGGGGATGACCGGAAGGGTCGGCGCCGGATGGTTGGTGGCCTGGATGGTGGCGAGCGTCCGGGTCGGATCGTTGTCGCCATCCGGGCCGGTATTGATGTTGAGCGTGATGAAGCTGGCCTTTTTCACGCCTGCCGAGGGTCCGGTGACGATGAATTCCGCCCGCGCCGCGGGAGCCAGCAGAATGTCGGTCTGGGGCAGGAGCTTGCCCTGGCCGGTGCCGTCCTGAGAGCCGACGGGCACGCTGTCGAGCCCGACGATTTGCAGCGTTTGCGGCACGCCGTCATAGACCACCTGGAGATCGATGATGGTGTCGGCGGCGGCATTGGCGACGCGCCAGAACTCCTTTTGTCCGGGCTTCATCTGGATGATGGCCGGGGTCTCGGCCGGAAAGGCGATGGGAACGTAGTTGAGCGTGACGTCCCATGATGGAACGGCGCCGCCTGGCGTCGGGCTGCCGGCCACGTTCTGGTCGCGAACGATCAGGATCCGCTCGGGCAGACCGGCGACCGCCGGTTGGATGTTCTCGATCCCGTTGACGACGATCGCGCCGGACGCGCCGCCCAGCAGCGCCGCCTCGGCAATGCCGTGGACGTGCGGGTGATACCAGTAGAGCCCGGGCGGCTCGTTGGTCGGGAATTTCAGGGAATAGTCGAAAGTCTCGCCCGAGTTGATGATGGTGTGGATGACCTGATCGCCATGGCAGGCCGGCGTGGTGTTGGTGCCGTGGAAGTGCATGTTCAACGAGGTAATGGTCATCGTCTTGTCGCCGCATTGGTCCGACGAGTTTGACACCACCTCGGTCGGCGAGCCGGCTGGTGGCCGCGGGTTCTTGTTGGTCGCCGCGATGTTGAGCGTGTCGCCCGGATTGAGATGCAGCGTCGGCGATTCCAGGGCATGGCTGTCCGCGGTCACGAAGCAGAACAGCGTGCGGCCGGCGCTGTCCGTGGTGGTGAAGTAGTTGAGGGCTACGTTCAGCGCACTGTCGCTGCTGAAGAGATCCGGCGGCGGCGTGACGAGGCTGCCGGCGGCGGGACGCGGGCACGGGTTGGCTGGTGTGCTTGGCGACTGAGCGAAGGCGCATAGTGGCATCAGCGCCAAGCCGCCGATGCCGATCGCGATATTGCGGACGAGGCGGCGCCAACGCGCCGGCGGTCCTGAACTGGCTTCTGCGTAGTTCATCATATCCTCCCATCTGCCTTTTTGGCGTGCAACTCCCGCGGGAGCCCACACGTGCACGTGGACCTTTGCATCGGTAGCGCTGCAGGTGACGGATCAAGGATAGCGACCGGTCCAATAAAGTCCCGCGATCACCGCCCCCTCACACGATGTTCCCAACCCCCAGCCGATAACACAGACACTAAGGTAGACAGCTACCATATGTATGTTAGACTGCATTGTCAATCTAAAATTGAGTTATATAGTTATCCGACCAAAGGTTGTGGGTGGAAGAAGCCGGACCTCTTGGCTCCGTCACGACGTTCGGCAGAAAAACGGGGGGACGACAACGATGCAGCGGAGCAGTGCCGTCAAACGATCGCTGTGGATGGCCACCACGAAACTGCAACCTCGGCACCTGCTTGCAGTCGCATTGGTTGTGATCGCCGTCGGCGTGGCGGCGGCCTTCGTCGCCGTCGATCGGTTGCCACGCGGCGATGCCATCACGCCGACGCTGCAGCTGGGCGGCCCATTCAGCCTCACCGCGCCCGACGGACGCGTGGTGACCGATCGAGATTTTCGCGGCAAATGGCTGATCATTTACTTTGGTTATACGTACTGCCCGGATGCCTGCCCGACGGCCTTGAGCGACATCACCGCCGCGCTGGAGCAGCTCGGGCCCCTTGCCGACAAGGTGCAGCCGCTGTTCATCACCGTGGATCCGGATCGCGACACCCCAGAGGTGATGGCCGACTACGCCGGCTCATTCGATCCGCGCTTCCTCGGGCTGCGCGGCACCGCGGAAGAGACCGCTGCGGTCGCGGCGGAATTCCGCGTCACCTACGCGGTGCGCAAGCTCGGCCATGACGCCTACGCCATCGACCACAGCTCGTACATCTACGTCATGAACCCGGACGGCGCGTTCGCGAAGCTTTTGACCGGAGACCTGCCGGGCCATCAGCTGGCCGACGAGCTGCGACAATTGATCAGATGATGCATGCCTGCTCCGGCATTCCGCTCGAGCCGGGAGCCGCCATGGATGCCGGCACCGAAGGGGATGGCTCATGCGCTATAAGCTCAAGCGATGGCTGATCGGCCTTGGGATTGCCGGCGCCGTGGGCGCGTCGGCGGCCGGCGTCGGGCTGGCGCGGCACGTGGCGTTCGCACACGTCCCGCACCTCGCCGATGCCGACGACCAGGCCGCCGTCGCGATCGGAAAGCAGCTCTACCGGCAGCATTGCGCCTCCTGCCACGGCCGCTATCTCCAGGGACAGCCGCTCTGGCAGCTCAACGACCAGTTTGCCGGCCGGCGCGCGCCGGCCCATGACGAAACCGGTCACACCTGGCAGCATTCCGACGAAGCGCTCTTCCTCATGACCAAATTCGGCAGGTTCGAGCCGGCAGCGGCGGATCGCGCCTCCTTCATGCCGGCCTTCAAGGACGTTCTCAGCGACGCCGATCTCCTCGCCGTCATCGCCTTCATCAAGCGGCGCTGGCCGCTCGGGCTGCGCGCCTCGCAGGCGATGCTCAACCCCGGCCTTGCGGGGATGCCGGCGGATGCCGCCGGAATCGCGTGGAAGCTGCCGCCCACATGCATGGCCAACGTCGTCCGCCAGGACTCCTCGCGGTAGCTCGGGAAGCCAGCGAGCTCAGGATCCGAGCAACGCGGCGAAGCAGGGCGGTCGCGATCAGTCAGACCGGACCGCGGTTGTGTTAGCCCCGCAGATCAGCCCCGCAACGCGCTCGTCCGGCGCTGGCGCGTATTTTCCCGACAGCAGCGCGCGCCACAGCGTCGGGGAGCCCTCCGGTTCGACCGCGCAAATCGGCATTCAATTGGTACCGCCCGCGACCGCAGTCTGCTGCGCGAGCTGGTTTTTTGCCACGATCGCTTCGAGCCGCGCGATGTTTTCCAAAAGACGCTGGCTGGTGAGAACAAGGAAGTAGTAACCGAATTGCGGGTTCTGGAAGTAGATCTCGAGCAGCTTTTCGTAAGTGATGGTCAGGACATGGCCGTCCTCGATGCATTCGATCGTCGCCGTTCGCCGGTTATTGGGCGTAAGGAAGCCAAGCTCGCCCATCAGACGTCCCGGCGGAAGCTCGACGCTGATTTCCTTTACCAGGAAATTTCCGGTGACGGTCAGGAGCATTTCGTGCGCCGTATCGTCCTTTTTGAACAGAATATCGCCCTTGCGATATTTGCGCTCGGTCATGAACGGCTTGAGCCATTCCATCGAGGTATCGCCCTGTGTCGCGGCACGCGCCTTCTTGACCAGATTGAGCATTTGACGGAGCCGAAAGGCATTGATGGGAAGCAACAGCAGGTACAGAAGGAAGGTCTTGACGTCTCCGGCCAGCGCGCCAAAGCCGACAAAGAACCCGCAGCCAACCATGTTCGCGACCCGCAACGGCACCATCGTCTGCGTCAGCAAAGTGGCGACAAAGAAGATGGCGCCCACCAGGGCAAACATGTTGGCAAGCGTGATGTTGGCCAGGAAAATCTCCAGAAGGCGGTTGAATATCGCGTCATAGGTGACGTTGTTGGGGTCGAGACCGAGTTGAAGCAGGATCTTTGCGATCCTGAGGTTATCGGCCGCCGTATCGAGAATGCGATCCAGGATTGTCGACAGGTCTGCGCCGCCAAGTACCATCGGAACCTCCATGCGCCTCGGCGAGTTAGAACGGTTCTCTCAAGTATAGCCGTTCAAACCGCCCCGCATCAGCCCGATCCTGCACTCGGCGTGCGTCAAAAATAATCAAAGCGCCAAAAATAGATTGCGGTCTTGAGCGCGATGATGCCGGCCAGGGCGCCCCCCGTCAGCAGGATTGTAGTGGCGGCCACACAAATTCGCTTGATCAGCGCCAGGCCTGTTCCCGGCGCACCTGCTCCGGCCGCGGCTCGCTTTGCCGGTCGATAGGCCACCCGATCCAGCGGGCTCCGAGGTTGCGTCAGCATGGTCATATCTGGGATCCTTCGCTTCCTTGTGCCCGCCGGGCACGCGCAATGCGTCCTTTCAAAAGGCGTAAAGTTGCTTCAGCCGGCGCTTGACCGCAGCCTTCGTCTTTGCGATGACGCCGGCCAACTGCCGGCGAGGCCGCCTCGAAAGGCGGATCACCGGCCTGAGGTGCCGCACCAGCGGATTGCCGCTGTTTTCCAGGTCGAGTTCGAACCTCTCGGATGGATATATCGTTGCGCACCCCGCTGGCCGGCTCTTCCGCCTTGCAAACGCCAGCGCGGAATACCGGAACAGGAAAATTCCGCCAAACCGGCCCTTGACGTCGCGGGCGATCCAAAAACCTTCCTTGTTGCGGCCGATGAAAAATGCCGGGACCGCCTCGTTGACGATGTCGGGATCGAGCGGTTGAAATTGCGCGCTGACGGCTGCGGGCTGCTCGGCGGGCACAATGCCGGGACGCTCACCTTGCCGCGTGATCGCAGCGGTCGGACGCACGGTTTCACGTCGTTCCCGAACGTGCTCTTTCCGGTTTGCGGTATCAAAAGTGATCGTGGCCATGGCGGCCTCCTCGCGAATCTTGCCGCCATGATGTGCCGACGAGGCCATAGGAATGCCAGATGGCCCGGCGTTGCCTCGCATAGGAGCGACATAAGAATCCTTGACGGACATAGCGCCGTTCCAACGCTGCGGGCATTTATATCGCGGCTATGACAGGCAAGCGCAGCCCGCCTCGATTTCCTATGCAGACATCTGCATCTTCGGTCCAATCGTCCGCCATTCAGGCTGACGGCGGAGATCGAAGATGTTTCACTATTCAGCTTTTGGCGCGGAGCCTCACATGCGACAGCTTTCATTCATCGCAAGGGTTGTTTTTTCCATCCTGCGCCAAGTCGTCAGCTCCGCGCTGACGTTTCTCGGTCCATCCTGGGATGGGCCGGTCAGGAAATACCGGCCGGAAGATCACTATATGCGCGGCCCCGGACCGAAATGGCGCGAGAAGCACTTGCTGGGTCGCGCATCCGTCGGAGGCAGCTGAGCCTGCGCAATGTTCCTCGCAGACCGATTCGGTGAAACCTGTCATTTCAGGCCACGGGCATTGGCCTCTCACTCCCTCCCCCGCTCTTCGCGGGGGAGGGTGGGGTGGGGGCGCGGCATCGGCGGTGTTGGTTACGTGTGGCCGCGTGCGGACGCGGGGGATGTCATCGGATCTCACGCCGCATTTTCGATCTGGCCGAAGCCCTGGCGATAGGCGGAAAGCACGAGACCCTGCTCGCACCTGACGCCGGCCTCGATCCGAAAGCCCATCTGCTCCAGCTTGGCGCGGATTTTCATGCACAAGCCGCTTTCGCGGGAGTCGATCAGGACCGCGATCGCCGCGCTGGCACTGAGGAATGGCGAGATCTGGGTCAGCGCCGCCTCGATCGCCGTCAGCGAGTTTTGGCCGGCGATCAGGCCGACCGCGTGCTGTGCTCTGGGAATGCGGCAGGTCGCGGTGGTCGCGACGCGAACGAACCCGCGCCGCCGCAGCGCAAGATAGAGTTGCAGACTGCCGCTGCCGGCGACGATGGCGCGATGCAGCTTGGATAAACGCGTGAGCCCGATCATGGTATCGACGACCTGCTCCGGGTTCGCGACGGAATGAGGCTGATCCATCTGGCTCTCCTGAATGAAGGGCGCCGGATTGTTCACGCGACGCGCCGTGTGACGGCGAAGGGGAGCTTGCCGTCAATGTCCAGTTCGATTTCGCGAGACAACTCGACGATCGTTTCGGGGTGATGGCCATTCTCGAACAGCGCGTATTTGACGGCTTGCGCGCGGTTGACGAACAGGCCGCCGTAGAGACCGTTCTGTTGCCGGGCGACCCAGTTGCCGCGGCTGTTCTTGCCGATGAAGACGATTGCAGACGGAAAACTGCACGAGGGAGGTTCGACGAGCTTCACGTTGGTATTCCTTATCCTGGGCGAGTTGCGCGCACTTCCGACGCCGCCGGCTCATCCGTTGTTATGCTTTTCAAGTGTTCTGGGTGATGGGGGGAGGGCCTTAACTCATGCTCGCAATATCTTCCTGTCCGGATATGAATGCGAGAGCGACAAGACCACGATCTCATATGAACCGCATAGGATCGCGCGGGGGCCGTTCAAACCGGGACCGCGTGATTGAAGACGCTGACCAGAAAAAACAACGCCGCGTAGGCCACCGTCTCGTCCCAGTGGTTGAGAACAACGTCGAACGGAAGCTCGCGCTTGATCGTGCCGATGATGGCGCTGACGATGATGGACATCCACAGCAGCGCTCCAAGGCTCAGACCGAAGCCGATGCCGCCGAAAGCGGCGAAAACGACCAGGATGCTCGTTCGCAGCGCAAAGCGAACCAGCACCTGGGCGGATCTCAATTCTCGCGGCTGAACAGGGAACTGCGCCAAAACTCGAAACTCCCAAAACCTTTTCTACGCGGCTCAGGCGAAATTGTCGCAGCAGAACGGCACGTCAAACCGACTGACGTCGCGCACGTCGCGCGCTACGATCGGGACGCTTGGCCGGCTCGATGGAGCAGCGACCCGCTGGGCCTCGACGAACGCGCCGAGGATCGCCAGCGCCAGATCCGCGTGGCGGCTTTCGATCGACCGGTCGAGCCACTCGGGAAGCTCGCGCTCGCGCGACAGCGCGCAGTACCACTCGCCCTCGTCATAGGCGATGCGGCGAACCTGCCAAAGCGGCAGTTCCAGATCGATCAGAGCCAGCGCGGCATCGGTCCAGGCTTCGGCCGCGGTCAACCGCGCGATCCGCGCCGTCTTCGCGGTCTGTCCCATGGACGGAAAACGCCGGCATGCCTCGCCGATCACATCTGACATGAGCTCGGCCGTCACGGCGTGCGCGGTGCGCAGCCGGCTGCTGAGCTCGACGGGACTTCGACGTGCTTTGAGTAGCCGCATGGCATTATCTCCCATCAGGCGCGGCCGCGATCGGCCGCACCCGCAACATGGTCAAGATGCCATTTGAAAACGAGATGGGACGGGCGCCCGGGAAATAGAGATGTCATAAGTACACGCGGGTAGGGCGGCCGGTCCCCATGGCCGGCGCGTGGTCCCGGCCGACGGTTAGGCTCCCCTCCCCCCACGCGCATCGCGCGTGGCGGGGAGGGAGCCTGCCCCGGACTTGAT
>NZ_JBEKXH010000072.1:0-19637 GCF_049512235.1 Bradyrhizobium sp.
TAATCGCGGTTCAAGACACTTTCGAAGCCGAGCAGGCCGAGCCCGTCCAGCGAGAAGATGGTTTCGATCAAGAGCGACCCTGAAAAGAAGGCGTGGATGAACGCGCCGGGAAAGCCGGCAATGACGATCAGCATGGCATTGCGGAAGATGTGATTGTAGAGCACCTGCCGTTCGCTGCAGCCCTTGGCGCGCGCGGTCATCACATATTGCTTGCGGATTTCATCGAGGAACGAATTCTTGGTCAGCAGCGTCATGGTGGCGAACGCGCCGAGCGCCATCGAGATCAGCGGCAGCGTGATGTGCCAGAAATAGTCTGTTATCTTCCAGTACCAGGGAAATTGCGACCAGCCGTCCGAGGTCAGCCCGCGCAGCGGGAAGATGTTGAAGAACGAGCCGCCGGCAAACAGGATGATCAGGAGGATCGCAAACAGAAATCCGGGGATCGCAAAGCCTACGATGATCACTGCCGAGGTCCAGGTATCGAACTTCGAGCCGTCCATGACCGCCTTGCGGATGCCGAGCGGGATCGAGATCAGATAGGTCAGAAGCGTCATCCAGATCCCGAGCGACATCGAGACCGGCAGCTTCTCCTTGATCAGCTGCAGCACGCTGACGTCGCGGAAATAGCTCTTGCCGAAATCGAACCGGGTGAAATTCCACACCATCAGGGCAAAGCGTTCCGGCGCCGGCTTGTCGAAGCCGAACTGCTTTTCCAGGCTCTTGATGAAATCGGGATCGAGCCCCTGCGCGCCGCGATATTTCGATCCGACGGCGCTGCCAGCCGCGTTGATCTGGCCGCGCGGACCGAAATCGCCGCCGCCCCCCGAAATCCGCGAGGTGCCGCCGGTGTCGGCGCCGCTCAGCTGCGCGATCACGCGCTCGACCGGGCCGCCCGGCGCGAATTGCACCACCACGAAGGATACGAACAGGATGCCCAATAGTGTCGGAAGCATCAGGAAAATGCGGCGGGCGATATAGGCGCTCATGATCTATTTCGCCTGCTCGAGGTTGGCGGCCTTGGCGGCGTCATACCACCACAGAATGCGCTCCCCCACGCTGCTTGAATAATTGTCGATTTGATAACGCGGCAAACGCCCGGGGTGATCGAACACGTCCCAATAGGCGACCGGATGAGTGGCCCGATACCATTGCGGCACCCAGTAGCGCCCGGCGCGAAATACCCGGTCGAGGGCCCGGCAAGCAAAAGTCAGATCGGCGCGATTATCCGCGCCGATGATCTTTTCGACCAGCGCGTCGATGGCGGGATTGGCGATGCCCGCCAGATTGTAGGAGCCCTTGGTTTGCGCCGCCTGCGACGAAAAGAACGGCCGCAGGCTGTCGCCCGGCGTCGCCAACAGGCTGAAGCGTTCGATCGCGATGTCGAAATCGAAATCTTCGATCCGGGCACGGTATTGCACGGGATCGACGAGGCGAAGACTGGCCTCGATCCCGAGCACGCCCAGATTTTTAATATAGGGCGCGTGGTGTGGTTCGAACGACGGCTCGTCGAGCAAGAATTCGATTTTGAAAACGTCGCCATTTGGCAGCACGCGCTTGCCGTCCTTGATGACGAGACCGGCATCCAGCAGCAGTTGCGATGCCTTGCGCAGCAGCGCCCGGTCCTGTCCCGAGCCATCCGACACCGGCGGCACGAACGGCATCCCGAACACCTCGTCCGGGACCTGGCCGCGAAACGGCTCCAGCAGCTTGATTTCTTCCGGCGATGGCGGACCTTTCGCCATCATGTCCGAATTCTGGAACGGCGAATGGGTGCGCAAATAGGCGCCGTACATGATGGTCTTGTTGGTCCATTCGAAATCGAACGCCTGGATCAGCGCTTCACGCACCCGCGCATCCCCAAACTTGTCGCGACGGGTATTGATGAACCAGCCCTGCGCGCCGGATGGCGTATCGTCCGGCAAGGTCTCGCGCTTGACGCGACCGTCCTTGACGGCGGGAAAATCATAGCGTGTCGCCCAAAACCGCGACGTGAACTCCTCACGGTACAGGTAATTCTTGGCACTAAAACCTTCAAAGGCGACATCGCGGTCGCGATAGAATTCATAACGGACAATATCGAAATTATAGATGCCGCGACTGACCGGGAGATCGGCGCCCCACCAGTCCTTCACCCGTTCGAATTCGATGTAACGGTTCGCCTCGAATTTTCCAACTTTGTACGGCCCGGACCCGAGCGGAATATCGAGCGTCGATTCATCGAATGGCCGTGCCGTATAATAGGCCTGCGAAAAGATCGGCAGGCTGACGACATACAGCGGCACGTCGCGCGCTCGTTTTTCCGCGAAAGTAACGACCAGCGTCGCGGCGTCGGGCGCTTCGGCCTTCAGCATGTCGCGCAGTTGCACGATGATCAGGGGATGGCCTTTTGCCTTCAGCGTGTTGAGCGAAAAGGCGGCATCATGGGCGGTCAGTTTTGCGCCGTCGTGAAAGCCAGCCTCCGGCCGCATGGTAAAGCGATAGGTCAGCTTATCCGGCGAAATCTGTACCGACTTCGCCGCGAGGCCATACACCGCGTCCGGTTCGTCGGCCGCCCGCGCCATCAACGTTGCGAAAACCAGATCCATGCCCTGCGCGCCCTCGCCCTTCAGGATGAAGGCGTTGAGCGAACTGAACGTAAAATACGACTGATTGTAGGTGCGTGCCGAGGGGATCGTGGAAAACATTCCGCCTTTCGGCGCGGCGAGGTTGACATAATCGAAGTGATGAAAGTCGGCGGGATATTTCAGGTCGCCGAATACCGAAAGGCCATGGACCTCGGCGCCGGCATCGGCTGCCCTCGCCGGCCGCAGCAGCGGGGCGCTCAACGCGCCTATGCCGAGACCGAGCACATGCCGGCGGGACAGCTGCGCCATGCGTGAAAAATCCCTCAAGACCGCTTGCCGATCCTGGCGGCCTTGTCGGCATCGAACCACCACAGCGATGGCAGGCCGGAATGGCCGTATTTCGGCAGCGGCTCGGCGTGGCTGAAGCGATCCCAGCGCGCATAGCGCACAAAGCCATAGGTGAATTGCGGCACGACGTAGAAATTCCACAGCAGCACCCGATCGAGCGCCTTGGTGGCGGCCACCAGGCCGGGACGGTCCTTGGCGAAGATCACCTTGTCGATCAGCGCATCGATCGCCGGATTCTTGATGCCGATGATGTTTCTCGAGCCAGGTTGATCGGCGGCTTGCGAGCCCCAGAATTCCCGCTGTTCATTGCCGGGCGACAGCGACTCCGGCCAAAGGTCGGTGATGATATCGAAATCAAAGCTGCGCAGCCGGTTCTGGTATTGCGCGTCGTCGACCACGCGGATTGAGGTCGTCACACCGATGCGCTCCAGCGACGGCTTGTAAAACAGCGCCATGCGTTCGCTCGGCGGATCCTGAACCAGGATCTCGACGGTGAACGGCTTGCCCGCGGCATCCATGAGCTTACGATCTTTCACATCGTAACCGGCCTCTTTCAGCAACCTCATGCTCTCCCGCAAGTTGGCACGCACCGCCTCGGGATTGCCGCCGACCGGATTGGCATAGGGCGTGGTGAAAACTTCCGCGGGGACCTTGTCGCGCACGGTTTCGAGAATCTGCAGTTCCTGCCCCTCCGGCAGACCCGACGAGGCCAGATCGATTCCGTCGAAATAGCTGTTGATGCGCTTGTATTGCCCATAAAACAGCTGCTTGTTCATTTCCTCGAAATCGTAGGCGTAGTTGAAAGCGCGGCGCAATCGCGCATCCTTGAAGAGATCGCGGCGCAGATTGAAGGCAAAGCCCTGCATCCGGCCGGAATCGTTGATCGGGAACTCCTCCTTTACCACGCGCTTTTCGCCGACCGCGGGAAAATCATATTGTGTCGCCCATTGCTTTGCCGAATTTTCGGCGATCCAGTCGGCCTGATCGGCCTTGAAGGCCTCAAGCGCCACGGTGTTGTCGCGGAAAAACTCAAAGCGCAACTCGTCGAAATTGTTCTGGCCGACCTGCGTCGGGAGGTTGGCGCCCCAATAATCCTTGACGCGCTCCAGGGTGACCGAGCGTCCCGCGTCAAATTCCTTGATGCGGTAGGGGCCAGAGCCCAGCGGCGGCTCCAGCGTCGTCGCCGAGATGTCGCGCTTGCGGCCTTGGCTGTCGGTGCCTTCCCAGTAATGCCGAGGCAATACCGTCAATTCGCCGACGATGGTCGGCAGCTCGCGATTTCCGGGAGCGTCGAAGGTGAATTTGATATCGCGCTCGCCATTCTTCTCGGCTTTCACGACATGCCGATAGTACGAGGCGTACATCGGACTGTACTTCTTCAGCACGTCAAGCGAGAAGATCACGTCTTCCGGCGTCACCGGCATGCCGTCATGCCAGCGCGCTTCCTTCCGAAGACGATAGATCACCCAGGCAAAGTCATCGGGATGTGCGGCACCTTCCGCCAGCAAACCATATTCGGTGACGACTTCATCCTGCGCGCGAGCCAGCAGCATTTCGTTGATCAAGGCGGCGGCCGGAGCGATCGACCCTTTGACGCCGGCGACCGCGATATTGAAATTGTCGAAGGTGCCAAGCGAGATCATGCGGGCGACGCCGCCCTTGGGCGCATCCGGATTGACGTAGTCGAAGCGTTTGAAGTCGGGGGGATATTTGATGTCGCCGAACAGCGACAGGGCATGTCGCCAGACCGGTTCGCCGGATGCTGTCTGGGCTTGCGCCGGGCTCGCCGGCGGCAGACCGGTTATGGCTCCGAGCGCCGGTGCCACCGCGGCAAGTGCGCCGGCCTCAAGAAGACGTCGTCGGGTAATCGTCAAATCAACCATTCCTGTATTGCCTCAACATTGCGGTTAGATGCGCAATATAAGGCAAGGTTTCGACCGATTAAGTTGCATTTTCCTCATGATACCAGCTTGTGAACGCCCCCGCTGCGGCGAAACGTCCCGGTGACCGGCGCGCGACCGCACAAGCGGAAGGCGGTTTTGCGTCCGGTCGCGCGCCAATCAAGCGCGGGCGCCTGATCTTACCGCCAAGCCCCTCGCGCCTTGGGGCCCGTCCACTATAATTGCCTCGGTAAACGCGACGTGGAATGCCTGATGGTCTGGGTCGGTCCATACCTCTCCCCGCTTGCGGCCGCTTGCGGGGAGAGGTCGGATCGCATCGAAGATGCGATCCGGGTGAGGGGGAGCCACCGCGGATACGATTGCCAGGGAGCATGCGGACGCATCCCCTCACCCCAACCCTCTCGCCGCAAAGTGCGGGGCGAGGGAGCGCACTGCGCCTGGGTCGGTCAATGGCATTTGGAACAGTCGGGCCGTTACTTCGCCGCTACCGGCAGCGGAACCGGATTATCCGAAAGCGTGTGCAGATAGTCGATCACGTCGGCGCGCTCGCTGTCCTTCTGGATGCCGGCGAAACCCATCGCGGTACCGGGCACGTAGCCCTTGGGATTGGCGATGAACTGGTTGAGATCGTCATAGGTCCAGGTACCGCCCTTGGCCTTCATGGCGGCGGAGAAATTGAACCCGCGCCCCTCGCCTTTTTTGTCGCCGACGATGCCATAGAGATTCGGACCAACCCGGTTGGGGCCGTCCTTCTCGAAGGTGTGGCAGGCCCCGCATTTCTTCGCAGCGGCGGCCCCCTTCTCGACGGAAGCGGTCTGCAGCAGCTTCTCGATCGGCTCGGACGGAGCGGCCGCGGCCTCCTTGCCGCCGCCTTCGGCCTCCTTCACGGCGATTTCAAAACCCGGCTTGGCGGGCACGACCGGTGCAAACAGCGCATTGGCGGTAAAGCTCGTCACCAGCAGAACGAGGCAGGTGGCGAGGATGGCACCGATGATCTTGTTGAGTTCGAAGGAGTCCATGGTCGATCAGGCTCCAGGCCGGAAGGTTCGACGATCAGGCCGGAGTGAGACGGCCTGCGGATGCATCGGGAATTGGGCTTCGCGCCGCACCCCCGCGCAGCGATTGAGATATCGGTTTGCCCGCGCTCTGGCAACCCGTATAAACGCCACATTTTTCCAGCCATGCCGTCACTTCCGGCCTGTTATCAACTGGGTCGAGACCTCGCTTTGATGACCGAAACCCGCACTCTGGTGCTGATTCCCGCCCGCATGGCTGCGACCCGCCTGCCCGGCAAGCCGCTGCTGGATATTGCCGGCCTGCCGATGATCGTCCATGTGCTGCGCCGGGCCGAGGCCGCCCGGATCGGCCGCGTCGCGGTTGCCACCGACACGCCGGAGATCGCGGCCGCGGTGACCGCGCACGGCGGTGTGGCCGTCATGACGCACCCTGATCATCCCTCCGGCTCGGACCGGATCCACGAGGCGCTGGGCAAGCTCGATCCCCATGGCGAAGCCGAGATCGTCATCAACCTGCAGGGCGATTTTCCGACCATCCTGCCGGACAGCATCCGCGACGTGCTGGCGCCTCTCGCCGACCCCGCCGTCGATATCGCAACCCTTGCCGCCCAAATTCATACCGAGGAAGAGAGCACCGCCCCGAGCGTGGTGAAGGTGGTCGGCTCGCCGGTTGGCGCAGGGCGGCTGCGTGCGCTTTACTTCACCCGCGCCACCGCGCCCTGGGGCGACGGCCCGCGCTACCATCATATCGGGCTCTATGCCTATCGGCGGGCGGCCTTGGAGCGCTTTGTTTCGCTGCCCCCTTCCGCGCTGGAGCGACAGGAAAAGCTCGAGCAGTTGCGGGCACTGGAGGCCGGCATGCGGATCGACGTCACCATCGTCGATGCCGTGCCGCGCGGCGTCGATACCCCGGCCGATCTCGAAACCGCCCGCCGGATACTGGCAAAAGCCTGAGCGGCTGATACAAGGCGCCATGACCATCCCGACAAAGAACCTCAAGAAAATCGCGTTCCAGGGCGAGCACGGCGCGAATTCCCATATTGCCATCGCCGAAGGCTATCCCGACGCCGAGCCGCTGGCCTGCCCGACCTTCGAGGATGCGCTGGCGGCGATTTCTTCCGGCGAGGCGGATCTCGGCATGATCCCGATCGAGAACTCGGTCGCCGGCCGCGTCGCCGACATCCATCATCTGCTGCCGCAGTCCGGCCTGTTTATCGTCGGGGAATATTTCCTGCCCGTCCACCATCAGTTGATGGCGCCGCGCGGCGCCAAGCTGGCCGATATCCGCACCGTGGAGAGCCACGTCCATGCGCTCGGGCAATGCCGCCGCATCATCCGCCAGCTCGGCATCCGGCCGATCGTATCGGGCGACACCGCGGGAAGCGCGCGCATCGTCGCCGAGCGCGGGGATAGATCCTGCGCGTCGATTGCCTCAAAGCTGGCGGCCGACATCTACGGCCTCGACATCCTGGCCGAGGACGTCGAGGACGAGACCCACAACACCACGCGCTTCGTGGTGCTGGCGCGCGAGCCCATATGGGCCCGGCAGGGATCGGGCCCGCTGGTCACCTCTTTTGTTTTCCGGGTCCGCAACCTGCCGGCCGCGCTCTACAAGGCGCTGGGCGGGTTCGCCACCAACGGCGTCAATATGACCAAACTGGAAAGCTATATGGTCGACGGCAATTTCTTTGCCACGCAGTTTTATGCCGACGTCGATGGCCATCCCGAGGACAAAAATCTCGCGTTGGCGCTGGAGGAACTGCAATTCTTCTCGCGCGAATTCCGCATCGTCGGGGTCTATCCCGGCCATCCCTTCCGGGCGACCTTCAGCGAGAAGGCGGAGTGACAAACAAGAACTGTCATCGCCCGGCTTGACCGGGCGACCCAGTATTCCAGAGCGGTTGCGATGGCCAACCCTGGTCCGGCACGTCACGTCATCGCCTGCTTCCGGTGCGTACTGGGTCGCCCGGTCAAGCCGGGCGATGACAGCCAGAACCCCAATAAGGCGCGCGTTGGCTGGGACGACACGGTGATTGGTGTTACGCTGCTGCCTTCTTCCCCAACCCATACGCATCTGCCAGCAGGCTGTAGGAGCGCTTGCGCGCCTCGTGATCGTAGACGGCGGTGATGATCATCAGTTCGTCCGGCTGGCTTGCCGAGATCATGGGCTGCAGCTTCGCCAGCACGGTCGAAGCGCTGCCGACAAACAGCCGCGAGCGATTGCGCGCGATCGAGGCGCGCTCGCTCTCGGTATAGGGATAGGCCAGCGCCTCCTCGACGCTGGGCAGCGGCAAATACTGGCCGCGATCCCGGCGCAACCGGTTGAGATCCATCGACGTCGCCAGCCGTTCGGCTTCGTCATCGCTTTCGGCAGCGATCGCCGCGACCGCCAAAATGCCGTGCGGCTTTGAGCGCCAGCCCGACGGCTTGAAATGCGCCCGGTAATTGGTCATCGCCTCGACCGCGTCGTACGACGCAAAATGATGCGCGAAAGCAAAACCCATCCCGACCTGGGCCGCCAGTTCCGAGCTGTAATCGCTGGAGCCGAGCAGCCAGATCGGCGGCAGCGGACTATCGTCGGGCATCGCCACCACGTTGTTGTAGGGATGGCCGGGCGGAAAATCGCGCGTCTCCCACAAGATCAATTCATGCAGCCGTTCGAGAAAGTCGTCGCCCTCGCGGCGATCGAGCCGGCTGCGCAGCGCGTGCGCGGTGGCGCCATCGGTGCCGGGCGCGCGGCCGAGGCCGAGATCGATCCGGCCGGGAAACAGCGCCTCCAGCATCTTGAAGCGCTCCGCCACCACCAGCGGCGCGTGGTTGGGCAGCATCACGCCACCGGAGCCGACCCGGATCCGGCTCGTCACCGCAGCGATCTGCCCGATCATCAGGTCGGGCGCCGGGCTCGCCACCGAGGCGAGGTTGTGATGCTCGGCGAGCCAGTACCGGGTGTAACCCAGCGCATCGGCATATCGCGCCAGATCGATGCTGTTGCGCAGCGCCGCGGCGGGTTTGGTCCCCGTGGTGACGACGGAGAGGTCGAGAATGGAAAGCGGGATCATGGACCCTAAGCTAGTGCGGCGATGTTGAATTTCAAATCATTTCAGGCGCAGTCGTCCTATCCCCGCGCGCCCCCCGGGTTCACACACCGGACCGGTCCAGGACATGGGGGCGAAGGCCTTGTCAGTCTCATCAGTAAGGGAGCCGCGCTGCTCGCGCTCCCCTCCCCCCCGCGCAGCGGTGGGGAGGGGTCGGGGGTGGGGGGTCTATCGCCGGCGGCGGTGTATGCGTGAGGCACCCCCCACCCCACCCTCCCCACCGCAAGAGCGGGGGGAGGGTGTGAGAGAGCGTCGCCTCGCCCTGACGCCTCGGATGGAAAAACCTCTCACCAGATAACAGGCTCCGGGCGCCGGTCATTCATTCAGCCGATTGCCTTTATTGTGGGACAGTAAACTACAATACATATTCGGCGTGTCCTGCCCACCCACCTATTGGCAGTCGAGCCGTAAATATCGATATGAAAAGCTGCCAAATACCGTCTTTATCTGGCCCGTGGGTCATAAAATTGGATTTATGGATTGCCCACCAATCTGGAATGACGCGGACTTTTGTGGAACAAAATAGAAAATATGGGCAATTTCCCATCCAAGATGGGCTGGGTGAATGCAAATCTTTGTCATATGTTATCGCACTGCCGCTAAGCCCGGCATCCCCGGTGGAGTTCATAGGTGCCATGACCGAGGTTACACCCCCGCTTTCAGATGGGCACCGCGCGCTGAAATCGCCGGATATTTCCTTCGAGTTCTTCCCGCCCAAGACCGAGGAGATGGAACGCAGCCTGTGGGAGACGATCAAGCGCCTGGCGCCGCTATTGCCCAACTTCGTTTCGGTGACCTATGGCGCCGGCGGCTCGACCCGGGAGCGCACCCACGCCACCATCGCCCGCATCCTCAGCGAGACCACCCTCACGCCGGCGGCGCATCTGACCTGCGTCGGCGCGGCGCGCGGCGAGATCGACGATATCGTCTGCCGCTATCATGATGTCGGCGTCCGCCATATTGTCGCCCTGCGCGGCGATCCGCCGGGCGGGATCGGCACCCCTTACAGCGGCCACCCCCAGGGCTACGCGACTTCGGCCGAACTCGTCGCCGGTATCAGGAAGCGCTATCCCGATATCGAGGTCTCGGTCTCCGCCTATCCGGAAAAACATCCGGAAAGTTCCGGCTTCGATGCCGATATCGACATGCTCGAGGCCAAGGTCGACGCCGGCGCGACCCGGGCCATCACCCAGGTCTTTTTCGACAACGACCTCTACTTTCGCTATCTCGACCGGGTTCGCGCCCGCGGCATCGCCATTCCGATCGTGCCCGGCATCATGCCGATGCACAACTTCAAGCAGGCCCGCGGTTTTGTCACCCGCGCCGGCACCAGCGTGCCGGACTGGATCGCGGAAAAGTTCGAGGGCCTCGATGACGACGCCGAGACCCGCAAGCTGGTGGCGGCGACAATTGCCGCCGGCCAGGTGCAGAAACTCAGAAAGCACGGCGTCGATACCTTTCACTTCTACACCATGAACCGCGCCGACCTCGTGTTCGCCATCAGCCATTTGCTGGGCATCCGGCCCCATGGCGCACAGAAAGCCGCCTGACCCCATGAGCCCGCCTGTTTCCGAGAAGCGAACCGCCCTGCTTGCCATGGCCCGCGAGCGCATCCTGGTGCTCGACGGCGCCATGGGCACCATGATTCAGGGACTGCAATACGATGAGGCCGCCTTTCGCGGAGCGCGGTTTGCGGATTTTCACCGCGACCTCCGGGGCAACAACGACCTGTTGATCCTGACCCAGCCCAAGGCGATTGAGGATATCCACGCCGACTATCTGCGCGCCGGCGCCGACATCGTCGCCACCAACACCTTTTCGTCGACCTCGATCGCGCAAGCAGATTACGACCTCTCTGGCTTGGCCTACGAGCTGAACCGCGAAGGCGCGAGGCTCGCGCATTCCGCCGCCGCGCGCGTCTATGCCGAGGACGGCCGGCCGCGCTTTGTGGCCGGCGCCATCGGCCCGACCAACCGTACCGCCTCGATCTCGCCCGATGTGTCCAACCCCGGCTTCCGCGCCGTCAGCTTTGACGATCTGCGCCTGGCCTATGGCGAACAGATCAACGGCCTGCTCGATGGCGGCGCCGACCTGTTGCTGGTCGAGACCATCTTCGACACGCTCAACGCCAAGGCGGCGCTGTACGCGATCGCCGAAATCAGCGAACAGCGCGGCGTTGATGTGCCGGTGATGATCTCAGGCACCATCACCGACAAATCAGGCCGGCTCTTGTCGGGGCAGTTGCCCGAAGCGTTCTGGAATTCGGTGCGCCACGCCAGGCCGATCACGATCGGCTTCAACTGCGCGCTCGGCGCCGAGGATTTACGCGCGCACATTGCTGACATTGGCCGCGTCGCCGACGCGCTGGTCTGCGCCTATCCGAATGCCGGCCTGCCCAACGAGTTCGGCAGCTACGACGAAAGCCCGCAGTACATGGCGCGGCTGATCGGAGAGTTTGCGGCATCCGGCCTCGTCAACATCGTCGGCGGCTGCTGCGGCACCACGCCCGCCCATATCGCGGCGATCGCGGCCGCGGTGGCGCCGCACCGGCCGCGTACCATCCCGGACATCGAACCGCGCCTGCGGCTTTCCGGACTGGAGCCGTTCGAACTGACGCCGGCTATACCCTTCGTCAATATCGGCGAGCGCACCAACGTCACCGGCTCGGCCAGATTCCGCAAGCTGATCACGGCAGGCGATTACACCGCGGCGTTGCAGGTGGCGCGCGACCAGGTCGAAAACGGTGCCGCAATCATCGACGTCAACATGGACGAAGGCCTGCTCGATTCCGAAAAGGCCATGGTCACGTTCCTCAACCTCGTCGCCGCCGAGCCGGATATTGCGCGCGTTCCCGTGATGGTGGATTCCTCGAAATTCGCCGTGATCGAAGCCGGGTTGAAATGCGTTCAGGGCAAGCCGGTGGTCAATTCGATCTCGATGAAGGAAGGCGAGGCGAAATTCATCCACGAGGCCACCATCGCGCGGCGTCACGGCGCCGCCGTGGTGGTGATGGCGTTCGACGAGGCCGGGCAGGCCGATACGTTCAAGCGCAAGACCGAGATCTGCAAGCGCGCCTACGACATCCTGGTTGAGCGGCTGAACTTCCCCCCTGAGGATATCATCTTCGATCCCAACATCTTTGCGATCGCGACCGGGCTGGAAGAGCACAATAATTACGGTGTCGACTTCATCGAGGCGACGCGCTGGATCCGCAAAAACCTGCCGCACGCGCATGTTTCCGGCGGCGTTTCCAACCTGTCATTCTCGTTCCGTGGCAACGAGCCGGTGCGCGAGGCCATGCATTCGGTGTTTTTGTATCATGCCATCAAGGCTGGCATGGACATGGGCATCGTCAATGCCGGGCAGATGATCGTCTATGACGATATCGATCCCGAGTTGCGGCAGACCTGCGAAGACGTCATCCTCAACCGCGACGCCGGCGCCTCCGAACGCCTGCTGGCGCTGGCGGAAAAATTCCGCGGCAAGGAGAAACAGACCAGAGAGCAGGACCTCGCCTGGCGCGACTGGCCGGTCGACAAGCGGCTCAGCCACGCGCTGGTGCACGGCATCACCGAGTATATCGAACAGGATACCGAAGCGGCGCGGCAGACGGTGGAACGCCCGCTCAACGTCATCGAGGGCCCGCTGATGGCCGGCATGAACATCGTCGGCGATCTCTTTGGCGACGGCAAAATGTTCCTGCCGCAGGTGGTGAAATCGGCGCGGGTGATGAAGCAGGCGGTGGCCTATCTGATGCCGTTCATGGCAGCGGAAAAGGCGCGCAACCTCGCCAATGGCATCGCGGGCGATGGCCGCAGCTCCGCCGGCAAGATCGTGCTCGCCACCGTCAAGGGCGACGTCCACGATATCGGCAAGAACATCGTCGGCATCGTGCTGCAATGTAACAATTTCGAGGTCATCGACCTCGGCGTCATGGTGCCGGCGGCAAAAATCATCGAAACCGCGAAAGCGGAAGGCGCCGACATTATCGGGCTTTCCGGCCTGATCACCCCGTCGCTGGATGAGATGAGTTTCCTCGCCGGCGAGATGGAACGCCAGGGCATGACCGTGCCGCTCCTGATCGGCGGCGCCACCACCAGCCGCGTCCATACCGCCGTCAAGATCGACCCGAATTATCGCGGCGGGCCGGTGGTGCATGTCAATGACGCCAGCCGCGCCGTCGGCGTCGCCTCGTCGCTGATGTCGCCCGAGCGGCGCGAGGCCTATGCCGCCGAAGTTCGCGCCGATTACGCCAAGATTTCCGCGGCGCATTTCCGCGCCCAGGCCGACAAGAGGCGCTTGAGGCTGGCCGATGCCCGCGCCAACGCGGTCAAGATCGATTTTGCCGGGACGCCGCCGAAAAGGCCGGCCTTTCTGGGCATCCGGTCGTTTGCGGATTACGACCTCGCCGAGTTGGCCTCCTACATCGACTGGACGCCGTTCTTCCAGACCTGGGAACTGACCGGACGTTTCCCCGCCATTCTCGACGACGCCAAGGTCGGCGAAGCCGCCCGCGCGCTTTATGCCGACGCCCGCACCATGCTGGGTCGCATCGTCAGGGAAAAATGGTTCAAGGCGCAGGCGACCATCGGCTTCTGGCCGGCCAATGCCGACGGCGACGACATCGTGGTCTACAGCGATGATTCCCGCTCAAGGCCGATTGCGACCTTGCATACGCTGCGCCAGCAACTGGAGAAGCGCGAAGGCCGCTTCAACGCGGCGCTGTCGGATTTCATCGCGCCGCTGCCGTCCGGCGTGCCGGATTATATCGGCGCCTTCGTGGTCACCGCGGGGATCGGCGAGGACGTCATCGCCGACCGTTTCAAGAATGCCAATGACGATTACTCGTCAATCCTGTGCAAGGCCTTGGCGGACCGTCTGGCGGAAGCCTTTGCCGAACGCATGCATGCGCGGGTGCGCCGGGAATTTTGGGGTCATGCGCCGGACGAGACGCTTTCGCCTCAAGACCTCATCCTGGAAAAATACCACGGCATCCGCCCGGCGCCGGGCTATCCGGCGCAGCCCGATCACACCGAAAAGGCGACGCTGTTTTCCCTGCTCGATGCCGAGAACAGCGCCGGCGTCAAACTGACCGAAAGCTACGCGATGTGGCCGGGCGCGTCGGTCTCGGGACTGTATTTCAGCCACCCGGAAAGCTTCTATTTCGGTGTCGGCAAGATCGAGCGCGACCAGGTCGAGGACTATGCGGCGCGAAAAGGCTGGAGCCTCGATACCGCCGAGCGCTGGCTGGCGCCGGTCTTGAACTACATCCCGACGCAGGATCAATCGGCGCGGGATCGCCGCGCCAAAGCGGCGATGCCGACGCTGGCGCCGGTAAGCGCGGTGCCAGCCAATGATATCCTGCCTGAGGAAGTGGCCGCGCATCCGCCAGGCTGCACCTGCGCGGTGCATCTGGGCTGGCGCAAAAAGGCGGTGCGGGCATAGCGACCCTCATGGTGAGGAGGCGCTTCTCCGGCGCCGTCTCGAACCATGAGGCCCGCCGACATCCTTCGAGATGCATCGCTTGAGCAATGCTCCAAATACGAAACCTGGGCGAGGACCTCACAACCGTCATTGCGAGGAGCTCTTGCGACGAAGCAATCCAGCTTATCTTTCCGCGGCGGCGATTGCTTCGCTCAATCGAGCGCGCATTCGCGCGCCCGATTGGCTCGCAATGACGAACCACTATAAACCCTTTTTTGAGTCAGGCTTTCATTCGAAACCGGGGTTCATGCCCAGGGGTCGGCGCCGCCGGTGAGGAACTCAGTCGTAGGGTGGGTTGAACTCTTCGCGAAACCCACCGATTCCACCCGCTGCGATGGGTTTCGCGACCAGTTCGGACATGCGTCCGATCCGGTCGCTCTACCCCATGCTACAACCCGTCCTGTCGGCTCGCGCATCCTCAGGCATCCGCAAGGACCAGCCCGGCCTGATCGAACGCCCATTGGCACTCTTCAAGATCCTTCTCGGTGCGACAGAGAAAATAGACTTCCTCGATGACGCTGCCCGTTTTGCCTTCCAGATAGGATTTCGCGGCTGCCACCAGTGATTTTACCGTCTCACGCACCTTGCCGCCGCCCTGCCCGGTACCCAGCAGCGGAAACAGGATGCTGCGGAGTTTGAACTTCCTTTCCTTCGCAGAATCCGCAAGCTTCAGGGCGTTCGTAATACAGTCATCGATATTCTGGATCGGCATGAAGCCCCGGCCAATATGGCCGTGAACAGCGGCGGCATGGAATATCCGCTTGACGCGGTTGCTGTCCGCGAGTTCGCCGGCGCTGGTCGCAATGACCGCGGCGGCAGGCACGCCGTCTCCGGCAATCCCCGTCAACTCCTTCTGAAGAATATCGTCCGTGACCTGACCTGCCGGGTTGCGCTTGCCGCCGTGATACCTGATCGTGCCGGAGATCGACCGTTCGTAGAAGCGGGCCATCTGCATGTTGGTATTTTCCGAACTGACCCAGACATCGACGCCCTCGACCCCGGTCACATCGCCGGTGATAATTCCGATTTGCTTGCCGGTTGCCCCAAGCGAAGCCTTATACTTCCTGGTGCCCTGCAGAGGTACGCTCTCTTCCGCGATCCGTATCGGCAGGCTGTCGTGGACCAGGCTGTCGACCTTGCGCGTCTTCAGGCCATTTTGGATAAACGTCACAATTTTCTTCTTGGCTTCCGCGACGCTTCCCATGTCCGTGTCATATTCGATCGCGTTCAAGGGGCGGATATTGAACGGGATCTGTGTGCCCTTGCGCTTGATGATGACGGTGACATGGTCCGCCAGCGCGTGCCGAACTCCGAGTTCGTAAAAGACATTCGGGTTCAACGTCGTGATGTCGACCACGGCGACATCCGCCTGGTATATCTGCTCGAGCATTTTCTTGTGAACGACACCTGGCTCTTCGATTTCATCGCAACGGGTGCAGCTCAGTCCCTTGATCTGCTCCACCCCTTCCTTGATCAAATGGGTATAAACCGTATCGAAATTGATGTCTTTGCCTCCGGGATCCTTCTTTTGCCCGAACGGCATGATGACAAAACAGCTGGTCATATCGAATCTCCTTTTATGAAACGCCTGAAACAAGCCTGGTCCGCAACCACATCAGCGCAATGATCGTCTTGGCGTCCTGGATTTCGCCGCGTTCGAGCCGAGCAAAAGCCTCGCCGGTCGAAAGTTCGACGAGCTGGATATCCTCGTTTTCGCTGGCCAGCCCGCCGCCCTTTCCAGCCGGGTCAAGTCCGGAAATTTCGGCGCAATAGAGAAATATCCGCTCCGACGAACCGCCGGGCGAGACGTAAAAATCGGCAATGTGCACAAGGTTTTCGACCACATAGCCGGTCTCTTCGAGAATCTCCCGGCGCATCGCGGCTTCGGGATGCTCTCCCTTGTCGATCATGCCGGCGACGACTTCGGTCAACCAGCCTGGCCCCTTGTCGTAGGCGGGATACCTGAATTGATTGACCAGAATTACGACGTCGCGCTGCTTTTGATGCAGCACCGCGGCGACGGAATCGCCGCGCTCGAAATTGAGCCGACGCACCACCGGGCTCATGCTGCCGTCGAATTTCTCGAAGGAGAGATGAACTTCCTCCACCTTGAAGAAGTCATCGAGGATCAGCTTCTTCTCGCCCTCGACGATGACGCGCTTTGGCATCTCATCCACCCCGGCAATTGCTCAGATCAGACCAATACGGATAGCAAGCTGAAAATAACGCACGTGAAAGTAGCGCATAAATGACTGAACGATGTCAAATCATCAAGCCGCGGGCGCTTCCGGGCTCTGCGCGCGACACCGCGATGCCGGTGTCTGCGCACCGCAGGGCCGCACGCCATCTTCACCCGCTCGGCGGATTGAACTTCTGTGCGATCTCCCGAAAGGCCGGCAGCGCCTCGCAGCGCGCGGCGTGCGCTGCGAGCGCCGGATGGCGCAAGGGGCCGAACAGGCTCGGATGGGCCTCGCTCGTGAAACGCAGCGCGCAGGCCACGGCGATATCGGCATGTCCGATGCGGCCGCCGAACCAGTAAAGCGAGGCGATCGCGGACCGTTCGTTTTCCAGCATCTCCAATACGCCGCCAATCTGGGCTGCGCACCGCTCGACCCATAGTTTGAGCGGATCCCGGCGCAGCACCCGCTCGTAGACCAGGCTGACCGCCTTGTCGGCGAGCCCGGTCGCCAGCGCGCAGATTCTCAAGGCCTGGCGGCGCTCCCAGCCGTGAGCTGCCATCATCGCCTTTTCCGGCCCGACGATTTCATCGAGATAATCCAGGATCGCGGCGCTCTCGATCAATACCTCGCCATCCTCGAACACCAGTGTCGGCACCCGGCACAGCGGATTGAACGGCGCGATATTGTCCGCGTCGCCAAAGGTCGACCACGGCCGGTGAACGAACGGCACGCCGTAAAGCCTGAGCGCAATCGCGACCCGGCGAACAAAGGGGGAGTCATACTGGCCGATCAGGATCATGGGGGTGGGACCATCGATGGAAGGCAGCACCGTCGCACTCCGCGCGAGCGGAATCTCCAGTACACTGCGAAGTTGCGTTTTACCACAACCGCCGGGAATATTGGATCAACCGCTGGAGCCTGTCATCGGGCGCGCATTCGCGCGACCCGTGGGCACCGACCCGGTGGCGGGTGACGACGGCAAAGAGACCTACCGCTACCCCTCTCCCTCATCGCTCGCCAATACCCCCTTCACCGCCCGCGCCCAGCCCTTCAGCTTGCGCTCCCGCGTCGCCGCGCTCATGATCGGCTTGAAGCGGTGCTCCAGCCGCCAGTTGTCGGCGAATTTTTCGGGCTCGGGAAAGACGCCGGCCGCGAGCCCCGCCAGATAGGCGGCGCCCAAGGCGGTGGTTTCCTGGATCATCGGGCGGTCGACCGGCGCGTCCAGCAAATCCGCGAGCCGCTGCATGGTCCAGTCCGAGGCGGTCATGCCGCCGTCGACGCGCAGCACCACATGGGCGGCGTTGGCCTCCGGCCAGTCGGCGCGCATCGCCGCCCACAGGTCGAAGGTCTGGTAGCAGACGCTCTCCAGGGCGGCATGGGCGAGTTCGGCCGGGCCGGTGCTGCGGGTCAGCCCGAACAGCGCGCCGCGCACGCGCGGATTCCAGTAGGGGGCGCCCAGCCCGACGAAGGCCGGCACCAGATAGACCGACTGCAGGCTGTCGGACTTGTCGGCGAGCGGGCCGGTCTCGGCGGCCTGTTTGATGATGCCGAGCCCGTCGCGCAGCCACTGCACCGCGGAGCCGGCGACGAAGATCGAACCTTCCAGCGCATAGGTGCGCTGGCCATTGAGCTGGTAGGCGATGGTGGTCAAAAGCTTGTTGTTGGAGGCGACCGGCGTGGTGCCGGTGTTGAGCAGGGCAAAGCACCCGGTGCCGTAGGTCGATTTTATCATGCCGGGCGAGAAACAGGCTTGGCCGATGGTGGCGGCCTGCTGGTCGCCGGCGATGCCGGAAATCGCGATCGCGCCGCCGAACCATTCCGGCAGGCTCTCGCCGAAGTCGGCGGAGGAGTCCTTCACCTCCGGGAGCATCGAGCGCGGCACCCGCAGCAGGTTCAGCAATTCATCATCCCACTGCCCGGTGTGGATGTTGAACAACAGCGTGCGCGAGGCGTTGGTGGCGTCGGTCGCATGGACCTTGCCGCCGGTCAGCCGCCACAAAAGATAGCAGTCGACCGTGCCGAACATCAGTTCGCCACGATCAGCGCGCTCGCGCGCGCCGGGGACCTGGTCGAGGATCCAGGCGACTTTGGTTCCGGAAAAATAGGGATCGATGATCAGGCCTGACTTCGCGGAGATCGAAGACTCTTGGCCTTCGGCTTTGAGTCTTGCACAGATATCGGCGGTGCGGCGGTCCTGCCAGACGATGGCGCGGTGAATGGCCTGGCCGGTGTCGCGATCCCACACCACGGTGGTCTCGCGCTGGTTGGTGATGCCGATGGCGGCGATATCCTTGGCGGTGAGGTCAGCTTTCCGCAGCGCCTCGCGGCCGGTGGCGATCGTCGAGGTCCAGATGTCCTCCGGCTCGTGCTCGACCCAGCCCGAGGCCGGAAAATGCTGCGGGAATTCCTGCTGCGCCACCGCTGCGATCGAAATGTCGGCACGAAAGACAATGGCGCGCGAGGAGGTAGTGCCCTGATCGATGGCCAGCACATGGGACATGGCGTTGCTTCCCGGGTGGTTTTTGTGACGCGGTCGGGTGGAGGCAAGCGGATTGGCCGGCAAAGGTCAATATCGCGCCGATGTCGTCCCGCCCGCGCGGCGAGGTTTTCAAGCTGTTATCGAAAGGGCGGTGCGCTGATCGCATCAATTGCCGAGCTCAAAATCTCCGCTAATTCGGTGCACAGGGTGACTGAACATAGATCCTTGGACCGGCCCGCGCGCGCGTCATGCGAACCAGTTGCCGCGATGATGGGGAAATGCCGGTGATTTGCCCGACGGGCCGAATTTCTCTCCTCCGTCGAGCTGGCAAATGACGTCGCGCAAAAAAGTTGTTAGCCCGACGGGCCAGATCTGGTGTGATTTGGGCTGTCAAGCCACAAATGTAAAAATATTGCTGTTGCTGTTTTGTTCGAATCAGTTATAGTCCCACCCGTCTCGTTCCAGATGAGGGGCGTATCGCGATCGTCAGACACGCGGGATGAGATGCGGTGGACGCGGCAGCGTCGGGCGTGGCCAGGACATGGCAGGGCAGGATGTACATTGAGGTCG
>NZ_JBEKXH010000073.1:0-19557 GCF_049512235.1 Bradyrhizobium sp.
GGCCGAATACCGTCGCCGAACCTGGAACGACTGTGTTCATGCGCTGATGGGAGCATTCACGCGCGGTCACCGAGACGGCACCGCTGATCGAATCGCGGACGCAGATCGGCAAGCGGGCGTGCGGTCCGTCGGTGATGTGTCCTGTGCCTGACGGCAAACCTATATCGGCAGGCTCCCGCTCCGGAGCACATCCACGTCAACCAAGCGTGGCAATCCGGCGCGTTCATTTGTCGCCGCCCGGATCGTCAAGTCCGCTGGTGGCCGGGGACTCGGTCTCCCGTGGCAATCCAACTGCCTCGCGCAATTCGGCTCGCCGCGTCTGGTAATAGCCTGAGCGGATAAAGCTGTAGAAGTCGATGGAAGCGTCTTCGGCTTGCTTCAGCTGGCCAAGTCTATCGGTCGCATCGAGGCTCGTCGTGCCGGCACTGACCGCAACGTGCGTCACCGTTGAGACGATGTTTAATCCGATGAGCCAACCCAGCGGGTCGGCGGCCACATCGACGATCGAGCCGAAGGCATCGCGCGTCGTGGCCGGCCCCATATAGGGCAGAACCACATACGGACCGTCGCTCACTCCCCAAACGAACAGAGTCTGCCCGAAATCGCCGCTCTGCTGACCGGTGCCTTGGCGGCCCGCCACGTCGAACAGTCCGCCCACGCCGACGGTTGTATTGAGAACGAAGCGGCCGGCCGTGGTGGCGGCCGCGTCCAGTCGCAGCTGCAGCACGTCGTTGACGAAGATGCGCGGCTCCTTCAAATTCGAATTCAGATCATGGAGGCGGTCGTGCACGGGGCCGGGCAGCCTCTTCACCACGTCCGACAGTGGCCCCAACGTTTGCTGATTGATGGCCAGGACTTGTCGATTCCTCGCCTCACCGGGGTCGCTGATCGGCAACGACGCGTCTCTCGGCATCGACGCGCAGGCAGCCACGAGTAACGACGATAGGCACGCGATTGCTCCTTGGGCCGACGTTCGACCGAGACCCATGTTCTTTCTCTGTCCGTGCCTTCCCGAGATGGTTATCACGTACCCGTTGTGGCGACTGTTACTTCTTTGCATCAGCGCCGGTAAATTTGCCCTTAAATTGCCCAGATCGGTTCGGCTGGGTGGCCAGAAGAGCCGGCTGGAAAAGGACGGCGGCGGCAAGCGTCGTCAGCAGCGACAGGGCCATCAGTTTGCCCATGCTCGATGTCCCGGGGTGATGCGAGAAGCAGAGGCTCCCGAACGCGATGGCGGTCGTACAGGCGCTGAAGACGATGGCTCGCGTGAGGCTCGATTGCAGGAAGTTCGTCCCCCCCGATCGCCACGCCACGATGTAGTAGATCTTGAAGGCGACGCCGACGCCCAGCAGCAGCGGCAGTGCGATGACGTTCGCAAAATTGAGCTGCAGTCCGATGAGCACGCAAATCTCAAGTGTGACCACGATGGCAACCAGCAGAGGCACCAGCGTCAAAGCGACATCGACCCAGCGGCGCAGCGCGACAAACAGGATCAATGCGATCAACACCAGCGACAGGACGCCGGCCTGGAGAAATGCCTTGATGACGGTTGCGGCCGCCTCGATGATGAAAACCGGCTGGCCGGTAGCCTCCGGGGCAACACCACGCACGGCCACTACGAAGCGACGCAGGATCGTGTTGTCGTTGCCATCCCCTTTCGGCGCGACCTCGACCCGGCCGACGCCATCGGCAGACATCCAGTTGCCCTTCAGCGCGGGCGGAAGAGTCGCGATGCTCACGGGTTCGGCATTGAGGAGATTTCTTACCTGACGCAGCATCGTCCGCAACGGTGTGATGAGCGCGCGATCGGCTTCGCCCAGGACGGCCGGCGGCGCCTTCGCCATGGCGGTCAGAGCGGCTGCGAGGCGGCGAGCCTGTACGGCGGCCGGACTATCGAGGCCATCCGTCGCCTCGGATAGCTCGGCGATCAGCTTTCCGATCGCCGCCTCCGTCTCCGCCGGCGTCGGTTCTGGACCAATCCCGCCGGGATTGAGCGTGTTCTGCAGAAAAAAGCCTGCGTCCTCGATCAAAGCCAGCTTGGCGTCCTGATCGTCGGGAACAAAACTCTGCAGCGACACCACCCGGCCAACCTCCGGCAATTTCCGAAGCCTCTCGACCATGGTCGATACCCCGGAGGAGTCGTTTCCGAGGATGTCGATCGTGTTCGGACTGGTTTCGGGATCGTTCATCAAGTCGAGCAAGGTTGCGACCGATTCGGTATCCATCGCCCGCAGATTGATCGGATTGAAGTCGAAACGCAAACCCGCGAGCAGCGGCAAACCGAGAACCGCAACAGCTAGCGTCGTGCCGACGACCCAGTTGCGCTGTTGCTCCAGAAAGCGGTCCACGGGCGCCAGCGCGGCAAAACCGATCGGTCTTGGCTCAGGAGGCGGCTTGAGGACCGTGAGCAACGCAGGAAGCAGGGTCAAGGTCGTGGCCAGCGCAATGATGATGCCTACCCCGGCGATCAGCCCGAGCTCGGAAAGGCCGCGATAGGCTGTCGGCAGGAACGAGAAGAATCCGGTCGCGATCGAAGCGGCTGCGAGAAGGAGCGGGGCCCCGATCCCGCGCGCCGTCGCCGTAAACGCCTGATCGAGGTCGAGACAGGCATGCCGCTCGGAGCGATAGCGGACGCAGAACTGAATTCCGAAATCGACGCCGAGGCCGACAAAGAGCACGGCGAACGCGACCGAGATCAAGTTCAGCGTTCCCACCATCCAGAGGCCTGTGGCTGCCGTGTAGAGCAGACCGCAGACGAGATTGACAAGCACCGCGAGGATCAGCCGCGCCTTCCTCAGCGCGAGCCACAGCACCAGGCCGACCAGGAGCAGTGTGACTAGTCCGTTGAGCATGGCGCCGTCGGCGACCGTGGCGAACTCCTCGTCCGCAAGAGCAACCGGCCCGGTTAGGCGCACCGTCACCCCATTCTCCGGCGTGAGGCCCCGCCTGGATGCCGCTTCGCGTATGGCCGCAATCGCTTTGCGTCCCGGCTGAATATCGGTGAAATCGAGCACCGGTTCGATGTTCACGAAGCGGCGCAGCTCCGAAGGCTTCGGCTCCTCACCGGCGATCAGCTTGCGCCACGAGAAGGAAGCGCTCTTTCCCTTGTCGACGAGCTCCAGCGCATTTGCGAGCGCGTCGAGCGCCGGCGTGAGAGAGTCGAGCTTTGCCTTTCCCAGGCGAACACCCTCGATCGACTGCGAGAATGTACGAAAGACGCCGCGCAGCGTCGGATCGGCGGCCAGCGTCCCGAGAAAAGGCTCTGCAGAAATCAGGTCGGCGGTGGCGCGCTGTACCTTCTTCACGCTGAGAAAGAGAATGCCGTTGCGCTCGAAGAACTCGCCGCCATCAGGACGGCTGACCTTACGGATCAGGTCTGACCGGGACGCCATCTCGTTGACCAGCACATCCGCCGCATCATCGGCGGCCTCCGGGGTGGCGGCATCGACAACCGCGATGAGCTGGTCGATTTGTTGCGGAAACTGGGCATTCAGCCTCGCTTCTTGCTGGCGCCATGGCAGCGAGCTCGAAAGCAACTGCTTGCTGTCGGTGCTGATGGCGAAATGCCGCGTGAAATAGGCTGCCGAGGCCGCCGCCAGAAGCAGGAAGCCCAGAATCACCGGCCATGCGTATCGAGTCGAAAGGCGTACCAGCCGTGTGATCGCGGCTATCGGCGTAGACTCGAGATTTCCCGTCAAAGATGGCATCCGATCGTCGTATGGCGGGCAATGAGTAGCAATTCCGTCAACGCGACGCGAGCCCGTCATGAAGGTCGGCCGGTCCGCTCAGTCTCACCGGCGGGACAAGCACGGGACAAGCCCTGGTACCTTTCACAAATTCGCGCGTTGAAGTAAAGTATGGCCCCACCCGGCGAATGCGTGATATGCGGTAGTCCGGCCGCAGCCCAAGGGTGAATGCCTCGCCGGCCTGCGCCAGCCTGCCTTCGATGTTCGATGTCGGAATGAATGTTGGGCTTGAAAATGCACGCCATCATGCAACCGCAAATCCTCCGCGGCTGCTGCGGCAATCGCGGCTGCGGGCGAGTGCGACCGCGAAACTCAAGAGCATTTCTCTCCAAACGGAATCTGTGGTGACGAATGGTGGCGACGAAATGTTTCATGCCCCGCCTGAGGGCTATGTTCGTGCGGTTTGTCTTTGGTGTCTTTTTGCTCGTCTCATTTGACGCTTTGCCGCTGGCCGCCCAGACGCCAAATGAGTCGGTGGCAAAAATCGAAGCCTATTATCAGCAGCTGATGCCGACCATCCAACAGGCTGCACGGCTCAGTGTGGTTGAGCGCGACAGGCGCTTCACGCCGGTCTTTACCGCGGCGTTCGACATTCCGACGATGACGCGGCTGGCGGTCGGTCCACCCTGGAGGGACTTCTCGGCACAGCAGCAGGCCGCCGTTCGGGACGGCTTCGCCCGCTTTATCGTCGCGGATTACGCCAGTCAGATCAAAGATTATTCAGGCGAACGCTTCGTCGTCGATCCGCAGCCGACTCCGGAAGCGCGCGGCGGCGGTGAAATCGTCAAGACCAAGCTTCTGCAATCCAATGGCCGCACCGTGAGCATAAATTACCTGGTCCGCGGCGGCCGGGTGGTCGATATCTATCTCAACGGAACGATCAGCGATCTCGCGCTGCGGCGCGACGAGTTCGCCTCGATCATCGCTTCCGGTGGCGCCGATGGTTTGATCAAGAAATTGCAGGAACGAACTGACAATCTGCTTGCAAAATAAATGGCGCGAGAGCGCGGCCATTGCCATGTCCACTCAATCGCGAATTGTTGTGCGTGCGACTTCCGCGATGTCGAGACCAGCTGACATGGGTGTTCTTGCGGGGAAGGAACAAACTCCTGATGGGGGCCTGCTTCCACCAAAGTCAGCAATTGAGAGGACGCTGAAGCATTGGCCGCGCCTCGGGAAACTCGCGCTTGTTCAGGGGAAGGACCGAGGAGCGCCATTGGCATCGCCTCGATCGACGCGAGATACGAATCTCTGAGCGCGGCGGCGAAAACCGTCGCGCTCAGAGCGACGCCCAAAGCGGCCGGGACGTCGCGGCGGCGCGCGCATTTGAGGGCGCTTCAACCTTGCGAGCCGCCCCTCGATCAAGACCGCCGCACGCGCCAAACTATAAGCAGTGAAGGCGGCGCCACCGACCCGGGCTGTAACCCTCGCTCCTGGAAAATACGCGCGTGAAATGACTTTGGTCGACGAAGCCGCAAAGCAGGGCAATCTCGGCGAGCTCGCAGCGTGGGTCCTTTAAGAGTTCTTTGGCGCGCTCGATGCGCATTTTGCTCAGCCACTGGCAAGGCGGAACGCCCGTCGACCGTTTAAATGCTCGTGCAAAGTAGCCGCTCGATAGTCCGCACTCATGCGCGATCTCTGCAATCGAAAGATCGTGTGCCAAATTGACATTGACGAGGTCACGGGCGCGTTGCAGCTGCCACGCTGCAAGGCCGCCGCGGGCGTTCCGTCCCCCGATCGGGACGCTGCCGTAAGCGCGCACAATGTGAGCGAAAAAAGCAAGCGCAATACATTCGGAAAACATCGCGGTTTCGTCGCACGATTGCTCCATCGCGCCCGCCAGCGCTTGCGCGAGACCGAACATGACCAAATCGCGGGCACCAAAATTCGACGCGTAAAGTCCTTTCACCCGGCGAATGCCGGCTTCGTTGGCCATCTCATCAAGCGCCACCTGGGTGATGTAAAAGCGAATCGCATCGAAGGGGATGTCCAAACTGACGACCGGATGGTCGCCGAGGTCAACCAGCTGTGCATCGCCGAGACGCAGCTCGGGCACTTCTCTGCGCCGTCCTGCCGTCCATAGGTTCGAGAAAAACGGCACCGATAACGGAACCCAGAATGCAAAGGCCTCTTCCGGTGGCGTAGCTATTGAATGGCCATGCATCGGACGACTGCTTCGCAGCCGCGAAAAGCCGATACGTGCTTTTGAAGATTTTCGCGCCAAAAGTGTTGGCGGAGGGTCTATTCGGAAGCGTCTAGCAAGGTCGTTTTCGATCGCATCCGCAGCCATCATTGCCTCCTGACGGTGACTAAAGCGACAAATACTCTCGCGCACTCAACGCGTCCCGGCAAGATAAATGCCCAAAAATCAAAAAAAGCGGCGAATGGCGGCGGTGTCGTCTATAGCGGCGAATTTTTCAGCCGAATCTTACAACGCGGTCAAATTCGTACAATTTTGCGGGCGCTGCCCAACAATACGGTGTGCTCGAACCCGGGTGCTGCAGCGATCAAGTAGCCAACGAGACAAGGGCGGTTCGGCGTGAAAGCGTTCAGCATCGAAAATAACCAATCCGAATGGATCTTCACTGCAAAGGAGGACGGTCATGACACAACCCATTAAGAACGTAGTTTTGGTGCATGGGGCTTTCGCGGATGGCTCCGGCTGGAGGAAGGTCGCCGACATCCTCAAGAATGACGGCTACAGGGTGTCGGTAGCGCAGCCTCCCGAGACATCGTACGCCGAAGACCAAAAGTACACGAAGGCCGCAATCGACGCCATGGGCGGACCGGTCGTTCTGGTCGGCCACAGCTACGGCGGGTCCATCATTACCGAGGCTGGCAATCATCCAAACGTCAAAGCGCTTGTCTATATTGCCGCCTTTGCCCTCGATGAAGGCGAAAGCTGCGCGTCGATCGAACAGGCCGTGCCGCAAGCGTCCAAGGCGTTCAAGGCGGACAGCAACGGGCTTTGGTGGATTGACCAGGCGCATTTCGCCGCCGACTTCGCAGCGGACATTCCACGAGATGAGGCGGAGTTCATGGCTATATCGCAGGTGCCGATCTCTACCGACTCGTTCACCCATCAGGTGAAGAATCCCGCCTGGAAGCACAAGCCCTCCTGGTACATGGTGGCCACCGACGACCGATCGATCAATCCGGATCAGGAGCGCATGATGGCAAAGCGCGCCAAGGCCAAGACGGTCGAGGTGAAGGCGAGCCATGTGGCCTACATGTCTCATCCGAAGGAAACAGCCCAGCTCATCGAAGAGGCTGCCGCGCACGCGTTGGTCAGTCAGTGAAGTTGACGACGCGGCGCGAAGGCAGGCTGGTCACTTTCCTCACGGCATCGGAGCGGATGGCCGATTTGAGGATCGCTAGTGCCGGGAGCGGGAGCATTTCGCGCCGCAACTCACGGCCTGGTCAATCGGCAGCGATTCGTTTCAAGGAATCTCATCAGGAGCAAAACATGGAAAATCGGATCGTCATCGAGTCTCCGGATGGGAGGTTCGGCGCTTATATTTCACGGCCCGCCACCTTGCCCGCGCCCGTGGTGGTCGTTCTTCAGGAATTGTTTGGCGTTAACGCCGACATCCGAGTGACTTGCGATGAGTTGGCGGCCCAGGGATACACCGCGATCGCGCCAGACCTGTTCTGGCGGCAGGAGCCCGACGTTGATCTCGACGTAAGGTCAGAAGCCGACTGGCAGCGCGGTCTGCGGCTTTACGGGGCGTATGATCGCGACGCTGGCGCGCGCGATATCGCGCAAACAATCCGCGCCGCTGTCAAGTTGCCTCAGTCGACCGGGAGGGTTGCCCTGCAAGGCTACTGCCTCGGCGCGTTGATGGCCTTTATCACGGCCGCCCGCCATGAGGTTGACGCCGCCGTCGCCTACCATGGCGGCGACACGGAAAAATACCTCGGCGAAGTTGGAAGCCTGCGCGCCCCCTTGCTGATGCACCTTGGCGAGGAGGACGAATTCATCTCGAAGGCAGCGCAAGCACGGATCAAAGCGGCGCTGGCAAAAAAGCCAAACGCAACCGTTTATAGCTATCCGGGTCAGCGTCACGCCTTCTCTCGGCATAACGGGGCGCACTACAGCGCCGCGGCAGCAACGCTCGCCAATGGGCGAACCAAGGAATTTCTACATCGACATCTGCAGTGACGATAAGGGGATTCCAGCGCTGCAGGCTCAAGGGCACGAGGTGATGGCCGTCCAGTACGGCCTCGATACATTCACGGAGGATGTGGCCGCGATCAAACGCACGCTGGGGCGGGTCAGCAGTCCCGCCATCCTCGTGGGTCACTCCTATGGCGGAGCCACGATCACAGCCGCGCGGACCGATGATCGCGTGGTCGGGCTGGTTTACCTCGCCGCCGTTGCCCCGGATGCTGGCGAGACTGTGCAGGGCCAAGGGCGGGTTGGAGGCGAAGCCGTAACCCGCCACTTCCGAGAACGACGGGCCGCGATTTGTTAATTTATATGGATGCCCGTGTCGGGAGATGGCGGGTCACGGAGCCTTGCATCGGCCGCGCATTCGCGCGACCCGATGCCTGGGAGCGTCCGGGGCAAAGCGCAGTTTCAATCTATGATTGATTAATGCTTATATGCAATCCACCCTAGCCAAAGCTGCGCCAAAAACGCAAAAATGCTATTGATCGCAGTGTTATGAGCGATCCGGGGGTCGGGCGAAAGTCTGGCAGTGCCTGACCGAAAATGCATGGATGCCCGCTACCAGCCCGGACGCGACCCGCGATGGCGCATTGATTTGCCCGACGGGCTGGCGCGGCGAAATCCTGTCCAGCCGTTTCGACAAAAATATTCGGCTTCGCGAGCAACCCAAATCAGTTGTGTCCTCGGGGCAGTGGAAGCATCACGCCCGGTCGGACCGATGGTCGTTAACAGGTGAACAGGTGGAGGGCTGCTCGCGATCCGCGGAAAAGCGGGGGACAAGCCGTAGCGTAGCCGCGAAGTCTGGTGCCCCTGGCCGGAATCGAACCAGCACTCCTTGCGGAACTCGATTTTGAGTCGAGCGCGTCTACCAATTCCGCCACAGGGGCTTATCTGACATCAGGCCTTAAAGGGCAGAGGCCGGAAAGCCCGCGGAATATAGCGGCCAGCCTCTTCAGGTCAACCCGTGCGCCGATCGCACAACACTCCGCCGTGATCCGGCCCCGCCTCGACAGCGCCGACCCCAGGGGGTAGGACGCTTGGCGCGCACAGGAGGCCCACGTGACGTCGGATACGATCGCAAACCGCTCGCAGCTGCGCTTGCCCGCCAGCCCGGCGCTCACGGCTTCGCTTTTGATCGCGGTGATCGCGGCGGCGACGCTGGCGGGGGCATGGTTCTTCCAGCTGGTGCTGGACATCCGGCCCTGTCCGCTCTGCCTCGAGCAGCGCTACGCCTATTATCTGGCCGTTCCGCTCGGCGCGATCACAGCGCTCGCCGCGGCGAGGCGGGCCCCGCTTGCGCTGCTTTATGCGGGCCTCGCCATTCTGGCGCTGGCTGCGCTGGGCAATGCCGTGCTCGGCGGCTATCACGCCGGCGTCGAATGGGGGCTTTGGCAGGGACCGACCGAGTGCACCGGCCCGATCGGAAATCTCGGCAGCGCCGGCACTCTTTTGGAGCGCCTCGACAGCGTCAAGGTGATCCGTTGCGACGAAGTGCAGTGGCGCTTTCTCGGCCTGTCACTGGCCGGCTACAATGTCCTGATCTCGCTCCTGACGGCCGCGATCGCGGCGTCGGGCATCGTCAGATTGGCGGCGCGCGGATCCTGATCCGGCCGCGCGCAAATCCTAATCATCGACATCTTCCTGCGGACGTCCGAACAGGTGCACGATGCCGGGCATCGCGAGGGTGACGAACACGAAGCGCGACAGATGGTGGGCGCCGACGAAGATCGGATCGATGTGCAGCGTCAGCGCCAGCGCCAGCATGGCATCCATCGCGCCCGGCGCGAATGCCACCATGATGTCGGCCAGCCGCACCGCAGTGGTCAGCGCGATCACCGCGACGAACAGCGCGGAAATGATGATGGCGACGACGAAAGACCCGAGCGCCGCGTTGAGATGGCCGAGCAGCGTCCTGGTCTTCATCCGCGCAAAGCGCGTGCCGATCAGCGCGCCGATCCCGACCAGCGCCACCCCGCGCACGGAGGGCGGCAGGCCGCCCTCGACCAGACCTGAGCCGTGCAGCACGATCGAGCCGATCATCGCGCCGAACATCCAGCTCGCCGGGAACTTGACCAGCCGCAGCAGCATCGCTGCCGAAAGCGCGGCGGCAATCAAGCTCGCGAATTCGAGCGGCGTGGCGATCGCCACCGCCGGGGCGGGCAGCGATGCCGGGGCCAGTCCGGTCAGGGTCAAGAGCAGCGGAAGGGCCGCGGTGAGAACGATCACCCGCAGCGTCTGCACCACCGCGATCGCAGGGACATCGGCGCCTTTCTCCGCGGCGAGGATGATGATCTGCGACAGCGCGCCGGGGCTGCCGGCCAGAAAGGCCGAGGTCCGCTCCCAGCCGTGGACGCGCTGCAGATAGAGGCTGCTGCCGAAGGTCGAGCAGAACGTGGCCAGCGCCAACAGGCCGATGGTCAGGGGATAGGCGCTCACATGTTGCAGCAGTTGCCGCGACGCCAGCGAGCCCAGCGATATCCCGAGCAGCACCAGCACGGTCTGGGTCACGATCGGCGGCAGCGTCATCGGGCGTCCTGATATCGCGGCGATGCCGACGGTGATCATGGCCCCGGAAATCAGTCCGCCCGGCAGATGCGCGAGCAAAAACAACAGTCCCCCGCCGGTGCCGATAAGTATCGTTTCCAGCACGTTTAGAGTGTTGCTACGGCTTGGGATGGCAACCGCCAAAGATGAGGGTATTCGTCTCACGCCGCCTTATGGCAAATCCCGATAGCGGCGACAAATGCGCCAACGCGACTGCAGCAATGCGCGTCCGCTGCGCTGCGCCATCTCGCGCGCCGGGGCCCGTCACCGGGCTCGCCGGAGGCGATACCCGATGACGGATGGCGAGGCCAGAGGCTTGACCCCCAGAGGCTTGACCCTATGTCTTCGGCTTGGCCGCGGCGTCCTTCGCTTCCTTCTTGCAGTCGGACATGAACTTCTTGCGCTCCTTGCCATGGACGCCCTTGGTGTCGGCTTCCTTGGAGCATTCGAGCGAGGCCGCGCTGCGCGGCTTCCCGGCTTTCTTGGCCGGCGCCATCTTGTCAGCCGGCGCCGGGGTGGCCGGGGCGGGGGTCTGTGCAAATGCAAAACTCATCATCAGCAGGGAGGCGAAGGCCGTCGCGGCCGCGCGGGAAGATAATTTCATCATCGGAGCACCTCGGGTTGAAGAGGCGCGCACCGTCGCGCTGTGATGCTGAACCGTGGATGAATGAAGCCGGACGGCGGCATTTTCAGGGGCAAGATTTTTGCTCCGGCGGTCGATCGTTGCTTTGTCACGCGCCGTCGCCACGCTAGGATGGGGATCTATAAAATGCCACGCCCAAGGAGACCAGGGGATGACCATTCAAGCAAGATTAGTATCGGCAGTTGCGGCTTCGGCTTTTGCCGCGCTCGCGGCGACGGCGCCCGCCCACGCCCTGACCTCGCAGGAATGCAGTGCGAAATATCAGGCCGCCAAGGCTGCCGGCACGCTCAACGGCCAGAAGTGGAATGATTTCCGCAAGGCCGAATGCGGCGCCGACGCCGCAGCGGCGCCTGCCGCCACGCCCGCCGCGGCCCCCGCCGCCCCGCCCGCTGCAGCCGCGCCAAAAGAGGTGGAAGCCAAGCCGAAGAAGGAAGCCGCGCCTATGGCAGCACCGGCACCGGTCGGTAACGCCATATTCCCGTCCGCCGTCGATCCGAAATTTGCTCAGGAAAAACCAGGCCTGGCGCGGATTCACACCTGTGCCGAACAATGGAAGGCCAACAAGGCCGACAATACCACCGGCGGGATGAAGTGGAATCAAAAAGGTGGCGGCGGTTACTACAGCGAGTGCAACAAGCGGCTGAAGGGCTGAGGCGATCCGCTTAACCCTCACCGAGTGTTCGGACACACAACCGTCCCGGGCACTTCCGAGGATCGCCGTGCCGCTTTCCCTTTGGCCCGGCGATGCCGCCGGCGCTCCCGGAATCGCCGATGATAGCCAGCCTCAGCCTGATCCTGCTCTGTCAACTGGCCGGCGAAGTCTTCGTGCGCGCCCTGGCGCTGCCGTTGCCCGGTCCGGTGGTCGGCCTGATGCTGCTGTTGCTGCTGCTGCTGGCGCGTGACCGCTTTGTCATCGTCGCGCGCGGACCGTTGCAGGGCGGCGGCGTCGAACATGCCAGCCGGTTCCTGGTCGCCAATCTGTCACTGCTGTTCGTCCCGGCCGGTGTCGGCGTGGTGCAGAAGCTCGACCTCGTCGTCGAGCATGGCATCGCCTTCCTGGGCGTGCTCGCCATCTCCGTGGTGGCAACCTTGCTGGTGACGGTCGTGACCTTTCTGGCCGCAAGCCGGCTGCTGGCGCGCGGGAGCGCGGATGAGTGAAAATCCGTTCTCGCTTTGGGTGTATCTTTCGCAGTCGCCGCTGCTCTGGCTGACGGTGACATTGCTGACCTATGCGAGCGCCGATGCGGTATCGCTCGCAACCCACCGCAATCCCCTGGCCAACCCGGTGCTGCATTCGATGTGGATCATCGGGGCGTTCCTGCTGCTCACCGGCACGTCCTACACGACCTATTTCGGCGGCGCGCAGTTCGTGCACTTCCTGCTCGGGCCGGCGACCGTGGCGCTGGCGGTGCCGCTCTACGAAAACCGCAAGGTGGTGGCGTCGGCGATCGTGCCGATGCTGGTCGCGCTCGCGGCGGGCTCGGTGACCGCGGTGGTTTCGGTCGTATGGCTGGCGCAGGCCGCGGGCCTGCCGCGCATCGTGGTGTTGTCGCTGGCGCCGAAATCGGTCACGGCCGGGGTTGCGATGGGCATCAGCGAATCCCTGCATGCCGACCCGTCGCTGACCGCGGTTGCGGTCATCCTCACCGGCATCATGGGCGCCATCGTCGTCACGCCCTTGATGAACCGGATCGGCATCAAGGATTTCCGCGCCCGCGGATTCGCCGTGGGGATAGCCGCCCACGGCATCGGCACCGCGCGTGCGTTTCAGGTCGACGCGGTCGCGGGCGTGTTCGCCGGCATCGCCATGAGCCTGAACGCGCTGGTGACCTCGCTCCTGGTGCCGCTGGTGGTGACGCTCTTGCTGCGCTGATCTTCATTGCAGTTTTGCTGCGGCCAACCTAGAGATTTGAAGAAACTCCTTGCGGAGGAACGCCGTGCCGTTGATGGCTTGCGCATCGATCGATTTTTGCCTGTTCCGACCTCGGTCGGATCAGGGGGCGGAACCCGCTGGGGGCGTCGCGGTTCGAACGGATGCACGAGCCCTGAGGTTGCCGGTTTGATGATCTCCACCATGCAAGGCGTGCTGGGACTGGCATCGGGCTCGCTGGTCGGATTTTCGCTCGGGCTGGTTGGCGGCGGCGGATCGGTTCTGGCGGTGCCTCTGATGGTCTACGTGGTCGGTGTGCCCGACGCCCATGTGGCGATCGGCACCAGCGCGATCGCGGTGGCGGCCAACGCGGCGGTCAATTTGTCGAACCATGCGCGCGGCGGCACCGTGCGCTGGTCGTGCGCGCTGACCTTCGCGGCGGCGGGAATGATCGGCGCGTTCGTCGGATCGATCTTCGGCAAGATGCTGGACGGCCAAAAGCTGCTGGCGCTGTTCGCGCTGGTGATGCTGGTGATCGCGGCTCTGATGCTGAAGACGCGGGCGCGGGTCGGGCTGCCCGACGTGCGGATAAACTGGACCAACATGCCCGCCATTGTCGGCCTCGGTCTCGCAACCGGAACGTTGTCCGGTTTCTTCGGCATCGGCGGTGGCTTTCTGATCGTGCCGGCGCTGATGCTGGCGACGGGAATGTCGATCCTCAATGCGGTCAGTTCGTCGCTGGTCGCGGTCACGGCGTTCGGGCTGACCACGGCGGCGAGCTACGCCTGGTCCGGGTTGATCTCGTGGGGGTTGGCGGGATTGTTCATCGCCGGCGGGATCGTCGGCGGATTGCTCGGCACCCGGTCGGCGCGACATCTGGCGGCGCGGCGCGGGGCGCTCAATGTCGTTTTTGCCGCTGTCATTATCACGGTGGCGCTCTATATGCTGGTGCGAAACTTGTCGCTATCCTGAGCGGGCCATTGCGGCCTTGAGGGGCTGCGGGAGACCGGACATGACCAAATCGATCAATCCCGCCCCGCGCAACCCCGGACTCAGCCGGCGTGAGGCGTTGGGCGCGCTCGGCGCGGGCGCGATCGTGCTCGGCATCGGGTTTCAGCCAGGCTCGGCGCTGGCGCAAGGCGACGGCGACAATGTTTTGACCGAGGCGCTGGTGTTGCGCGACCCGGATATCCCGGTCGCCGGTAATGTCGAAGGCGACATCACGATCGTCGAATATTTCGATTACCAATGTCCCTATTGCCGCAAGCTCGAGCCCGAGCTGCGGCAGGTAGTGCAGGATGACGGCAAGGTTCGCCTGGTGTGGAAGGACTGGCCGATCCTCGGGCCGGTTTCGGTGATCGCGGCGCGGATGGCGCTGGCGAGCAAATACCAGGACAAATTTGCGCAGGCGCATGATGCGCTGATCGGGGTCAATTCGAAGCTCACCGAACCGCGAATCCGGGAACTGCTGGCTGGCGCGGGGATCGATGTCGACCGCGCCAGCCGCGATCTAGCGGCCAACGCAAAAGCCATCGACGCGATCCTTGCGCGCAACAACGATCAAGCCACGGCGTTCGGTTTCAAGGGCACGCCGTCGTTCATCGTCGGCAAGTTCCGCGTGCCCGGCGTTCTCACCATGGAGCAGTTCGGTCAGGTGATCGCCGATGCGCGCAAGGCAGCTGCGGAAAAATAGCGGTCGCGACAATTATTGCGACGCAGATCATTCTGGAGGCAGATTATTTCGACGACAGCCTGATCCAGTCGTCATGGGCGCGCGACTTCAGCGCGTTCCAGTCGGTGGCGGCGACGTCCCAGTTGACGATGGTGCGATGGCCCTGCGCCACTTCGCCGTTGGCAACCGTCGATGTCTGCATCGAATCATAGCTGTAGATGACCACGGTCAACAGCAGCGCACCCAAGATCATTCCCAGAAAAACCCGCATGACAACCTCCAATGATCGTCAACAACGCGGTCGCGATCGGATGGTTCCCGCGGCTTGCCCCACTTAAGACCGTGGTTTCGTCGCGGGCACCGCTGGCGGCGCCGAAGCCGCGGCAGCCTTAACGATGTTCAATGATTTCAACTCATCCGGCCGGAAGATGAACAGCCGGTCGTGCGGGGTCTCCATGGCATGCACCCAGACCTGCAGGCTCACGCCCATGTCATCGAGATAGCGCTCGCAATGCGCGGAAATGTTCTGCGCGATGCTCATCTCATCGCGCAACTGGCCGGCCGAACCGATCGCCGCCACCTGGTGTACGCCGATCGCGGCCCGGTCGCCGACGCGCCGCTCGATGCCGCCGGCAAAGACCAGCGGGCAGGACGACGCGCAATATTTTCCCGCCTCAACTTCGGTTGCAAGTTTCCGCTCGCGAATCAGTCGCCCCATCGCCAGCGCGTCGGTCACCGAACCGCCCGGCGAATTCAACACCACGGTCTTGATGTAACCGCTGTGCCGGCCGACTTCGGCCGCGAAGACTTCCGAAATGCCCGGGGTGATGGTGCCGGTCGCGAGCAACCTTCCGCCGCCGGCGAACGCGAACGTCATCGGCATGGCCAACGAGCCGTCCGGTTGCGGCAGCGGCGCCGTGCGCTTGTCGTCACCGGGCAACGGCGCTGGGATCGATGGCGCAAGGCCGGGAAGACGAAGCACCGGCGCATCCTGCCTGATCTCGATCGGCCCGGTTGCGGCGGCCGGGTTTATGGTCTGCGCCCGCATGCCGGCGAGGTCGGCTGCGAGCACCGCGATCGTGACCGCTAGAACGCTGCAGAAAATCCAGCGCAATATGGCTTGGTCCGGGTTGTCCGATACCCAGGCGCGAAGACGTTGTTGCAGGCTCGACGATGGTGGCACCGGAATCCGTTATTTGATTTGTCGCGCCGCCGAGAGCGAAGTGACGTTTTCTTCCATCATGGCCGCCGGCTCGCCCATCCGTTCTGCCCCAACCCTGGCCTGGTCGGGCATCGGCTTGCGTGCTTGCACGACCTCGTGCGCGATCTGCAAGGCCGCGACCAGTTCGCCCACCGTCATGTTGGACGCACTGACGGACGGCTGCGCTTCGCGACGGATCGTGGCATGCACCACGCACAGGATCAGCACCAGCACCGCCGGCATCAGGTCGATCGAGATCGCGCCGGCCCAGCTCGGGATGAAATCGCCGGCGTAGCGCAGCACGGCTTCGGCCGAAGACAGCGACTGGAACCTGATCGGTTCGACCCGCGGCGTCGCCAGGATTTTATCGGCGGCGTCCGATAGCGATGCCGCCTGGGTTGCAATCGAGCTTTCCACCTTGCCGACCATGGCGGTCTGGCGATCGGCCAGATCGGCGCTGCGGCCGCCTGCGGCCGGCGCAATGAAGCTGGAGGACAGCGAGGCTGCGGCACGTTTGACCGCCGCCGCCACGGAGGTCTGCTGCAAATTGGCGATCACGCCCATCAGCGCCAGCGACTCGGTTGCGAATGCGTCGCTGCGCGCCGAAATCGGTCCGCGATCGGAAATCAGTTCACGCATCCTGGCGAGATTTTTACCGCCCAGTTCGTACAGGGCCGAGACCCGCTTGCCCGAGGCCTGGACTTCCTGACCAAGACTGTCGAGTTGTCCGGACATCTGGGTCAGGAGCTGCACCACTGTGCCGGACCCGGCGGTGCCTGTGAGCGAGCCGGCGCGCTCGGCATCGGCAAGCCGCGCGAAGCGCGATGATGCCAGCTGGATGTCCGGCAACAGCCCCTGGGCGGCAATGGCATTGCTGTTGGCGCTATCGAGGTCGCGGGTATAGTCCTGCACCGTGGTGGCGAGATGCTGCTGGATCGCCGCGGCGCCGGCCAGCGCCGAGGCATTGAGCCATGACGACATCGCCACGATCATCAGCGATCCCAGCAGCATGCAGCCGGCCATGAGGCCACGGCCGGCGCGACCGGTCACATGCGGCATGAAATGCATCATGAATACCCAGAACGCGTAGATGCCGACCGACACCGCCACCGCATAGATCACGGCGGCGAAGAACACCGTGGCCGGGCTGCCGTTCAGCAATTCGCGGACGCCGAGATAGGTATAGACGCCTGCTGCCAACGCCAGGATCGCGGTGGTGAGTTTCAGCGTGACTTCGAGGCGCGTGACGCCCCGCGACAGCAGCGCCGAAGCCGACGCGCGGGTGGTCGGCGTTGGGGCGGCGGCAACATTTTCCGGAGGCATTAAGGATTTTCCACTTGCTGCTTCGAAGACTGCTCCGACCAACGCCCCGCGGTTCTCTTCTCTAAAACCTAATCTCTGCGGATGAATCCGGACGAGATTATGTCGGCCGTGATGGAAAGCCTGCGGCTATCCGCGATCATGACGCGTGACGACAGATGACGTTGCTGTGGAAGCGATCGCCGGGTTCGGCCGGAAATACCGTTGGCGGAAGCCAGTCGGCGGAAAGCCGCATTCCGCGGATCGAATTGACGCCCAATCCATGAAGTCGGAACCTGCGACCGTTCCCGGGCGGTTGTCGGCACGGACGCGGCGCATCTGCACCGGACTCCGCCGAGAGATTTTCTCTCGCATGGTATGTAATAAAACTTGAGAGCTACCGCATCCGCATTTGATGAACCTCGGTTCTGATTCAATCAGAACCGAACAGGCTCTAACCGCGCAGCCAATCCAGGATCGCCGGGTTCATCTCGCGCGGGTAGCAGTGGCTGAGATCTGTTAGCTCCCGGTAGGTGACATCGGCGCCGGCCGCCGTTAGCGCCTCCCGGGTCTGCCGCGCGACTTGCACCGGGAACATCCAGTCGAGCCGGCCGTGCACCAGATAGACCGGCAAGCCGCGCAATCTCTGGGCATCGGCCATTTCGGCCATCAGGGGATGAAAGGTGGCGGCTACCGGGGCCAGATGGGTGAAAGGGCAGCCGCTCTCGAGCCCCGTGACATAGCAGAACGTGCCGCCGTCGCTCATTCCGGTGAGCAGCAGTTTTGTCGGGTCGATGTTCCAGCGGGCCCTTATCCAAGCGAGGATGCGGCTGAGGTTCGGGGTGTCGGCGTCCTCGCCCATCAAGGCCCAGGTGCTGCCGGTCGCGGTGGGCGCGACCAGGATCACGCCATGGCTGCGCACCTCGCGCAGCCAGTTCCACAGAAAGCCGCGGCCATTGCCGCTGCCGCCATGAAGCGCCATCACCAACGGCCAGGCGCGGTCGGGGGTGTAATATTCCGGCACATAAAGCGAGAAGCCGCCCCGGCTGCCGGGTCCGTTGTTGTCATGAATGACGCCGCTGTTCGGGGCTGCGGGCGCCGCAAGGCGGGCCAGCAGATCGGCGTCATCGCGCAACGCCGGATCGAGGAAAAAGCCGCTTACCGGGGGCAATTTTGCGGCAAGGGGATAGAGCGCCTCGTGCGCGCGCGGGGCATGACGCAGCGCGCGAAAGGCGGCAATCAGGTCACCATGGCCATGCCGTACCGCGCGCAGTCCCGTGAAAGCCGCCATCACCGCGTCCGCAGCGGTTTGGAGCGCGGCCTGGATGTCAGCGAATTCCCTGGGCCAGTCCAGAAGCCGCGGGCGCAACGCCTGCAAGGCATGGTCGGGCGCGCCGGCGGCATCCATCACGGCGTCGAAATCCGGCGGGTTGAGATGGCGAGCGATGAAGCCGAGCGCTTCCAGCGATTGCAAGAGCGGCGGCAGCACGGCCACGATGTCGTCCACCACGGCCTCGCTCATCAAAAGCCTCCGCCGGATTTCAATGCAGCCGCGGGCCCTTCAGCAGCTTGGCACGGTCGGTCGACGTCAGCACCACGTCGAAGGTGACACCTTCGTGGTGGATGGTGAGCGGCACGTCGACGCCGGCCGGTCCGAGCGCCCAGAGTTTTCGGTAGAAGGCGCTTTGGCTCGAGACCTTCTCGCCCCGCACGGCGAGGATGACGTCGCCGGCCTTGAGTTCGGCGCGCGCCGCCGGTCCCTTCGCGGAAATGCCGATCACCACCACCTTGTTGTCGATCTCGGTCGAGAACATCCCGAGCCAGGGGCGCGCCGGCTTGTTGACGCGGCCAAATTTGCGCAAATCGTCGAGCACCGGCATGAGCAGGTCGATCGGCACGATCATGTTGACATGCTCGGCCTTGCCCTCGCGCTCGCGCTCGAGCTGGAGCGAGCCGATGCCGATCAACTCGCCGTGGCTCGAGATCAGCCCGGTGCCGCCCCAATTGGGATGCGCGGGCGAGGTGAAGATCGCCTCGTCCAGGAGATACTCCCAGTAACCGGCGAACTCCTGTTTGGCGACGATCTCGCTGGCGACCGAGCGCGTGCGGCCGCCGGCCCCGCCAACCACCACGCGGTCGCCGATCTCACCGGCGGCCGAACGGCCAAGCGGCAGGGGCTCGAGGTCGATGCGGCCGAGCGCCTGAACCAGGCCTAAGCCGCTCATGGCATCGAAACCTAGCGCATGGCCTTCCACCACGCGGCCGTCGCCAAGATGCAGCCAGACCGTTTCGGCCTCGGTGATCAGATAGCCGATCGTCAGCACCAGGCCATCGTCGATCAGAACGCCGTTGCCGGCGCGCTCGGTACCCAGCGTCTCCGCGCTGAAGGCGTCGGCGGGGATGATCGAATG
>NZ_JBEKXH010000074.1:0-19546 GCF_049512235.1 Bradyrhizobium sp.
CAGTCAAACCAGTTGTCGACCACGGTGCCGGTGAGAAGGATCCCGATCCCGCCGCACAGCGGGCAGAGCACGGCAAACCACCATGCCCAGCGGTGGATCGATTCGGCCGTTGCGTTGAACCCCATGGTCCAGCGCCAGAACAAGGCCGCCCGCTCCAGCGCCGTTCCGCGATCGACAATTTGCTCGAGCTCACGCTCGCCGCCATAGCGGCTGACCGCGAGGATGGTGGCGCCGTGCATGGCAAACAACAGTGCCGATCCGTACAGGAACGCGATCGAGAGCATGTGGAACGGATTGTAGAACAGGTTGCCGTGGGTGATCGAGAAATTGTTGGTCCAGTCAAGATGCGGGAAGATCCCGAACGGAACGGCTTCGCTGAAGCTACCCATCAGCAGCGGGCGGATGAAGCCCAGCACCAGATAGAGCCAGATCGCCGCGGCAAAGGCCCACGAGACGTGTGTGCCCATGCCGAGGGCGCGCGCGCGCCGGTAGGTCCGCGTCCACCACAGCAGGATCGAGGTGGTCAGGAAGAAGCCGGCCATCAACCACCAGCCGCCCTCCTTCAGCGGCGGAAAACTGATGCCGTATTCCGGCTTCGGCGGATCGAGCGAGAGCCAGGGCAGCTGGCGGACGAATTCGATCGGACTCCAGTCGACCTCCGCCATCATGTTGAGGCCGATGATCTCTATCGCGACAATGCCGCACATGATCGAGGCGAGGCCAATAAAGCCGAGATAGATCGGACCGACCTGGGCGTCGCCGAGCTTTCCTAGCCAATAATTGAACCGGCCCTCCCCGCTGCGAACCCACGTCCCGGGTTGCAGCGGGATACCCGGATAGACGCTGCTGCGAACCTGCACCTGCGTGAAGAAATTTTGATACTGGGCCATAGCGATTGCTCTTTCTGAGGACCGGAAATTAATTGGAGGACCAGATCGGAAGATTGCGCCACCAGTTCCACCATTCGGACCAGGCATTGCCTTCCGACCACAAGGGTCCGCTTATCACGATGCAGACGGCGCTGAAGAACACCGCAGACAGCGCCACAAACAGGCCGAGGCGATGAATTCCAAGGGTGCCGATGGAATAGCCGATCAGATCGCGGAAGATGGTGTTTTCGTGTTCGGGTGATTTGACCGGCTCACCCCTGTCGGGATTGGTCGACGACAGGATCAGGCCCCCGTGCAGCGCCAACGCCAGACACGTCGTGAAGAAGAACGTGATGGCGATCATGTGGGCGGGATTGTAGTGGAAGTTGCCGTAGGTATAGCCGGTGTTCGAGACCCAATCGAGATGGCTGATGATACCGTAGGGAAATCCGTAGCTCCACGATCCCATCAATACCGGCCGAATAACGACGAGCGTGAAATAGGCGAAGATGGCAAAGCCGAACGCGAACGGCACGTGATAACCGATGCCAAGCTTGCGGCAGATTTCAACCTCGCGCAGTGCCCATGAAACGAAAGCGCCCAGCGCGCACATTGTCACGATCTGCCAGATTCCGCCTTCCTGCAGCGGCGCAAAGGATAGTCCATATTTGACATCGGGCGGGTTGATGCTGATTTGCCAGAGATTCCAGGTGGGCCCGAGCGCCGCGCCCCAGAGGATCATCGCGATGCCGACCAGCGCAAAGAACACTGTCGTCATACCGAAGAACCCGACGTAAAACGGGCCAACCCAGAAATCGAACAGGTCGCCCCCGATCAGCGTTCCGCCGCGAACGCGATATTTTCTTTCAAAACTGAGCATGGCCATCGATCGTTCCTCCGCGTGCGAAACCCAAGTTAACCGCTCGTTGTCGTCGATATCAGCTTGTTAGCTACCGGAAGCGGACGAGTCCGGCCGCTCCATCCGGCCTCGTCCGTTCCGGTACGCAGTCTGTCATGCCATCAGGACGGCATGCTTGGTGGGGTGTACGGCAGAGAGATCTCTGACGTTTTTGCCGGGCCCTTGCGGGGACCGTCCAACCAGTTGAACCGGTCGGTAGAGAGCAGAATAAAGTGGATCACGATCGCCAGTCCGAACAGGAACGTGAAGAGCATGATTAACGCACGCCGCGGGTCGAATAGCAGCCAGATTCGCCACATGTTGGCCTCCCGTTATGTCAAGTACGATAAGGAAACGCTGGCGAGGTGCTGGATGCCATCCATCGCTGCTTTGTAGCCGCCGGGGCCTGGCAGCCAGGGACGCCACATCCAGGCGAGGATGTGGGCAACCACCGCGATAGCCACGAAGAGAAAGAAACTCGTCATGAATATCGTGTGGAATTCCTTGGCTTCAGCTTCAGTAAGCCCCGAGAGGGAACCGTCCTTCATTTGGTATTCCTCCTGGTAATGGCCTTGCGGCCGTTCGCCGCCCGAGCGTGGGCGACAGCGAAATGCCGAATCTTTTTGGAAACGGCAGTCATCCGCCCGGCACCGCCGGACGAGATCCCGGTTACAGTCCCATGAACGACGACGTCACAATGATGCCCGCCTCACTGCGGGCTTCGGCGAAAATCGACCTGCGGCCGTCGCCTCGGTCGACGTCCGCCTGCTTGCGCCAGGGCATCAGCCGCGTGACCGCCGCCCAGAATAAAAGCAAGACGTAACAAGCGCCGAATATGAGCCGCGACTCGATGGCAGCGCTTTCGACGGATATCTTCGAGCGGCGGCCGGTATGGACATAGTCGGACATCGACGTCACCTCCCGATTGTGGCGTTCCACATGCAAATGCGGAATCACTGGAAACAGGTTTGCTTCATTCATTCTCATGCGGGCGTCCGATCCATCAGGGCCGACCGGGCCATTGTTACGAATTCGGTGGTGACACGCCCCTCGCCTGCGCGGCGCGCACCGCTCTCGGCAGCATCGCGTAGACGCTTCGCGGCAGAGATGCGTACCAGCACCGGATGGGCCTCGAGCACCTCGTCAAGTAGCGCCTTGGCTTCGTCGCTCCACAGAATCTCCTCGCGCAGACGCGCCGGGGTCGGATCGACCCGGTCGAGATCGCCCGCAAGCGGCAAAATGTTGAACAGCGCGTCGAACAGCGCGTTGCAGACTTCCTGCACCAGATAGGTCGCGCCGGAATAACCCATGAAGGGCGTGCCAGTATGGCGCCGGATCACCGCGCCCGGAAACGACGCCGGTACGTAAATCGCGCGAGCTCCCGCCTCGGCCAGGTACATGCGTTCGTTGTAACTACCGAACAAGATGAGGGGCGGCTTCTCGCGGACGGCGGTGCGGACAGCGTCGTTGTCGGGTTTGACGCCGGCCTTGCGGGCAAACGAGAACGTGCAGGGCAAGCCCATTTCCGTCTCCAGGAAATTTCTTACCCCGCGCGCATAGGTTTCGTTGGCAACGATGGCGAAGCTGGCGGTTCCGAAGAAATCCTGCGTCACCGAGCGCCACAGGTCCCACAGCGGTTTTATCGTCGTGTGCTTCTCGCGTTCGATGAAGGGCTCAGGGTCGATGCCGAGCAGTTCGCCGAGCTTTCGCAAGAATTTTGTCGTGCTGTGCAGGCCGATCGGGGCCTGCAGGTAAGGACGCTCCAGCGCCTCGCACAGCATGCGCCCGAACTCGCGGTACATGCAGACATTGACGTCGGCATTGACGAGCTTCGGAATGTCCGCAAGGTGACTGCCGAGCGGAAACACCATGTTGACGTCGGCGCCGATGCCCTCGATCAGGCGGCGAATCTCGGCGAGATCGGACGGCATATTGAAGGTGCCGTAGATTGGTCCGATGATATTGACCCGCGGCTTGCCATCAGGCGCGCGCGGCTTGCGCTCCGGAATCTTCTTGGGGCCGTACTCCTTCCAGAGCCAAACAATGGCCCGGTCCGCGCTCTGCCATTGATCCTCGTCAATGGTCCGCGGCAGAAACCGCTTGATATTGGTTCCCTCCGGCGTCACGCCGCCGCCGATCATCTCCGCGATCGACCCGGTAACCACGACCGCGGGCAGATAGGGATCGAGCACGCGATGGGCGCGCTTCATCGCGCCTTCGGTGCCGGTCTGGCCGAGTTCTTCTTCGCCAAGCCCGGTCACCACGATTGGCAGTTCGTGCGGCGGCAGCGCGTCGGTGTAATGCAGCACCGAGGTCACCGGCAGGTTCTCGCAGCCCACCGGACCGTCGATGATGACCTGCATGCCTTTGACCGCGGTAAAAGCATACACCGCACCCCAGTAGCCGCCCGCGCGATCATGGTCGAGGACGAGCATCAGATCATCTCCTCGGCTTTGCGCTTTTTGGCCTGGGCTTCGATCTGCCTCTTGTATTTCTCCCGGAAGGCGACATTGTCCCTGGGCGTGTCTTCCCAGACGCCGGCGGCATGACCCTCGCCGACGTCGCCGAAGAAGTCCTTCATCTCGTTAAAACGGCCTTGATTGGCGAGCGCGGCGTTGACGACCTGAGCCAGCGAGCCGGCACCGGCAACGCCGAACAACGGTCGCGCCGAAATCAGATTGGTGAAATAGAGCGACGGAATCGCGAGCTGTTTTGCCTTTTGCACCACCGGCGTCGTGCCGATCGCAAGGCGGGGCTTGAACTCGTCGACGGCGGCCAGATCCATTTCCAACGACGCGCGGTACTGGACGCGCGTGCCCTTTGCTTCCAGCCATTCGCGATCGGCGTCTGACCACTGTGTTCGCGGACAGGCCGTGCCGACATACGGCACATCGGCGCCGCTTTCGATCAGCAGTCGCGCGACCAGCAGTTCGGAGCCTTCATACCCGGAGACCGTGATCCTGGCGTCGATCGGCTTTGCCGCCAGCGCCGCCTTGATCATCGGTAGGAACCGGCCCTTGGCGTGTTCGATCTTGTCGCGGCCGACGTTGCAAGCCGCTCCAATCGCTTCAAGCCAGGCTTCGGTGCCGTCATGACCGACCGGTGCGGAGCCGACAATCTTTCGGCCGGCCAGATCAAACTGGCGAAAGCTCGCGGTGTAGAAGGGATGAATGGCGGCGACCACGGAGCCGTCGAGCGCCGCGTAAAGCTCGCGCCACTCCCGTGTCGGCACGACGGGACCCGCCGCAAGCCCGAGCGGCTCCAGCATCATGCCGATACCGACGGGATCGGCGGGAAACATTTCGCCGACGAGCGTGACCGTCCGCCGTTCGCTTTTGCCGCCGCGCGGCGCCTGCACCGGCCCCTGCTCGACTTCCTTGCGGGCATATTCGAGCATCGCCGCCGCCAGCACATCCTTGGCCTCGGCATGGGTGGGCACGCCGAAGCCGGGCACATCGATGCCGATTATTCGCACCCCGTTGATCTCGTTCGGCAACAGATCGAGCGGGACGCCCGAGGCCGTCGGCACGCAGAGATTGGTGATGATGATGGTGTCATAGAGGGCCGGGTCGGCGAGCTTGAACACGGCTTCGCGGATATCCTCGAACAGTTTTCCCGTAACCAGCGTCTCGGAGTTGAACGGAACGTATCCCACCGTCCGCCGCGCGCCGTAGAAGTGCGACGTGAAGGTCAGGCCATAAACGCAGCACGCTGAGCCCGAGAGGATCGTCGCCGTCCGGCGCATCCGCAGGCCGACGCGGAGCGAGCCGAACGCGGGGCACATGCTTTGCGGCTGATCGTGCGGACCTTTGGGATAATCCGTGGCATAGCGATCGAGTATGTCGCTCTTGCCCGCCACACTGGCAGCCGCCTTCAATTCCGCGGCGCCGGCATGGCAGCCGAGGCCGTCGCCTTTCGTAGCGCCAGCGTTGATTGCGGGCGGCGCAACGGCAGCATCCGTCGCCGACGCATCAACGCCGACCTCCGCCTCAACGGGCTCGTTCACGACAGACTCAGCTATCGCGCCGGCGTATCGAGGCAGAATAAAGTTCATGTCGCGCTCCGCATCATGCCTGATCTCACGCGGCGTCGTACACGACTTCGAGGGAAGGCTTGTTCACGACAGACTTGCCGCACATGTCCTCCATGGTGGCGGGATCGAGCACCACGCCGCGGCCGACAACCTCGCCCTTGAACAGGCCGAGCAGGCCGTCCTGCGTCAGCGGCGTCGGGCGAACCGGCGGCGCAAGGCCGACATTCGTCGCGAGCTCTTCAAACAGCGAACTCCACTGCCCGCCCGGCAGACCGATGATTTCGTAATTCGCACTCTTCTTGCGGATATCGTCGTCAGCCGGGATCGCGGCGAGCACGGGAATGCCCACGGTTTGCGCGAATGCTGCGGCCTCGCCGGTGCCGTCGTCCTTGTTTATAACCATGCCGGCGACGCCAACATTGCCGCCGAGCTTGCGGAAATACTCGACTGCTGAGCAGACGTTGTTGGCGACGTAAAGCGACTGCAGGTCGTTCGATCCGACGACGATGACCTTCTGGCACATGTCGCGCGCGATCGGCAGGCCGAAGCCGCCGCAGACAACGTCGCCCAGGAAGTCGAGCAGCACGTAGTCAAAGCCCCATTCGTGGAAGCCGAGCTTTTCCAAGAGTTCAAACCCGTGGATGATGCCCCGGCCGCCGCAGCCACGGCCTACTTCAGGACCACCGAGCTCCATCGCGAACACGCCATCGCGCTTGAAACAGACATCACCAATCTTCACTTCCTCGCCGGCAAGCTTTTTCTTTGACGATGTCTCGATGATGGTCGGGCAGGCACGGCCCCCGAACAGCAGCGACGTGGTGTCGCTCTTCGGATCGCAGCCGATCAGCAGCACCTTCTTGCCCTGCTGTGCCATCATGTAGGACAGGTTGGCGAGCGTAAAACTCTTGCCGATGCCACCCTTGCCGTAAATCGCGATGATCTGGGTTTCCTTGGTGACCGGTGTGGCCGCCGGCGCATCCGGTTCGATCGCTGCTTCGGCCCGAAGCGCGTCCTTCATGCTGATTTGGGGTACGGCGTTCATGAGATCGAACTCCAGTTCAGGACCATCTTCAGGCAGACGGGATCTTCAAACGCGACGCGATAGGCGTCGGGGGCCGAAGCGGCGTCGTGGTGATGGGTAATCAGGCCGTCCAGCGACAGGCGGCCTGATTCGATCAGGGCCTTGGTCGCGACCAGATCGGACTGTTGCCATTCTGCGGCGACACGAATGCGCGCCTCCCGCATGAACGCCGGCGGGAATGCAAATGACAGCGGCTCGCTGTAGAATCCGGCAAGCACAATCTCGCCGCCTGGCGCGATGCGGCCGATCAACGAATCCAGCAGGCTGGAATCGCCGCTGACGTCGTAAATGCTCTTGTAGTCGCGGCGGGTGTCATGCTCGGGGTCGATGACACCGTAGCCGACGGCTCCGGTGATTCGAGCCGGGTTGTTCTCCCAAACCACGGGCGGATCGTTGCGAACCGCGATCGAGATGCGGGCGAGCAGCCGCCCCAGAACGCCATGACCGACAATGCAGTCTGGAGCGGCAGCGCCCCGTGCGGCGATCGCGTGGTAGGCTGTCGCCGCCAGCGCCAACAGGGTTGCTCGATCGCCGAGGTTTTGATCGAGCGGCACCACGCGCTTCGCCGGTACCACTAAACGCGACGCCGATGCGCCGAACAGACCGCGCACCTCGCCGAAGCATTTTGCGCCGGGAACGAATACGCGCTGACCGGCCAGGAGGTCGGTTGCCGATCCTGCTTCGACGACGCGGCCGACCGACTCGTAGCCGGGGACCAGCGGATATCCCATTCCCGGGAACCGGGGCATTCGTCCCGACCAGAGCAGTCGCTCGGTCCCGGTGCTCACGCCGCTCCAGTCGACATCGACCACGACATCCTCAGCGTTCGGCGGAGTCAGCGCAAGCCGACTGACTTCAACATGCTCTGGCTGCTTCAGCACCACCGCGATGGTTTCCATCGCCAACTCCTTCGACGGGTGCGGAGGGTGACTCCGCGAGTGTCATGCTAACCTGACGTATCTTAGTGTCAAGATGGATTAACAAAATTCTTAGACCGTTCGAGCGGTAATCACACTCGCCAGCATCGGCATCGCCGCCGGCCGCCGCGTGATACCGTCGAAACCGGCTTCCGTGAGCAGATCCCGCAGCCGCTCGAAGGTACGCGGCCGACCACTGCCCATCGCCAGGAGGTAGAACGCGAAATAGGCGTCGCCGATCGGCAGAGAGCCGCGGACGCCGGAAAGAGGTTCGGCGATCAGCAGCGTGCCGTTGCCTGGCAGTGCGCGGCGAATCGCGCGCAGCAAGGTCATAACGCTGGCGTCGTCGTGGTCGTGAATGACCCGCACCAATGAGACGATATCGGCGCCATCGGGCAGCCGGTCGGTGAGAAAGCTGCCTCCGATCGCGACCGCACGGGGTGAAATCTGCGCGCTGCGAAACCTCTCGCTGGCCTGGTCGGCGACGGCGGGAAGATCGAACAGCACGCAGCGCAGTTTCGGGGCATGCGCCGCCACTGCCGCAATGAATGAGCCGTCGCCGCCGCCAATATCGAGAAGGCAGCGATGACCGCGGAACGAATAGGCCGAAAGCACTTGCTGTGCGATCATCGGCTGCGACGCTGCCATCAATGCGGTGTAAGGCGCGATGGCTTGGTGCGAGAGCTCGGCGGCCCTGACGTTTCCGGCGTAAGGCCAATACCGCGCGAGCTGTCCTGCGCCCGCTTGATCACGCAGCAGTGCAACCGGATCGCTCAGGTCGTCATAAAACATCGCGTGATGCCCGATCATGGCAACCACACCGGGATTTGCCATCAGGGCGGCGCCGAGCGAGCCGAGGCCATAGCGGTTGCCGCTTCGGCGCTGCAGCAGTTTCAACGAGACCGCCGCGTCGAGCAGAATCACGGTCGCGTCAGCCGGCAGCGAGAGCTGCGATGACAATTCCGCTGAACTAAGCGGGTCGCCTGCCAACAGGTCAAATAATTTCAAACGGACGCAGGCGAGCAAGATCTGCGAATAGACGAAGCCGGCACAGAGATCGAACAGCGCATTGGCCCGGCGCCGTGCGATCGGCCGGGTCAGGGCAAAAGTGGCTGCAAACCGCTGGAAACCTGGATTGGCGATAATCCGATCGCGGAGGCCAAGCAGCCGATCCTGCAGCGACAGCCGCGATGCGGTGTGCGCCACGGCTGCTGCCTCCGCACCGCCCCGCGCATCAGAGTTCTCGCCCGCACTCCCCCCACGATGCGCCATCGTGGCCATGACCGCTACGCCGCGAATTGGGCAAGCTTTGCCGGCACCAGCCGCTTGGCCTCCGATAGCATCAGCGAACGCAGCTCGGCGCCGTTGGGACAGGGCGGGATCGCATCGATGGCACCGCGCACCAGCTCGTGCAGGCGGCGAAGCGCGCCATCGAGGCCCAGTTCGATCACCGCGCTCGGACGTCCCAGCGCGAGATCGCGTCCCACCGGCTTGCCGATCTCTTCTTGGTCCGAGGCGGCGTCGCGAATATCGTCTGCGACCTGATAGGCTTCGCCAAGTTTCTCGCCCACCATTCGCCAGGGCTCGGCGTCGGCGCCGGCGGATGCCGCGCCGGCAACGGTGGCCGCAGCAAACAGCGCACCGGTCTTGGCGCGGTGGTAGTGCGCGAGATCGATCTGCGATTCGCATTCCCAGGCCTGGCCGGCGACGATGCCCGAAGGTACGCCGACGGATTGCGCGATCGTCAGCGTGAGGGCCGCGAGGCGTTCCGGCCTGCCCTGAACCCGCGCCAGCGTCTGGAACGCCAGCACGATCAGCGCGTCGCCGGTCAGGACCGCAAGCGGCTCGCCGAACGCCTTGTGAACGGAGGGACGGCCGCGCCGCGTCTCCGCAGCATCGAAGCAGGGCAGATCGTCATGCACCAGGGAGGCGCAATGCAAGAGCTCGAGCGCAGCACCGGCCGCTTCGGTCGCGGCCGGGTGGTCCTCGCCGCAGGCGGCAGCCACGCTATGGCAAAGCCGGGGCCGTACCCGGGCTCCCCTAGGGAACACCGCATAGCGCATCGCTGCGGCTAACCGGGGCGGGCAACCGGGAACCTCGGCCCGGGTCACGGCTTCGTTCAAGGCCCGTTCGATCCGGCTGGTGATTTCCATGACAGGCTCCCGCGTTGGACAGACCTAACTGTCAGTTTGACTTGTCGACCTGGAGTGTAAATAATTGTGGACACCTGTCAACCGACAACCGCCGGCCGTTCGACCATGCCCAGAGACCGTGTTTTGATTGTCGGCGCCGGGATCGCGGGTCTGGTATCCGCTTTCGCGCTCGCGGCGCGGGGATTCGACGTGACCGTGCTGGAACGCGGCACGGCACCCGGCGGCAAGATGCGGCAGATCGCCATTGGCGGTACGCAGATCGATAGCGGCCCTACCGTGTTCACGATGCGTTGGGTGTTTGATGAGTTATTCGCCGCCGTGGGCAGGAATTTCGCGGATCACGTCCACCTGCGTCCGCTGGAGATTCTGGCGCGTCACGCATGGGATGCGGACGCCCAACTGGACCTCTTTGCCGACGAAGCGCGCTCGGTGGAAGCGATTGGAGATTTCGCGGGCGCCGCGGAAGCTGCGCGCTACCGCGCCTTCTGTCGCGACACCAAGCGGATCTACGACATTCTCGAAAAGCCCTTCCTGCGCGCGCCGCAACCCAGCATGGGCGGACTGATCGGTGCCAATGGCTTTCGCGGTTTCATGCAGCTGCCACAGATCAAACCGTTCTGGTCGATGTGGTCGGCGCTCTCGCAATATTTCCACGACCCTCGGCTGCGCCAATTGTTCGGACGCTACGCCACCTATTGCGGCTCGTCGCCATTCAGGGCGCCGGCAACCCTGATGCTGATCGCGCATGTCGAGCGCGAAGGCGTCTGGAGCATCGACGGCGGCATGCACGGCCTTGCCAGCGCACTCGCAGAAGCCGCGAAATCCCTCGGCGCTACGATTTGCTATGGCCAGGAGGTGAGCGAAATTCTCACCTCCCGCGGACGCGCCGACGGTGTCCGGCTTTCGTGCGGTGAACGTATCCCTGCGGATGCCGTCATCATGAATGCCGATGTTGCAGCCGTCGCAGGTGGACTGTTCGGCATCAATGCAAGCCGCGCCGCGACGGCGATCCCGCCGGGTGCACGATCCTTGTCGGCGATGACGTGGAGTATCGTTGCGAAAACCGACGGGTTTCCATTACGCCGGCACAATGTGTTTTTCTCGCAGAACTATGCGGCGGAGTTCGACGACATCTTCGGCCACGACAGTCTACCGCGGGAACCGACGGTTTACGTCTGCGCGCAGGATCGTGAAAACGACGCCGCCGCCGGCACCGGTGTAGAAAAGCTTCTCGTTCTCGTCAACGCGCCAGCCAACGGCGACCGGCATTCTTTCGATGCAGCGGAGGTGGAACAATGCGCGCAACGGACATTTGGCGTGCTGGAGCGGTGCGGGCTGCGGATCCACTGTCGGCCGGAGACGACGCGGGTGACGACGCCGGCCGATTTCAACAGGCTGTTTCCGGCGACGGGCGGCGCGCTGTACGGCCGCAGCTCGCACGGATGGACGGCCTCGTTTCAGCGCCCGGGCGCGCGAACCCGAATTCCGGGACTGTATCTGGCGGGGGGCAGTACCCATCCGGGACCGGGCGTGCCGATGGCGGCGCTGTCCGGCCGCTCGGCAGCGGCGAGCCTGATGGCAGACCTCGGTTCGATCGTCCAGTCGCCAAAAACGGCTATGCGTGGTGGTATGTCGATGCGCTGAGCGATGACGGCCAAAGCGGCATCACCATCATCGCCTTCATCGGCAGCGTGTTCTCGCCCTACTATGCCTTGGCGCGGCGCAGCGGCCCGGCCGATCCGCTCAATCATTGCGCCATCAACGTCGCGATTTACCGCAAACGCGGCAAACGTTGGGCGATGACGGAACGGCCGCGCGGCGCCGTCCGCCGAACAGCCGATACCTTCACCGTTGGCCCAAGCAATCTTGCCTGGGACGGCAAGTCACTGACGATTCGCATCGACGAAATCGCGGTACCGATTCCTGGCCGTATCCGTGGCACGATACGCGTTGTCCCCTCGGCGATCACGCAACAGGCCTTCGTGCTCAACGAGAACGGTAATCATTGGTGGTGGCCGATCGCGCCATGCGCTCGCGTACAGGTGACGCTCAAGCATCCGGATCTCCGTTGGCAGGGCGACGGCTATTTCGACATGAACTACGGCGATGCGCCGCTCGAATCCGGATTTAGGAATTGGCAATGGGCGCGCGGCGCAACGCGCGACGGCGCGGTGATCCTCTATGAAGCGCAGCGGTGCGATGGCAGTCGCGCTAATCTGGCCATGACCTTTGATCCGCAAGGGCGGATGCAGGCGTTCGGACCGCCACCCGCGGTCGAACTGCGACGCACCGGGTGGCGAGTGGGACGGAACGTTCGCAGCGAGTATACGGCGCAAATTCTCAGAACGCTTGAAGACGCCCCGTTCTACGCACGTTCTGTGGTATCGGCAAAGTTGCTCGGCGAGCCAGTGGTGCTGATGCACGAAAGCCTGTCGCTCGATCGATTCAAAATGCCCTTGGTGCAGGCGATGCTGCCGTTCCGGATGCCCCGGCGTTAGGCATTACGCCGCCGGATTTTGTTGTTTGGTCCGCTCCGCTTCCCTCCTCCTGTCAAGCCGGCGGCCGACCAGTTCGAGGACGCCCCAGGCCATGGCAAACAACGCCACAACAAAGAATTCGATAAATCCCAGATAGCCATCCATCAGCTGTCCTTTCGGTCATTGCTGTGCATGATCAGGCTGATGCTGGTGAAGAGTAATCGGGTTGCACGCCATCGCCCGGCAGTGCCTTGGTCATGTCGGGCGTCAGCTTCCCGTTGGCCCATGAGGTGACCTCGGCCTTTGCCCAGTGTTGTTCGGCAAGGCTTGTCGTGTCAGCGCCGATAATTTTGATTTCCGGCATCTCTGTTTTTATCGCAATGATCCGCCGCGCAGCAACTGATCGCGGCGTTCGAGTCGCGTGAACAGATCGATCACCCAGACCACCCGATCCTCGATCGGCTGCGCCTTCACCTCCGCCGGCCGCAAAGCGTCGCGCAGTGGCGTGGCCGCGACCGCCTCGATCAGGAATCGGGTTTCATCGAGTTGGGCTATCGGTGCAAGCTTCCTTGCCGGTGACCATTCCTTTTCCAGGAACGCCAGGGTTCGCGCCAACACCGTGATCTTGCGTTTCGTCGAGACCACCGCGCGCTGTGAAATCGAATCAAATCCGCGCCGCTCCAGTTCGCGACCGATCTCGGCATAAAGCGCGCGCGCCGCATAGATGCCGGGTCGGCACGAGCGCGGCAGACGTTCGATACCAAGCGTCGCGCGGCCATAAAGCGCGTCGGCGGCATCGAGCAGGCGCTGAACGATCGCGGCAATTCCGGTCGTAAAAACCGGCTTGGCCAGCCACTGTTCCGGATCGATGCCGGCGTCATGCAGCCACGAAATCGGCAGATAGAGCCGCCCGGCACGGGCGTCCTCGCCGATGTCGCGGGCAATATTGGTCAACTGCATGGCAACGCCGAGATCGCAGGCGCGCGCGACGATATCCGGCGAGCGTTGCCACATCACCAGACTCATCATCGCGCCGACGGCACCCGCCACCCGCGCCGCATAAGCATACAATTCCGGCAACGTCTCATAGCGGCGGCATCGAGAATCCCATGCCAGTCCTTCGAGCAGCGCCTCGGGCAATTCGCGCGGGATCGAGAAACGTGACACCACATCGGCGAAGGCGCGATCGGCGGCCAGATTCATCGGCTGGGCGCGATAGGCGCGATCGAGCCGATCCTTCAGTCTTTCAACGGCGGCGGCGCGATTGACGCCAAGATCGACTGCGTCGTCGGCCAGGCGGCAAAACGCGTACAGCGCGATGGCGGGATCGGCGACTTTCCGCGGCAACACCAAGGAGGCCGCGTGAAAGGTGCGCGAACCCCCTTTCAGCAGGGCGCGGCAGGCGGCCATATCGGCAGGATTTGTTGGTCTCGTCATGCGGTCTCCAGATTACGCATCAGGCTTCGGGCATCAGGAACAAGCGAATCCAGAACGCGCGCGGACGAGAGCACGCCTGGCAGGCCGGCGCCGGGATGGGTGCCGGCACCGACCAGAAACAGGCGATCGATGTCTTCGCTGCGGTTATGCGGGCGGAACCAGGCGCTCTGCGTCAGTACCGGTTCCAGCCCGAACGCGGCGCCGCGGAACGACGACAACCGATCCTGGAAATCCTGAGGCGTCAGCATACGCGACGTCACGATCTGGTTCTCGAGATCGGGCAGCATGGTTTTGGCGAGTTCCTGCGAAATCGCGCGGCGGTACTTTTCGGCGGTCATACTCCAATCGGTGCGGCTCTGCAGATGCGGCACCGGCGAGAGCACATAGAACGCATCGCAGCCCTCGGGCGCCAGCGAAGGGTCGGTCGCGGTCGGGCGGTGCAGGTACAGGCTGAAATCGTCAGCAAGAATCTTGCGCTCGAAGATGTCCGCCAGCAATTCCTTATAGCGCGGCCCGAGCAGGATGGTGTGGTGCGGCACCTCCTTGTATTGGCGGCGAGTGCCGAAATACCAGACGAACAGACCCATGGAATATCTTGCGCGTTCGATTCGTTTGTCGGTCCAGCGCGAGCGAGCTGAAGCCTGCAACAGATGACGGTAGGTCCATGCCGAATCGGCGTTCGACACCACGATGTCGGCGCCGAGGATTTCGTCCGACGCCAGCCGGACACCACAGGCCGCGCCATCCCTGACGATGATTTCACGAACTTCTTGATTGCAAAGGACCGCGCCACCCTGCCCTTCGATCAGCTTCACGAGCCCGCCAACAAGACGGCCGGTGCCGCCCATCGTAAAATGCACGCCCCAGCGCCGTTCCAGGAAGGCAATCAGGCAATAGATCGAGCTTGCGGTGAACGGGTTGCCGCCGATCAAAAGCGGATGGAAGCTGAACACCACGCGCAATCGGGGATCGCGAAAAAATTTCGAGACCAGGCTGTAGACGCAGCGATAGCTCGACAGCCTGAGCATCTCGGGCGCGATTCTGGCCATGTCGGTCCATTTGCTGAACGGTACGTCGCCGAGTTGTTCGAATCCAACCCTGAAAATCTCCTCGCTGGCTTCCATGTAACGATCGTAACCGCCGACATCGTCAGGCGAAAACCGGGCGATCTCGGCGCATACGGCCGCGGGATCGCCGGAGTAATCGAAGTGGGAGCCGTCCTGAAAGCGGATCCGGTAGAATGGCGACACCGGCACCAGCGTCACGTCATCGGACAGTTTTCGTCCGCATAGCTTCCACAATTCCTCGAACAGGAACGGCGCGGTGACGATCGTTGGCCCGGCATCGAAAGTGAATCCGTCCTGCCTGTAGACATAGGCGCGGCCGCCCGGCGCGTCGAGTTTTTCCAGCACGGTGACGCGATAACCCTTGGCGCCAAGCCGAACCCCCGCCGCCAAGCCGCCAAAGCCGCTGCCGATCACCACCGCGTGCGGTCGGCGACTATTCGGGGCTTGCGGCGTTGAATGGAGCGGGCTCGGATCAAGCATGCCCGCACTGTAACTATTTGTTGACAGTTGCCTAGTCCTTTGGTGTAAAATTATATTTACAGCGTCGGTGGGCGTTCGCCGGCGCGGTTCGGTTGCGACGCGTATCTCATGATGAGATCCGCGATGTCCTGTGGTTGTTCTTCGTGCGCGAGATGGCCGAGGCCGGGCAAACGCTCGATGATCGCCTGCGGATAGACTTCGCTGACCTGCCGCGCGACATCGGGGGATATCGATCGGTCATTCTCGGCGGCCACCAGCAACAGTGTGGTCGCAAGCCGCGGCAAATCATGCAGCAGTGGCTCGAGCCGCCAGTTCGCCATCATCCGCAGCGCCGCCGCGACATGCGTCGGGCTACGCACCAGTTTTCGGTAAAGCGCGATGCCCCGCGCATCGATGGTCGAGCCGGTATTGTGGATCAACCGTTCGACCGCCCCGGCATGAGAGGCCTGCCAGGCGAACGCGCGCGGCACCAATAGATTCATCACGAGCAGTCTGGCCAATGGCGAGAGCAGATGATTCGCGACGCCACCGAACGGCATGAACGCGCCGTTGAGACTGACGAGAAGTTTTGGCGCGATTGTTCCGTCGAGACACATTCGCGCCAGGATCGCAGCACCCGCGGAATGACCGACCGCAATCTTGGGCTTCACCTTGAGGATACGCAACAGCTGGTTCACATCCGAGGCCATGCCAGGCAACGACAAGCGACGAGACGGCGGCGACTGCGTGAAGCCGTGACCCGGCAGATCCGGCGCGATGACGGTAAATCGGCGCGCCAGGATCGGCATCAATTGGCGCCACGAATGCGTCGCGGCACCGGTGCCGTGAATCAAAAGCAGCGGCGGTCCCTGCCCCATCTTCTGCACATGCCATCTGATGCCGGCGGCTTCGACAAAACTGCTGGCCTCCCGATTGGGCCAGTCGCCGCCATCCCTGCTCCAGACGAGATCGGACATGTCGCACGGCGGCTACGGGGGTGAAGCGGCGGGTGCGTCAGCGAGAAATGCGTCATACGCCTTCAGAAAGCTGTCTTTCGCCTCGAAATGCGGCAACGCGCCGGTGGGAAACACATGGATGGTCCAGTTGGCGCGACCCTTGACCAGCGTCTCGTTGCTGTAATCGACAAAATCGCCGCGGACACCGCGGGCCATCCACACCGGTAAGGTCAGCGAATGATAGAGCCGGATGATGTCCTCGCTGAACAAATATCCCGACACGAAGTAATAGGGCGCATGACGAGCACCGGGCTGATGCGTGGTGAGATAGTCGTAAGCTGCGAGGCCCTCGTCGATCTCAGGCGCCCCCCAGGTTTTCCGGAGAAAATAGTGAATCCCGGATCGGCTCGTCAGCAATCGAAAGAACGCCTCGCTCCACAGCGGAAACTCGAACAGTGCGTGCAGCCATGGCCTCGCTCTTGTGCCGTTGCGCCATTTCGTCGTCGCGTCCCGGCTTCGGAAACCGGTCGGACTGACCAGCGCCACGCTGCGAAACCCGAGCGGCGCCTCGGTGACGGCGCGGGCGAGAAATTCCGACGACAGCGACAAGGCAAGCGCGTCAACCGGGCCGCGCCCGTGGACGTTCTGGATTTCCCTGATCATGACGAGAATCGCGTCAGTCATCATGCGCACGGTATATGGGCGTTTTCCCCGCTCGGAATGGCCGAAGCCGGGAAGTTCCAGCCCGTAGACCGCGCGGCTATGACGGTAGTGCTCGTACAGCGGCTGGATTTCATAGGCCGAGCCGGCGGCGTTGATGCTGTGGATCAGCAGCAGCGGCGGAAAATGGCCGTCAGCTTCCGGTGCCGCGGAATAATAGGTCAGTCGGCCGACCGGGCTGCCGATCTCGTGACGCTGGCCGGAGACCGGTGCGGGCAGCTCCGCGGCATCACGCAAGGCGACAAAATGGACGGTCGGCACGGCTGCTGTCATCGCTGATGTACCCCTTTTTAAGGCTTCCATGCATCTCGTAATGGCCAAGACGGTAGCAGCAGTGTATGAGAAACGACAATGATACTTGTCAAACACCTACGGAAACGCTGCTTGACACAATTCCCAGCCGTCAAACCCCTCATTGAAGTGCTTTCCGGCCGCCGGCAGCCGATGCCACCGCTCTGGATGATGCGGCAAGCCGGCCGATACCTGCCCGAATATCGCGAAGTGCGGACGAAAGCCGGCGGCTTTCTCGACCTCTGCTTCACGCCGGAGTTCGCTGCCGAAGTCACGCTGCAGCCGATCCGCCGCTTCAATTTCGATGCCGCGATTATTTTCTCGGACATTCTTGTCGTTCCCTATGCGCTTGGCCGTGAGGTGCGGTTCGAGGTCGGCGAAGGCCCGCGACTGGATCCGCTGGACACACCGGAGAAGGTAGGGACGCTGGCATCACTGGGCGATTTCACCAAACTCGAACCGGTATTCGAGGCGTTGCGCCGGGTGCGCCACGAACTCGATTCCAGAATCGCGCTGATCGGTTTCTGCGGAGCGCCATGGACGGTTGCGACCTATATGGTGGCCGGGCAAGGCACGCCCGATCAGGCCCCGGCACGGATGATGGCCTATCGCTACCCCGAAGCATTCGCGAAAATCATCGACGTGCTCGTGGAGAACTCGGTTCAGTACCTGCTAGGACAACTCAAAGCCGGTGCCGACGTGCTGCAGATCTTCGACACCTGGGCCGGCGTACTGCCGCCGCGCGAATTCCAGCGCTGGTCGGTCGAGCCGACCAAGCGGATCGTCGAAGGCGTGCGAAGACAAGTGCCGGATGCGAAAATCATCGGCTTCCCGAGAGGGGCCGGTGCGTTGCTGCCGGGATATGTGGAGGCAACCGGCGTTGATGCCGTCAGCATCGACTGGACAGCCGAGCCGTCGTTGATCCGCAGCCGGGTGCAGAACCGTGTCGCCCTCCAGGGCAATCTCGATCCACTGGTTCTGATTGCCGGCGGCGCGGCACTGGAGCGCGCCATTGACGATGTGCTGGCGAATTACGCCGGCGGCCGGCTGATCTTTAACCTCGGCCACGGCATCCAGCCGGAAACCCCGATCGCCCATGTCGAACAGATGGTGAAGCGGGTAAGGGCTTTTGCCTGCTAAGCTAGTGCCTGCTTGCCAACACGGCCTTCGACAGCGCCGTGGCATCCGCCCGGGGCAATGGCAGGTAGCGCGCGCCCATTTCCGTTGCGAGGTGTTCCGCCGAAGTTCCCGGGCGTGGCGAGGTGTCGACCAGCACGGCGGTGACACCGGCGGCACGCAACTGCCGCGCGGCGCTGATCGCGTCCTGCTCCGCGCGCGGACGCCCTTGACCACCGTCACGTGCAATGTTGGCGCGTCCATCCGTGAGCACGATAATTGTCGGAGTTTGTCCCTTGCGGCGAATCAAATCCGAAAGCGCGAAGGCCGCGTCGAGGCCTTTCGCGAGCGGCGTACCGCCGCCACCGGGCAACCCCGCGAGGCTGCGCTTGGCGCGTGCCAGCGATCGGGTCGGCGGCAACAGCAATTCCGCGACGCAGCCGCGAAACGCAATCAGCGCTACTTGATCTCGCCTGACATAGCATTCGGCCAGCAACAGCTCGACGGCACCCTTGGCCTCTGCGAGCCGGTGCAACGCCGCGGAGCCGGAGGCATCGACGACGAAGATCGTGGTGGTCCCCGTACGTTGCTTGAAGCGCGAGATACGGAAATCATCCTTGCGGATCAGGATGCGCGGTTGCGCCGATGTCTTGCCGGTCAAGTTGGCCTCGCGTCGGCGAAGCGGCTGCCACGCTGCTGCGGCCCGCAAGGTCTCGATCACATTGAGCCTGGCGCCGAAACGCAAATCGCCGCGCAGCACGCCCGCGGGTCGGCCGCGCTTGTTGGATTTTTGCAGAGTGCCTGCTTTGCCTTGCGAAGGCGCACGTGAACGGCCCGGGGCGCGCAACGCCGCAAGCACATCCGGCGGCAGCGCCGCCTGCACCGCGGCGAGAATTACCTCATCCAGCGCACGGTCGATGTCGGGCTTTTCTGCGTCAGTACTGTCGTCGGACTCACCCGATGGTGGCTCGGGCGGCTGTTGCGGCTGTTCTGCTTCATTCGGCTGGGGAAAAACCATCGCCCGCGGCGCCAGTACCAACCGGGCGGCCAGCGCGACGTCGGCTTGTTCGAC
>NZ_JBEKXH010000075.1:0-19478 GCF_049512235.1 Bradyrhizobium sp.
TCAACCCATCCTACGGGCTGCACCCATCCCACCGCTAAACGGCGGCCGCGCCCAGAGTCCAGATGCCGACCGGTTGCTCGATGCCGCGGACGGTCTGGGCCGGCTGCTCGACAAGATTGCCGAGGTCGATGCTCGCACTGCTCTTCTCCGTCCGCGCCCTCTGCACGAGGTCGTCGCTGGCGATCAGCGCGCATCCCAATTCGCGGGTCATCGACTCCAGCCGGCTCGCGATGTTCACGGTGGTGCCGATGACGGCGAATTCGAGCCGGTTCAAGCCGATATCCCCCAGCACGACCTGACCGTAGTGCAGGCCAAGGCTGAGCTGGATCGGCGGTTCGCCGCGGGGTTTCCGTTCGCGGTTCAGTTCGTCGATCGAACCGATCATGGCTTCTGCGCAGCGCAAGGCGTTGACGGCATCGTTGTCGCCCGCAAATGGCGTGCCAAAGGTCGCCATCAATCCATCGCCGAGATATTTGTCCAACGTTCCCGAATGCCGGAACACCTCCTGCTCCATCCGCTGGTGAAACAGTCTCAGCGTTGCAATCACCTCGGTCGGGCTGCGGCCGTCGGCATACCTGGTAAAGCCGACGATATCGGCGAACAGCACCGCCACATTCTGGGTGCGGACCTGCTTCAGGGGCTCATCGTTTCCAGACAGTTCCGCAACCACGTTCGGCGAGAAATAGCGCGCAAGGTTGGCACGCTCGCGTTCGATCCCGGCGTGGCTGATCAGCAGGCGATTTGACCGGCGCACCGCCAGTGCAAGCGTGAAGGCGACGATCAGGAAGACCGTGATTTCCTGGACCCGGGCCCCGATATCGATCGCCGCGGGGTCGATCAGCGAAAACATGCGCAGATCGGAACCTACGGCAGCTCGGATACGTTCCGACAGCGCCGCATGGGTGACGGGTTGCAGCCAAGCCCAGCTGACGCCGGCCACCCACAGCACAGACGTCAGGACGCCCATGGTGAAAACCGTCCGCCACGAATAGGCCAGCGTCGCGGCCGCCAGCAGCACAAAGAAATAGATGAACGTGTTGATGTGGAACTGCATCCCGATGGGCCAGTTCGCGGTACTCCAGGGATTGGGCACGATGTCGATGAAGGTCAACAGCGCCAGATCGCCAGACATCAAGAACAGTTCCGGCCAGGACCGGCCGGCCTTGCCGACCTTGAGCTGGGCCCAGCCGATCGCGGCAAAGAAACCCAGCATCAGGATGTAGTAGATGACGTCAAGGTTGGGATTGCTGATCGGCAGGGTGACCGCGATCACCGCCAATGCAATCCAGCGCGCGCGAACGGCGAGCTGCAGTCCCTCGCGCTTGCTGTCGGCAAGAGCCGCCTCGGCAAATTTACGCGTATCTTGCCGGACATCGGTTCGGCCAGCCGCCGCGTCGCCGGCATAAGGAATTTCGATTGCTTCCGCCATTGCACTCAAGCCGTCACTCCCCCGTGCGAAACCTGGGCCCCTCAGCATGTCTCAGCTGCTCTTTTATCGCTGCGGCATGGAGGGCAAAGGGAACCATAACGCAAGCGCTTGGTTGTCCATCGCTACCAGTCGAGCCGACAATAGCGAGGTCTCGCAGCCCGAGTCCTCCAAAATCGAAGCGCATTCATATGATCTCGAATTCAAGAGCTTTGGAACACGCGATGAAAAATCCCGCCACGATCCCGTTTGTCGGCGGCTTCCCGTGGTTTGCCGGCATCATGCTGGCGTTCGAAGCCTTCGAGGTCATTCATCTCCGGCTTAACAAATTCGCGTTCGGCGATGACGATGCGAAGCACGAAGCCCGTCTCATGGTGAGCGAGAAGGTCGATGCGATGTTCGAAGCCGGTGCCAGCGTCATGGCCGGCGCGACCGCGGCGACCATTGTCGGCCGTTATCGCGAGCACGTCGCGGCGAATGCAAGGCGTCTTGCCGCCTGACTCACCATCAGGAGCGAGCGTGCGAACGCGCAAGCCCATCCGTAGATGCCCGGCATCGCAGACGCAACCGGCCGTCATGGCCGGGCATGGCTGGCCGCGGGCAACCTTATGTTGGTTAACCGCCAGTACCAAAGCGGCTATAGATGCAAGAGGCCGCGCGGCCTACTCCTTAAAATTTGGCGCGTATTGATCTTTCATCGAATTCAAAAGTATGGGGTAAATGCGATGAACTCTTTCTTTGCTGAAGCGGCCGATTGCTGTCCGTGGTTCGCCAGCACCATGCTGGCATTCGAATCCTATGAGGTCATTCGCCTGCGTTTCGCGGCATTCGCCAATGCCGACGCGGCGGCCGACCGCGAAGCCTGTCTGATGGTGAGCGAGAAGGTCGACGCCATGTTCGAGGCGGGTGCAAGCCTGATGGCCGGCGCGACGCCAGCGACCATCATCGGCCGCTACCGCCAGCATGTCGCTGATAACACAAGGCGGCTTTCGGCGGTTTAACGCAGAACGATCCACGCCGGGGCATGGTCGCTGGCGCCTTGTTCGCCCCGTATCTTGCGATCGACGCCAGCCTTGACCAGGCGCGGCGCAAGCTTCGGGCTCAGCAACAGATGATCGAGCCGCAATCCGGCGTCGCGCGGCCAGCGGTTCCGCTTGTAATCCCAGAAGGTGTACATCGGCTTTGCCGGATAAGTGTCGCCGATCGCGTCACACCAGCCTTGCGCCAGCAGCGATTTGAACGCGGCGCGGCTTTTCGGCTGGATCAGCGCATCCTTGTCCCACGACCGCGTCGGATAGATGTCAAGCTCGGTCGGTGCGACGTTGTAGTCGCCCGCCAGCACCACGGGAATGTCCTGTTTGACGAATTTCGCGGCGTGGAGCTGGAGGCGCCTGAACCAGGCGAGCTTGTAGTCGAATTTTGGCCCGGGCTGCGGATTGCCGTTCGGCAGATAGAGGCTGGTGACGATGATGCCGCCGACGGCGGCTTCGATATAACGCGCCTCCTGGTCGCCTCGATCGCCCGGCAGCTCGGTCCGGGTCAGCACCGGGTCCTTGTTCCGCGCCAGGATCGCGACGCCATTCCAGGTCTTTTGGCCGCGCCAGACGGCGCCGTAGCCGGCCTTATCGATCTCGCGAAGCGGAAAATCCGCGTCGGTCGACTTCAATTCCTGCAGGCAGACGATGTCGGGTTTTGCCGCGCGCAGCCATCGCAGCAGGTTCGGCAGCCGCCGGTTGATGTTGTTGATGTTGAAGGTTGCGATTTTCATGGTCAGAACAGCCGACCAGTTCGCCGGTGCCGGCAAGAAAGTAGAACAGTGGGCGCTAACCGGCCGCGCCCTCGATCGCGCCGCCCTTGTAGATCCGCGCGTAGCGCGAGCCCATGCTGGTGAGAACCTCGTAGCCGATGGTGCCGAAATGGTGCGCCAGTTCGTCGACCGTGAGGCCCTCGCCAATCAGCGTCACCATCTGCCCGCGCCGGGCGGCGTTTTTCTCCAGCTCGGTGATGTCAATGGCGATCAGGTCCATCGAGATGCGGCCGGCGATCGGGCAGCGCTTGCCGGCGACCACCACCTCGGCGCCGCGGGTGCCGTCATTGGCGCTGGCGGCGCGGAAATATCCATCGGCATAGCCGGCGCTGATGATCGCAAGCCTGGTCGGCCGCCGCGCGGTCCAGGTCCCGCCATAGCCGACACTTTCGCCGCGCTCGATGTTGCGGGTCTGCACGATGCGAACCTTCAGATCGACGACCGGCTGCATCGGATTGTCGGCTTCGGGCGTCGGGTTGACGCCGTAAAGCGAAGCCCCCGGCCGCACCAGGTCGAACTGGAATGGCGGACCCAAGAAAATGCCCGACGAATTCGACAGCGAAGCCGGCACGCCGGAGAAAAGACCGGCGATCTCGCGGAAGCTTGCAAGTTGCCTGGCATTGAGCGGGTGATTGAGCATCTCGGCACAGGCGAGATGGCTCATGACCAGCGCAATGCCGTGGTCGCCGGCATTGATCCGCGGCACAATGCTCTGGGCCTCCGCAATGGTCAGCCCGAGCCGGTTCATGCCGGTATCGATATGGACGGCCGCGCCGCCGCTCCAGCCGGTGCGCCGGCAAAACAAGTCCCATTCGGCGAGTTCACTGAGGTCCCCGATGACAGGTTTGGCGTCGATCCGGGCGTAGGCGTCGCCGCAGTTCTGGAAAAAGCCATCGAGCACATAGATGGCGGCTTGCGGCACGGCGGCGCGGGCGGCACGTGCTTCATCGAGCGTGGCGACGAAAAACGTCTTGCAGCCGGCAGCGGCGAGCGCGCGCGCCACCGGATCGAGCCCGCAGCCATAGGCGTTGGCCTTGATGACACCGGCGCATTCGGCCGGCACGGCGGTCTTTTCAAGCTTGCGCCAGTTCGCAACGATGGCATCGAGATCGACCGTGAGCACGCCGGTTGCGCTGGCGAGGGTGGCCGCCGGATCCGCTTCGGGCGCGAGCGAACCGCCGGCCGGGATCGATTTCGGGTCGGAAAGGATGTTCATGCCTTAACTTTACGCCTGGGGTCGCGGTGGTTCAACCGCGCCGCTCCCGGTCAGTAGGTTCGGTCGGGCAGCTGGCCGTCGTGCGTCAGATCGCCGAACCGCGTCAGGCTGGCTTCGAATTGCAGTTCCACGGTGCCGGTCGGGCCATGGCGCTGCTTGCCGATGATGACTTCGGCCTTGCCATGCACCAGCGACATGTCGAGCTGCCATTTTTCGTATTCCGGGGTGCCGGCGCGGGGCTCCTTGTTGGCCAGATAATATTCTTCGCGGAACACGAACATCACCACGTCGGCGTCCTGCTCGATCGAACCGGATTCACGAAGGTCCGACAATTGCGGACGCTTGTCGTCGCGGCTCTCGACCTGCCGCGACAGCTGCGACAGCGCGATGATCGGGACATTGAGTTCCTTGGCGAGCGCCTTGAGGCTGGTCGTGATCTCCGTGACCTCTTGCACGCGATTGTCGTTGCCGCGCTTGCCCGAACCCTGCAGCAGCTGGATGTAATCGACCACCAGGAGGTCGAGCCCCTTTTGCCGCTTCAGCCGTCGTGCCCGCGCGGTGAGCTGCGAAATCGAAAGCCCGCCGGTTTCGTCGACATAGAACGGCAGCGACTGCAGTTCGATCGAGTAATCGCGGATCTTTTCGAAATCGCTCTCGGTGATGCCGCCGCGGCGGATCGTGCTGGAGGGGATGCCGGTGCGCTCGGCGATGATACGGGTAGCGAGCTGTTCGGCGGACATTTCGCAGGAGAAGAAACCGACGATGCCGCCGTTGACGGACTTCATGGTACCGTCGGCCTGAACCTCGGCGCGGTGCGCTTTTGCCACGTTGTAGGCGATATTGGTGGCGAGCGCGGTCTTGCCCATGCCGGGACGGCCGGCGACGATGACGAGATCGGAGGGCTGCAGGCCGCCCATCTTGATGTCGAGATCGCGCAGGCCGGTGGCAATGCCGGACAGCTTGCCGTCGCGCTGAAAGGCTTTGGCCGCCATATCGACGGCCACGGTGAGGGCCTGTGCGAAGCGCTGGAAGCCGCCATCATAGCGACCGGACTCGGCCAGCTCGTACAACCTGCGCTCGGCATCCTCGATCTGCGCGCGTGGCGCGAAGTCCACCGGGGCATCGAAGGCGACATTGACCATGTCCTCGCCGATCCGGATCAGATCGCGGCGCAGCGCCAATTCGTAGATGGTTCGCCCGTAATCCTGGGCATTGATGATGGTGGTCGCCTCTGCGGCAAGGCGGGCAAGGTATTGGCCGACCGTCATGCCGCCAATGTCGGTTTCGGCCGGGAGGAAGGTCTTCAGCGTGACCGGGGTGGCGATCTTGCCCATCCGAATCAGGCTGCCCGAGGTCTCGTAGATGGTCTGGTGGATCGGCTCGAACAGATGTTTCGGCTCGAGAAAGTCCGATACCCGGTAGAACGCGTCGTTGTTGACCAGGATGGCGCCGAGCAGGGCCTGTTCCGCCTCGATATTGTGCGGTGCGCTCCGATAGGCCGGCGATCCCGCGTCGGGGGCGAGTTTGAGAACGTTCGAATCAGGGTTGGCCATGGTGCTCGATTGTTCTGAAGGTTGACGTTCTGGGACTTTGGCGGGTGCGGGCCGGCGATAAAGCGCCACTCCCGGGTGCAGCGAAAGCATCAACACGCCTTATGCCCGATTCACACAATGCCTGTTGAGAATCCAGTGGCTGCGGCAGATTTGCGCTTGACCGGTTTTTCGCGAGATTCTGCCCGCCAGCGCCCGTCCATTCGATCAAAACCCAAAGAATTTCGGCGGGGAATGAACCTGGCGACGCGAACGCCTACTCACCCCCAGGGCGAGCGGTGGTGGCAGCGGCTGGATCAGGTCAGGATGAGATAGATCAGCGCGATCAAGGCAGCGCCGACGCCGGCGGCGATCAAGGCGTAGTCGGTGCCGATGTCGCCCTGCGGGTCGAATGACGGTTGATAGGTCTTCCTGGCCATTTTGAAGTTTTAGGTCAAGCCGGCCGGGATTTATGTGAAGCGGCTTACATTTGCCCGGCTTTCTTTACGGGCGCATGATTGTTTCGGGAACCGGCAGGAGATGTCGGCGTTATTCGTGGCGCGGGCTTGCGGAGGCCGCTTGAGGGGTAACGGGATGGGCCAACGACTGCAGCCATGGCGATGGGGAGACGGCGAGCGGTTGTGGCTGTCGGCGCTGGTCGATGCCATGGACGAGGTTTCTCGCCCGGAATCACGCGCGGAGCCCTGCGATCCTTCGATACTGGTTGCCCTCGGCGCGCAGCTGTCTCGTCCGGCACCGCCATGCCCTTATGGCGCCCGGCATTTCAGCCCGCGCAACCAGGCTATTCGCCGGCGAGCTGCAGCCGCGGACGCTGGTCCCGTTCGACCCCGCGCAGCCTACTTTCTTCGCGCGTGATGTAGTCCCGGGTCATCGGCACCACGCCCTGGTGTTTGGTGAGCAGGATCTGGAAATTCATCAGGTTCTGCTTGCGGAACGACATCTCCGAGGAGGCCAGGTAAAATTCCCACATCCTCGCGAAGCGCTCGTCATAGAGCTGCACCGCCTCATCGCGCCGCGCCATGAACCGCTCGCGCCACGCCTTCAGGGTCTCCGCGTAATGCAGCCGCAGGATCTCGATATCGCATACCAAAAGACCGGCGCGCTCGATTGCGGGTATCACTTCGGAAAGCGCAGGGATGTAGCCGCCGGGGAATATGTATTTCGCAATCCAGGGATTGGTGACGTCGGGTCCGTCGGAACGGCCGATCGAATGCAGCAGCATGACGCCGTCATCGGTCAGAAGCTCGGCGCAGCGCCTGAAGTAAGTCTCGTAGAAGTCCACGCCGACATGCTCGAACATGCCCACGGACACGACCCGGTCGAACGGTCCGGCCACGTCACGGTAGTCCTCCAGGAAAAACTTCGCCGAGCGCGTCAGATGCTTCTCGGCCGCGCGGGCATTCGAGACCTGCAATTGCTCGGTTGACAGCGTGACGCCGGTGACGTTGGCGCCGGTCATTTCAGCCAGATAAAGGCTGAGCCCGCCCCAGCCGGAGCCGATATCGAGCACGCTGTCGCCGCGCCCGATCAACAGCTTGGCGGCGAGATGACGCTTCTTGGCGAGTTGGGCTTCGTCCAGGGTCGCATCCGGTGTCTCGTAATAGGCGCAGCTATACTGCTTGTCGGCATCGAGAAAGAGGGAATAAAGCCGCCCGTCGAGATCGTAGTGGCGTGCGACGTTGTTTTTTGAACGACCGCGGGGGTTGAACTGCTGGGTACGCCTAGCCAGATACCGGAGCCACCACTGCAGCTTGGCCCAGCGCGGCAATATTTCCGGCTGATCCATCAAGATCGCCAGCGCGTCCGCAATCGAGCCGTTCTCGACGACGAACGAACCTTCCATGTAGACTTCGCCAAGCCCCAGTTCCGGGTTGATGAGGACCCGGCGCTCGGCGTCTGCGGTCAGGAAGCGTACCGACACCGGCTCGCCGGTTCCGTCGCCGCAGCTGAATTTACCTCCGCCAGCGGTTGTGAAGTTCATTGCGCCGCGGCGAATGAACTGGGTAAGAAAAAAACGCAACAAATGGTCCATCGAAAGCACCGAACCAAGCGGTCCCGCAAAACGCTACACTGCTGTGGCCTCATACTTGACGCATGCGGGTCATATTGCTTCCCGATCCTTCCCGGATGCCTCGACTTATCATAAGTGTGATGGCTCCAGTGCGCTAGTACCTTGTAGACAAAGCAGATAATCCGGAATGCCATATTCACGCAGTTGCGTGATAAGTGCGCTTCCATTCGCGGGATAATCGGCTAAAAGGTGACCGCCTCCAGTGTCTGACCAGGGTGCTGGGAGCGATTTCCGACCTAACTGGAGAACTCTGGGATGTTGAGCCGAGCGCTCAGTTTGGCGACGGTAACGCTTCTGATCGGCGGTTTCGCGGCGGCCTCGGCCCCGGCACTTGCGCAAAATCTCGAGGCCGGCAAGAGCCCGAGCCAGATTTTTGCGGGCGCCTGTACCGCCTGCCACAAGGGGCCGCGGGGTCTGTTGAAGACCGTATCCCCCGGTTCTCTCCAAGGCTTCCTGCGCCAGCATTACACCACCAGCCCAGATATGGCCTCGCTGCTCAGCGCCTACCTGACATCCAATGGGGCCTCCGATACCCGCTTCGCCGGGACCCAGGCCAAGTCGGCCAAGGATGAAAAAATGGAGGCCAAACCCAGCGGTCTGGCCGAGCAACTCGACCGGTTCGGCCACAGACTGCGTTCGGCTGGGTCCCAGCAGGAGCCTGCCAGGCCCGACGCGGAGGATGCGGCCAAACCGGAAGCCGATGGATCTTCCCCGCAAGGCGAGGCCGGACGACGTGGCCACTATGCCAAGCGTCTGGCGCGGACGGGGGAGTCGCCCGACGCCACAAAGCCAGCGGCCGAGGGTCAGGTTCCGGCTCTGACCACGAATGACCGCGGCCCCGATGGCCGCAAATCGGCTGCCAAGCAGAGACTGAGCAAGCGCGGCAAGACCGGCGGCGAGGAGCCTCCCAAGGCCGAGCCGCGCGGGGAAGAGCCGCCGAATGACGAGGCGGTCAAGCAGGATGCAGCCAAGAGCGACACCGCCAAGGTCGATAGCGGCAAATCAGAGGGCGCCAAGCCGTCAGGCGAGAAGAAATCCGAGTCTGCTGGGATCGAACCCCCGAAAGAGGGAGCCAGCGGCGAGACCCCCTCGCTGCGGCCCGACCCGGTTCCCCCGGTTACGCCGGCGCCGCCGGCTTCCCCAGCGAATTCAGCTGCGCTCTCCGAAGGGGTGCCGGAGCCGGCCGCCGAGCCGTCAGCACCTGTGGCACAGCCTGCTCCCCCGACCGTGACGGCGTCGGTGCCGCCCCCACCACCGATCGCCCCTGCGGGACCGCCGGCACCGCCGATCTCCCAATAGGGATTCATGAGCGCGGATTAGCCGCCCGCGGGGGCGGCTTGATCGAGCCTTTAAGAATCCCGGGCCTGATCGGACCGGGCCCGGGCAGGTTCGATCAGGCATGAGCGAAAGTGCAGGCGTCAGTTATCCGAGGCCGCGTCCTGCGGCGGTTCCGAATCGTCGCGGCGGGCTTCCGGATCGAAGAATTCGCCGGCGGCGGCCAGCGCTTCGGCGGCCGCGTCCTGATCCTCCTGCCGGGTGGAGATGTCCTCGCCGCGATTGATACGTTCCGCCTCATCCGCACTGCGTGCGACCGTCACGCTCACGCCGACTTCGACTTCCGGGTGCACGGCAATGGCGATCTTGTGCTTGCCGATGGTCTTGATCGGTGCGTCCAGCATGACCTGGCTGCGGCTGATGGTGACGCCGTCGCTCTCGAACGACGCGATGATGTCGCGAACGGTCACCGATCCGAACAGCTGACCGGTCTCGGAAGCCTGACGCAGCACCACCACGTTGCGGCCGTCGATCTTTTCCGCCACCTTGGTTGCCTCGCCCTTGGCCTTGAGGTTGCGGACCTCGAGCTCGGCCTTCATGCCGTCGAACTTGGCGCGATTGTCCGTGGTGGCGCGCAGCGCCTTGCCGCGCTTCAAGAGAAAATTGCGGGCAAATCCGTCCCTGACGCGAACGACCTCGCCCATCTGGCCGAGTTTGGCGACGCGCTCCAGCAAAATGACTTCCATGTTTATTCTCCTTTTGAAGTGACGAGGAACCGGGGGTTGGGTTGAAGACCAGGGTTCAGGACGCGGGAAGAGGTGGCGGCCTCTTTTGCAGAATGCGCAGGCGAATCCCGAAAACAGCATCGGCGAGTCCAAGAAACACCATCGCCAAAACCGGCCAGACGAACACCACCATGACCGCGTAAGTGGCGCCGAGCCAGAACGCGCGGCTTTTCAATGTCTGCGTCAACGTATGCAGCACCGCGAAGCCGATCAGCGCGTAGGCCATCATCAGGGCCGCGGTGACGATCAGCGCCAGCATCGCGGTCAGTCCGCCGGTAAAACAGAGCGCGATGGCGACACATGAAGCCGCCAGCGTCATCGGCGGCAGATTGGCGCTGTTCAGGTCGGGCCAGGGACGATGCAGCCGTCCGGAGGTCGCCGTGATCCTGGCAGCGAGCCAGAGATTGAGCGTCAACGTCACCGTGGCGAAGATCACGGCCCCGGCCGGCGCGATCGTCACCAGCGCATCGATCAATTGCCCGGTGTCGCCGGCAGGCGCTGCGCTGTGCGGTCCGATCACTCGGAGGAAGAACTGCCGCAGCGCGCCGGTGATGGTCTCGGCGTCAGTGCCAAGGGTGAGCAGGGTCGCCATCGTGGTCAGTGCGGCAAAGCCTGATATCCAGAGCAGGATGCGGCCGACCGGATACCATTCCAGATCCGGCGCAACCGGTGCGGCGCCATCGCCTGGCGCGACGCCATTGGTCATTGGCCGCCCGAGAAGGGCGAGGTGTCCTAGCCACCAGGCCGGAAGTGCGACCATCACGGCAAAGGCGATGCCATAGGGAAGGCCGAAAACCGGTATCAGACCGCTGGCCGCCGCGATGCCGCCGATGGTGGCGCTGAGCGGTCCCCAGCCAAGGGCCGCGACCATCAGCGGCAGCGGCGCCAGGTAGAACAGCAAGAGCGAGATCAGCGCGCCGGACATGATCGACGCAAACATCAGCGCCGACGCGCTGCCGGCCGCTATAGCCATGAGAACGATCGCGATCATCAGCTGTCCCGCTCCCTTCGAGCGGTTAGAGGTTCTTCGTCAACCCCAACCATCGGCAACCGGACGACCCGGGAGCCTCATGAAGAATAATAAAATCCGCAGGCTGGCGCCGCAGATCAAGAAGGTCTTTTACTTGAGCATGATCCCAGCCGGGAAACCGGTACCCGCCCTCGGGTCAAGCCCGAGGGCGTGCTTGTTAGCGGATGACGTAGGGCAGCAGACCTAGGAAACGCGAGCGCTTGATGGCGCGCGCGAGTTCACGCTGCTTCTTGGCGGAGACGGCGGTGATGCGGCTCGGCACGATCTTGCCACGCTCGGAAACGTAACGCATCAGCAGCTTGGAATCCTTGTAGTCGATCTTCGGCGCATTCGGACCCGTGAACGGGCAGGTCTTGCGACGGCGGAAAAACGGACGGCGTGCACCTGCTTCAGCCATGATCCTTACTCCTCAATGACTACATCGGCGTCATCGCGCGGGCGGCGCGGACCACGGTCGCGGTCGCCGCGGTAGCCGCCGCCATCGCGGTCGCCACGGAATCCGCCGTCGCGGTCGCCACGGAATCCACCACCACGATCATCGCGGTCGCGGTCGCGATCGGCCTTGCGCATCATCGCCGAGGGGCCTTCCTCATGCTCCTCGACGCGAACCGTGAGATAGCGAATCACGTCCTCGCTGATCCGCTCCTGGCGCTCGATCTCGGCGACCGCCGCCGAAGGACCATCGATGTTGAGCAGCACGAAATGGGCCTTGCGATTCTTGTTCATCCGGTAGGTCAGCGAACGTACGCCCCAGTTTTCCATCTTTACGACCTTGCCGCCGAGTTGCTCGACGATGCCGGTCATTTGGGTGGTCAGTTCTTCGACCTGCTGGGTGCTCGCATCCTGACGCGCGAGAAAAACATGCTCATAAAAGGGCATGGGTGTCCTTTCCAGTGTTGGCGCAGTTCCCGGCGGCAAGCCCTTCGAACCCTTCGGAAAGGACTCGACATGCTCAGAAGGCGGCAGCACGGGACGACGGGCCAACTGGCCCTGTCACATCAACATCACCTGAAAAGGAGATTTGCTGAGACCGTCCGTTCAGCTCCCGGCCGGGATCCACGGATGGCGCGGGTTATACGGATTTTGATGGAAATGGCAAGGGAGACAAGGGAGACAAGGGATGGGTTCCCTTTTCCCGTCGTTCCAAGCCGGCCATCTCGGCGTCGGCCATGGGAGCGAGCGCGACCTTGAGGGCGTCATGGGCAACAAAAATGCCCTTGCCGAGCCTTTTGGCTTCGTAGAGCGCACGGTCGGCCGACCGCAGCAGTTCATCGGTGGTTTCGCCATCCCCAGGCGCGCAAGCGCTTCCGATGCTTACCCCGACACGTACCGGCGCCGGAAGACCAATGTCAAAGGGTGACGAGACGCAGGCAATGATGCGGGCGGCAATGTCGGCGGCCGCTTCGGGGGTGATGGCAGGCAGCAGGATGACGAATTCATCGCCCCCAATGCGGGATACGAAATCGACGGCACGAACGCTGTCGCGCAGGCGTTGCGCCACGGCAACAAGAACAGCGTCCCCTGCGGCGTGACCGAAGCTGTCATTGATGTCCTTAAAGCCATCGAGATCGAGGCAGAACACCATAAATTCCTGGCGCAGCATGCCATGGTCAGAACGCAGGCCGGCGAGGAGCTGGTCGAAATGTTTCAGATTCAGGGCCCGGTTCGGCAGGCCGGTGAGCACATCGCGCTGGGCCAGCCGGCGGTTTTCACGCTCGGACTGGTGCAGGTTGATCAAGACCACGTAACTCTGAAACATCCCAAAAATGACGGCGGCGGCAAATACTGGAAGCTGGATGCCGAGAATGAACAGATGGGGCACTGGCGATATCAGGCACCCGAGCGAAAAAGGTGCGGCCAACAAGCATACCAAAAGCAAGGCCAAACGCGGAGTGCCCGCATGGTGCGATGAGACTGCCCCGATCAAGCTGGCAAGGCCGAAACCCGCTATTGAAACCAGATCCCATTGACCGGATGCGACACATTGATAGCAGCCGGCGGAGGTAACGCCAAAATAGGCCAGTCCCGCAAGAATTGGAGCGGTGATTTTTCCGTCGGCTCCCGCGGCATAGGCCTTTAGCAAGGCATTCATCAACCAGATCCTGATGCCGCCGGTGAATATCACCGCCAGGACCCATGCATAAGCCCATGGTGCTGCGGTCATGGCCACGACGATCGACGCCGTCAGCGAAACGACCACGACCGACGCGACCAGCGTCTTTGTCTTGGTCAGGCTTTGAATAAGCAGTTCGCGCTGAACGTCGGGGGGAGGCGCAGCGGGTCCTGCGACGAGCCAAGCGACGCAGGCCTGCAAACGCTGGCCCGAACGCTTCGGCTGCTCGTCCTGATCTGAACCTTTCGACATAATTTTTTTGAGTTCGGCCGCCATTTCGTTCACGTTGGTCCGCAGGGATTTATCGCGCCTTAAAATCGGCTCCCGATTTCCATCAGCGTTAACTTCGCGTGCCGGCAGTGGACTTTTTGGACCCTTTTCTCCGTATTCGAGCGGGTCGATCGAGCTCGGCCAGCTTGCAGAACGAGGCCGGGACGAACCTGTTTCAGACCGGCTGGCGCTTGACAGCACGGCCGTCATCGGTGTCTTACGGGCCAGCTTTGGGGGATTTATTGCGACGTTCAGGGGCGCCTATGACCGCAGCATTTACCTTTCCAGGGCAGGGTTCCCAGGCGGTCGGCATGGGCAAGGCGCTGGCGGAGGCTTTCCCGGCCGCCCGCGCCGTGTTCGACGAGGTCGATGCGGCGCTTGGCGAAAAGCTGACGGCCATCGTCTGGGACGGCCCGGCGGAGACCCTGCAGCTCACCGAAAATGCCCAACCGGCATTGATGGCGGTCTCGCTCGCGACCTTGCGCGTGCTGGAGACCGAGGCCGGTTTCTCAGTCGGGCGGGACGCCGCCTTCGTGGCCGGGCACTCACTCGGCGAATATTCGGCGCTTGCTGCCGCCGGCAGCCTCAGCATCAGCGACACTGCGCGCCTGCTCCGCACCCGTGGCCTTGCCATGCAGAAGGCGGTGCCGGTCGGTGCCGGCGCCATGGCCGCCCTGATTGGCCTTGACTATGAGACCGCGGTCGCGGTCGCTGGCGAGGCCGCGCAGGGCCAGGTCTGTCAGACCGCCAACGATAATGGCGGCGGGCAGGTGGTGGTCTCCGGCGACAAGGCCGCCGTCGAGCGCGCGCTTGAAATCGCCAAGACCAAAGGCGCCAAGCGCGCCATGCTGCTGCCGGTCTCGGCGCCCTTTCATTGCCGCCTGATGCAACCCGCTGCCGACGTGATGACAACCGCGCTGGCCGGCGTCACCATCAGGCGTCCGGTTTCGCCGCTGGTTTCGAACGTGCTGGCTGCGCCGATAACCGATCCGGACGAGATCCGTCGCCGCCTGATCGAGCAGGTCACCGGTACCGTGCGCTGGCGCGAATCGGTGGCTTACATGGCGGGCCAGGGGGTCACACGGTTTTTCGAGATTGGCGCGGGCAAGGTACTGAGCGGACTCGTCAAGCGCATCTCCGACGGCGCCGTCGGTATTTCGGTTGCCGGCCCGAATGATATTGTCTCGGCGAGAGACGCGCTCGCGGCCGCGCAAACGGCCTGAGCGAGGGGGAGATGATCATGTTCGATCTGACCGGCAGAATGGCACTTGTCACCGGCGCGACCGGCGGCATAGGTGCCGCCATTGCGCAGGCGTTGCATGCGCAAGGCGCCACGGTGGCCATTTCCGGGACCCGGCGCGAGGTGCTGGATGGCCTTGCCGGCAGGCTGGGCGAGAGGGTCCACGTGCTGCCCTGCAATCTCTCCGACGCTGCCGAGGTCGAGGCATTGGTACCGTCGGCAGAACGAGCCATGGGCCAGGTCGATATTCTCGTCGCCAATGCCGGCATTACCCGGGACAACCTGTTCGTGCAATTGCGCGATGAGGACTGGGACGAGGTCATCAAGGTCAACTTGACCGCGACGTTCCGGCTCGCCCGGGCAGCGACCAAACTGATGATGCGCAAGCGTTTCGGCCGTATCATTGCCATCACCTCGGTCGTTGGTGTCACTGGCAATCCGGGCCAGGGCAACTATACCGCCTCGAAGGCGGGACTGATCGGCATGATCAAGACCCTGGGGGCGGAATACGCCAGGCGGAATGTCACCGCCAATTGCATCGCACCCGGATTCATCAAGACGGCGATGACGGATGTACTTACCGAGAAACAGCGCGAAGCCATCCTTTCGAAGGTTCCTGCGGCGCGGCTCGGAACAGCTGAGGAAATCGCTGCGGCGGCGGTCTATCTCAGTTCGAACGAAGCCGCTTACGTCACCGGGCAGACGATTCACGTCAATGGCGGAATGGCCATGATTTGAGCCGGTTAGTGGGCCCCGGGGCGGCCGGGAAGACCGGATCCGATTGCCGATCGAGGCTTGTAGTCAAGGCTTGTGAAGTATGATAACCGAACCACGAACGGATGGGCAAAGAACGCCATTGCAGGGATTTAAATCCCTGTATATTGGCGGTACTGAGCCGGCCGTCGTTCGCCGGGCCTTTGTCGGCTAGGACGGGGCCAAATCAAGACGATGCGCGATTGCGAAGGAAAGTTTAACGACCAGGACGGCTCGTATCGTCTTGGGGTCGGGACTAATGGGAACAGGCACGAGGTTGAACGATGAGTGAGATTGGCGAGCGGGTTAAGAAGATCGTGGTCGAACACCTAGGTGTAGAACCCGAGAAAGTGGTCGACAACGCGAGCTTCATTGATGACCTCGGCGCTGACAGCCTCGACACCGTCGAGCTCGTCATGGCGTTTGAAGAAGAATTCGGTTGCGAGATTCCCGACGATGCCGCGGAAACCATTTTGACCGTGGGCGACGCCACAAAATTCCTTGAAAAGAACGCTAAGAGCTGAACGCCCGCGGGCGGTGCTGACGATGCCGGACGGCTCGTGTCGAACGGTTCACCGGCTTGTTGTTGGTGCCGCGAATCGTGGGCTGGAGTGCTGGATATGAGGCGGGTGGTCGTCACGGGCCTTGGCATGGTGTCGCCACTCGGCTGCGGCGTCGAAACGACATGGTCGCGCATTCTCAACAGCGAGAGCGGTGCCAGGAAGATCGAGACGTTCGACGTCTCCGATCTGACCAGCCGGATTGCCTGCGTGATCCCGCGGGGCAACGGCACCGGCGGTTCGTTCAATCCCGACCAGTGGATGGAGCCGAAGGATCAGCGCAAGGTCGATGATTTCATCATTTTTGCCATGTGCGCGGCGCGCCAGGCGTTGGATGACGCCGGCTGGCATCCTTCCACCGAGGAGGATCGTTGCGCCACCGGCACGATGATCGGCTCGGGTATCGGTGGCCTGTCCGGCATCGCCGATACCGCGCTGCTGCTCAAGGAGCGCGGCCCGCGCAAGGTATCGCCATTCTTCATTCCCGGGCGTCTGATCAATCTGGCTTCGGGTTACGTCTCGATCGAGCACGGCCTCAAGGGTCCCAACCATGCGGTGGTGACTGCGTGTTCGACCGGCGCGCATGCGATCGGCGATGCCAGCCGGCTGATTGCGCTGGGCGACGCCGACGTAATGGTGGCTGGTGGAACGGAATCGCCGATTTGCCGGCTGGCGATGGCCGGATTTTGTGCATCGCGGGCGCTGTCGACCGGCTTCAACGATACTCCGGAAAAAGCCTCGCGTCCCTATGACCGGGATCGCGACGGTTTCGTCATGGGGGAGGGCGCAGGCGTGGTGGTGCTTGAGGAATACCAGCACGCCAAGATGCGCGGCGCGAGAATCTACGCGGAAGTAATCGGATACGGATTGTCCGGCGACGCCTATCATATCACGTCTCCGGCGCCGGATGGCGACGGTGCCTTCCGCAGCATGAGCGCGGCGATGAAGCGCGCGGCGATAACGGCTTCCGATATCGACTATATCAATGCCCACGGAACCTCCACTCAGATCGGCGACGAAATCGAACTCGGTGCGGTGGAACGGCTGTTGGGCAATGCAGCCTCCAGAGTGTCGATGTCGTCAACCAAATCGTCGACCGGGCATCTGCTTGGCGCCGCGGGAGCGATCGAGATGATTTTCAGCATTCTCGCGATTCGTGATAACGTCGCCCCGCCGACAATTAACCTCGAGAATCCATCGGTGGAGACCGCAATCGATCTGGTGCCGCAAGCGCCGCGCAAGCGCGAGATCAATATCGTGCTCACGAATTCGTTCGGTTTCGGAGGCACCAACGCCTCCGTGATCCTGCAGCGCGTGGCCAACTGACGCGGTCGGCAAGAAGTGTCCACCGTTTCGCCGTATTCGGTGATGAATCCTAGATGCGGGCGTAGACTAACGGCGGCTCGCGGTAATTTCGCGAAGCCGTGATTAAACCGACAGGACTCAGGTTGCATAGATGAGTGAAAGGCCGCCCATTTCGCCGCGGAGTCCGCGCGCAGCGCTGGAGCCCGAGCAGGTCCCGCCTCCGCCGAGGCGGTCCGAGCGCGCCCGCAATCCCTTCATTGTGTTTGGCAATGCCGTCATCACCATCGTGCTGGTCCTGATGCTCGGTGCCGGCGGCGCCTATATCTACGGAAAGCAGAAGATCGAAGCCCCCGGCCCTTTGCAGGAAGACAAGATCGTCAACATTCCCGCGCGCGCCGGAATGACGGATATCGCCGATATCCTGCAGCGTGAAGGCGTCATCGACGATAATCGCTGGGCGTTCATCGGCAGTGTGTTTGCGCTGAAGGCGCGCTCGGATCTGAAGCCCGGCGAATATCTGTTTCAGAAGAACGTCAGCCTGCGCGACGTCATCGGCACCATGGTCGAGGGCAAGGTGGTTCAGCACGCCGTCACAATTCCCGAAGGACTGACGTCCGAACAGATCATGGGCCGGCTCTCGGACAATGATATCTTTGCGGGCGAGGTGCACGAAATGCCGCGCGAGGGCACGTTGCTGCCCGAAACCTACAAATTCCCGCGCGGCACCACCCGCGAGCAGGTGATTGCGCGCATGCAGCAGGCGCAAAAGCGCGTGCTTGCCGAGATCTGGGAACGCCGCAGTCCGGATCTTCCGATCAAGACACCCGAGCAGTTGGTCACGCTGGCCTCGATTGTCGAGAAGGAAACCGGCAAGGCCGACGAGCGCAGCCGCGTCGCCGCGGTGTTCGTCAACCGGTTGCGACAGAAAATAAAGCTGCAGTCCGATCCCACCATCATCTATGGGCTGGTCGGCGGCAAGGGGACGCTGGGGCGGCCGATCAAGCGCAGCGAAATCCAGCAGCCGTCGCCTTACAATACCTATGTGGTCGAAGGCCTTCCACCCGGGCCGATCGCCAATCCCGGGCGGGCCTCGCTGGAAGCCGCCGCCAATCCGGCGCGTACCCGCGATCTGTTCTTCGTCGCGGACGGTTCCGGTGGCCACGCTTTCAGCGACACTTACGAGCAGCATCAGAAGAACGTCGCCAAACTGCGAACGATGGAAAAGCAGATTCAGAACGACACGGTCGAACCGGCTGACGATCCCCCGCCGCCGGCCGCGGCGAGCGCGCCGGCCGATGCCAGCCCGACGGCCACCACCACCAAGCCCGCGCCTGCGAAAAAGCCCGTTCGTGCTGCCCCGGCAGCCCGGCAAGGCGCGGCGCAGTCGGCGGCTCCTCCTCCGGTGGTTCAGCGTTAGCGCGGCACCGCCCAGAAGCGATTCCACTTTGCCCGAAAACGCTCTAAGGTCGCGCAGTTCCTGCTAGCGAATCTCGCATCCTTAACTGCCGGGGGAATTGCACTTGATGGCGTTGTCGAGCATGACTGGTTTTGCCCGAAGTCACGGCGCCAGCGGACCCTATGCATTCGAATGGGAATTGAAATCGGTCAATGCCAAGGGCTTTGACCTGCGGATGCGGTTGCCGCCTGGCTGGGACGACATCGAGGCGTCGGCCAAGAAGCGCGCCGGCGAGGTGCTGTCGCGGGGCACCGTGTACGCCAATCTGAGCGTCAAGCGCAGCAATGCGGTCTCATCGGTCCGTATCAACGAGGAGGTGCTGGCGTCGATCGTCAGAGTTGCCGGAGTACTCGCCGGCAAGATCGATGCGGTGGCGCCGAGCATCGATGGGCTATTGGCAATCAAGGGCGTCGTTGAACTCGTTGAGCCGGAAAGCGACGAAGCGGAAGATCTGGCTGCGAAGGCGGCCGCGGCGGCGTCGTTTGAACAGGCGCTCGCCAGCCTGGTTGGGATGCGCCAGCGTGAAGGCGTGGCGCTCGGACACATACTTTCACAACGCATGGATGAGATCGAGCGTTTGGCGCAAAAAGCCGAGGCCGCTCCGGGACGCAAGCCTGACGC
>NZ_JBEKXH010000076.1:0-19385 GCF_049512235.1 Bradyrhizobium sp.
AAGCCTTGGCGGATGCCATCACGATTTCCGTGGTTGCCGGCGAACTCGGCTCGCGCGGCACCAGGTCGGCGACGGCGTCGCCGACCTGCGCGGTCAGGGCAACCAGATCGATGATGCCGACGATGTGCTCGGTCTCGATGACGAAATAATTGGCCACGCCCGCCATGTCGCGCGGCACGACGTGGATGGCCGAAGGATGCACGCGCTCGATGCCGACGGCGCGATCGACCGTGATGCCGACTTCGCCGGCGCCGGGGATGTTCACCACCAGGGTGATGGTGGATTCGGCGGTCGATGGACGTCCAAGCAGCGTCGCCGTCGAGAGCAGCAGGAGCGGCGCGCCGCGGCGGTCGATCATTCCGGCAACCCAGGCCGGCGCGGCCGGCATCGAGCGCACGATGCCCGGGATGACGAGCTCGACGATGTCCGAGGTCGGCACCGCATAGCTCTCGCCAGCGATCTCGACCAGCAGAAGCGGCAGGTGCTGATCGACGCCATCGGCTGGCGCCGCGGCGGCGTCGACGACCTCGCTTACGTTCCCCACCAGGGCCGCGCCATCCGTGCCTTCTCCCGCCTGCATCTGGCGCTCACGGGTAAGACCGGAATAGTCGAGCACGAACCATTCGGCGCCGAGCGCCTCGAACCGGGCGGTGAGCAGCGGCAGTGCGGTCCGATCGGCCTCATCGATCGTCGTTGCTGCCTCGATTTCGATCTGGACCATGCCGGCGACCTGATCGACGCGCAGCGCCCGGATGTCATCGCTTGCCGCGACCACCACCAGCACCCCGCCTTCGCGCGGCTCCTCGCCCAGCACGGCCGCAAGGCACATCTGCGGGATCACCCTGCCAATGGCCATCACAAGCCCTTCCACCTGGTCGGGACTGAAGGGCAGCGGCGTCAACGGACGCACCTCTTCCACCGACAGCACGAGGTTGAGCGGGATCGCGACCCGTCGGGTGCCGGCGATGGTGCACAGGAAATCCAGCCGCTCCATCTTGCCGTCCTAGGTCTGTGGCAGTTTCCATGCGCCGCTCCACGCGCCCGCGCCGCGCTGGCCGACCCGCCGGCAGCGCTGCCCGAGCACCTCCGCCATCATGTCATTGGGATTGATCTTATGGGCACGCTCGAGGGGGGCCTGGGCGGCGAGGAAATCGCCGGCCAGATAAGCGTTGACGCCGGCATCGAATTCACCCAGCCATTCGGCCGCCGCGGCGCCGGGATCTTCGACCAGGACTTCGTAGAGCACCGTCGGAGCCTCCCGGCCCTCAATCGCAACGACATCCACCTTTCGCGCCGCAACCGGACGGGTCAGTCGTCTGAACGTCTCCTCGCAGATGAGAATGTGGGCCCCGTAGGCCTTGGTGAGACTCTCGATGCGGGAGGCGAGGTTAGCCGGGTCGCCGATCACGGTATAGTTCATTCGGTCCGGCGCACCGATCTGCCCCGCGATGGTCGGGCCGGAGCCGAGCCCGACGCCGATCCTGAGCGACGGCCCCTTGTGGTTTTCGTTCATCAGCGTCAACGCGCGTTGCATGTGCTGGGCAGCCGCCACGGCGCGATCGGCGTCGTCGCCATAGGATGTCGGAACGCCAAACAGCGCCATGATGGCATCGCCGATGAACTTGTCGATGATGCCGCCCTGGGCGCCGATCACGTCGGCCATATAGGAGAAGTACCGGTTCAGCAGGTCGACCACCTTGCTGGCGCCGAGCGCCTCGGCGAGCGTGGTGAAGCCGCGGATGTCGGCGAACATCACCGTCACCTCGCGCATCGTGCCGCCCAGCGCCGGCTCGCTGTCGATCATGGCCGTGGCGACGTCCGCGGGCATGGTCTTTTCCAGCAGCGATCGCATTCGCTGCTTCTCGGCAATGTCCTCGAGCAGGACAAGTGCCCCACGCGGCTCGCCGGGAACCTCGATCGGCCGGATCGTACGCCGAACCGGAACCCAGTCGCCATCCGGTTTCGCTATATCGAGGTCGGCCGCGGCAAAGGCCCGGTTTCCGCCAATCGCGTCCCAGAGTTCCTGGCCGAGCGCGTGGTTGAATTCGCCGCAGACGCTGGCGACCGTGCTGTGGTTGGGGATGAGATCGAAGCCGATTAGAATGCGGCGCGCCGCGGGGTTGGCCCGCAGCAGCAATCCCTCGGCGTCGAACACCAGCACGCCGGTCTCGATCCCCTCGATCAGCTGGTCACCGATCGCTCCGGCCGAAAACAGCGCCGGCGCAGGCGCGTGCTCCGGTTGAAGTCTGCCTTCGATCAGCATCGCATCGGCGACGATCGGCAGGTCCAGGGCCTTGCGCAAGACCTCGACGATCTGGGAGGCCCGCCTCTGCTTGAGGTCGAGGCTGAGAGCTCCTGACGGCTTCGCGATCGTCGCAACCGCGCCCAGGCGGAGGGCTTCGACCCGCTCGCCGGAATCGACGTTTTCGATCAGCGTCGACAGGATGATGACCTTGCAGGGCGAGCGCAGGCCCAGGCGCCGCAGCGTCTCCAGTCCGGACATCACCGGCATCTGCAGGTCGAGCAGAACCGCGTCCGGCTTGAGCTGGCGGACCTTTTTCAGCGCAACAAGGCCGTTTTCAGCCGTACCCACCACCTCGAGATCCGGATCGCTTTCCACAATCTCCTTCACCAGGCTGCGCATGATGAAGCTGTCATCGACGACGAGAACACGCTTGCGTGCTGCAGCGTACGTCACCGGATTCGCTCGCATGGTCATGTTGATGCCTCCTTATCGCCAATTGCCGAACTGTTCGTCATCGCCGCGCGTCGGATCCGGCGCCGCCAAAACATGCTTTCGAGCGCAAGTTCATGGCGCGGCCGAACACAGAACAGATATTGCTGCGAGGCCGGCTCGCGCCAAACGCCAGAGAAGCACACGCGCAGGTGCATTACCGCGCGCGGCAAAGGCTCGATCGCGCCAGGGTCGCAATGAATCAGCGCGCCGACCTGATCGACCGCGACGCGGGTCTGAAGGGGTGTGCGTTTGGCGGCGCGCAGCGCGACCCCGTATTCCCAGTCCCGGCCTGTCTCATTTCCAGCGAGCACGCGGCCGTCCAGCAACAGCGATTGGCGCGGCACACGTTTGCCGCCGAACGGCTCGGGAACACCCTTCAGGACCTCGATGGAATCGATGTCGGCGCTGAGGACGAGAAAGCGGTGCAAGCCACAGCGAACTTCGAGGAACTCGCTCACGCCGGACACTCCAGGTCCAGCGCCAGCCGTTCGCGCGGCACCTGCAGTCCCGACACCGAGGCCTTGCGGGCGAGATCGAACATGCCCTCGGGATCGACGACAAGGACGATGCGGTCGGCGCCCATGCTGGTGATGCCGCCGATCCCGGGAAGTGCCGCGACGCGCGGATGCGCCTCGCGGATCAGCATTTCGCCACGCCTCAGGATCCGCCGGACCTGGATGCCCATGCGCTGACCGGCCCATTGGCATAACACGATCGCCAGATAGGGGCTGTTCGAGCCGGAGGCAGGGGCCGGGAGCTGGAGCAGCTCGGTAAGGCTGAATACCGGCAGAAAGCGATCACGTAAAAGAATGGCGCGCTGACCATTGACGTACTGCACGGCGGCCGAAGGGAACATCAGCGCCTCGCTGACCATGGCTTCGGGAAAGCCGATGGCTTGAACGCCGGTGTCGGCGAGAAGCATCGGCTGGATCGCCGCCGAAAGCGGCAGGTCCAGCCGGAAGGTCGTTCCGCGACCGGCCTGCGTGGTGATGTCGATCTTGCCGCCGAGCTTGGTGACATGGACGAGCACGACGTCCATGCCGACCCCGCGTCCGGACAGGTCGGTGATCTCCTGCTTGGTCGAAAAACCCGGTGTGAAGATGAACCGCGTCAGCTGCTCGTCGCTCATGTGGCGGATCTCGTCCTCGGACGCGAGCCGCGACGCCAGAACTCGAGCTTTGACACGTTCGATGTCAATGCCACGACCATCGTCACTGAGTTCCATGACAATGCGGTTGCCCTGCTGCTGGGCGATCAGCCGCAAGATAGCGGTTCGCGGCTTGCCCTGGGCGAGACGCTCCGCCTCCGGCTCGACGCCGTGGTCGATCGCATTGCGCAGCATGTGGGTCAGCGGATCGACCAGCATGTCCGACATCCCCTTGTCGATGCGGATGCCGCCGGTCTCCGCCTGGAATCGGACCTGTTTGCCAAATGTCCGCGCCGTGTCGCGCACCATGTGGGGAAATCGTCCCAGCAGCATCTCCAGCGGGATGACGCGCAAGCCGAGCGTGCTCTCATGGATGAGGCTGAGCATGCGTCCGACCTCGGCTTCGACCGTCGTGAAGTCACGATACTGGCTCGCTACCGTTTCGATGTCCGCTTGCAGCCGGGGAGCGCGGGTGGCGGCAAAATCCGAAAGCCGCCGCAACGCGTCCGGCACGTCGGATTCGGTGGCGAGCATGTTGAGCCGGCTGCCGATCGAGAAAAATTCGCCGACGCGGCCGAACAGTTTGTCGAGCACCGCGACCGGGACCCGCACCTGCGCCTCCCCTGCGAGCTCCGCGCCGTTGCCGGCCGATCCGGCCGACAGCGAGAATTCACTAGCGACATGACCCGGATCGAGCCGCCGGGCCTCGCCGACGCCGGACCGAATGTCCTGCACGGCCGTCGCCGGCGTATCGGCGTCCAGCAGCAAGACGGCCATCCCCGGCGGTCTGCCGCGGATGGTGCTCTGGCCGAGCACCGGGTCGAGCGGCGCCAGGCTTGCGATGGTGTCCGGCGTCACAGCCGCAATCAGGACTTCTTTCAAGGTCGCGCCCGAACCGTCGAGCAGTGTCCCCAACCGTTCGAGCCGGCGCGGTGGCCCCGGCGAGAACAGCTTGGTGTCGAGGCCGAGCCTTCTCAAATGCGCCTCGATCTCCTCGCTGGCACGGTAGGGGGCACCCACTGCATTGCAAAACTCGGCGACCGACATATCGGTGTCGCGCTCACTCCCGAAACCGGACTTGAGAACGGTGAGCCCCTCGACCATCAAGGCATCAGGGTCCTGCGTGGCGGCGACCGTGATCGGCAGCTTATCGACGATATCCTCCAGCAGCCTGCGGGCTTGCGAATTTGTGTTCTGGACGTCGCACAGCCAGATGCAACGCCGTATCAGTGCCCTTCGCGCCTGGGGTCGCGCCGCCAGGGCTTCGTCTAGACATGACATCAGCGTGGTTTGCAGCAGATCGCGAAGCAGGACCAATGCCTCCGCCACGCCGCAATCCGCCCCGATCAAGGCGCCGAAGCGCGACGCCATTTGCATCAGTTTTGCGAAGGCACCTACCCGTGCCGAACCGGTATGAACGACCACCGATTGCGCGGCGCTACAAAGGCCATCGTAAGCCATGCGCGTGCAGGCGAAAGCGACGGCCTCGACGGCCTCGCCGAGCGCGGCTTCATCCCGGTCGAGGATCGCCTGCGCGGCGTCAGGAAGATTTTCATCCAGCAGTTCAGCGAAAGCCCGCAGCAGGTCGAGTTCGTCGCCGAGCAGGCGCCAGGGTTCGCCGCCCTCCGCGCCGGAAGCGCTCTCGCCGGAGCCGCCGCCAGCCACGGCCGCAGCGATCGCGGCGCGCATGGCATCTATGATCCCTTGCGGGGGCTGCCAATCGAGCGGCTCGGCGAGTGCATCCCTCAAGGCGTCGGCCGCCGCGAGCAACGGCTCCTGAATGGCCGCGTCGAACAACCGATTGCCCGATCGCACCGGCGCCAGCAGGGTCTCGGCTTCATGCGCCAATTCCTCCATGCCGGTCGCCGCGACCACGCGCGTCAGCCCCTTGATGGAGTGGAATTCGCGGAACAAGAGATCGATGTCTGCGCGTTTCAAGGTGTCGGTTTCGGCCGTGCCGAGTACGGGCTCGATCGCGTCGAGATGTTGGTCGATCTCGATGACGAATTGCGACAGCAAATCGGCGGCGGCGCCTTTGTTCACCGGAGGGCCTCCCTTCGACTGCGAAGGAGATCCGTGAACCATTGCGCATAGGCATCGCGGTCGGTACCCGCCAGGCTCGGCGAGGCCGCCCCCGAAGGCTTGGGCAAGACGGCATCGGCGCCGGCTCGCCGCCAGCCATCGGCTGCCTCCGATCCCGGCCATGCCTGGCGGCCAATGGCGACCACGATCGACCGTGTCGCCAGCGAGAGCGTGGTCATCAGCGGCCCGGCTTCGGCGATCGAATCCGTGTCGATCGCAACAATGTCGGGAAGTTCGCGCTGCGCCAGCGCGACCGCCTCCTCCGCATGCGAACGCGACACGGCCAGGTCCGGGCTCGACAAGGCCTCGGCGGCAACACCGAAACCATGATCCTCGGTGACGAGCAGGAGCGACACCATTCAGCCCCCGACCATGGCCGCGGCGCGGGGTATCAGCGCCCGCGACCATCGAGCCAGGCGCTCGGCGATCTCGGCCACGTCAGCAACCGCGGCCGACGGACAGGCGGCGCGCGTGGCCTGCGGCATCCCGGCGACAATACAACTCAGGTAATCCTGAACGAGCACCCGGCCGCCCTGCGCGGCGATCGCGGCTGCGCCGCGGGCGCCGTCCTCTCCCATGCCGCTCAGGACCACGGCGATCGCGCTCACGCCTGCCTCGGCGGCCGAGCCGAACAACAGGTCGGCGCTGGGGTGGAAGACATTGCCCGCGACCGCGGTCGCGACCAGTCGCAATTGCCCGGCTCGCCCGCATGTCAGGCGATAGTCCGATCCGCCATGCAGCACGGTCACCTGCGCGCTCGGCGGCAGTGGTCCATCCCCGCGTTCGATCACCTGCAATCCGGATTCGGCGGCAAGGTACTGCGCGAAACCTGCGGTCTGATCGGCTGGCATATGCTGCGCGATCACCAGGGGCAGCCGCAACGGACCGAGATGCCGCAGCAGGGCGGTGAGCGCGCTCGGACCGCCGGTCGACGCCGCCACGAGGATGATGTCGGGCCGCCCGCGCAACGGGCGGCCGGCTTGATCGACCACGATCGGCGCGTTGCGCGGGCCGGCGCGCCGCAGGTCCTGATCGACGGCGACTTCGTCGAGTGCTGCGGGCAAGGCGCGGGCGATGGCGCCCATGTCGAGAACCCCATCGATGACGCCTTGTATCACGCGCACCCTGTCGGCCCACGTTGGCGGCACCTCGCGCTGCTGATGCGTCGCGATGACGAGGGTGCGTCCTGGTTGCCGTTCGATCATGGCGACCAGGCGATCGCCGGCCGGAGGCACGGTCAGAGCGTCATCGACGATGGCCATGTCGATGCCGCCGCCAGCTAGAATTCGCATCGCTTCCGCGACCGTTGCGGCTTCCAGGGCGACCATGCGGCTACGCCGTCGCCGCAACTGCTGAATCAGTCCGATGCGCAGGAAGGCCGATGCGGAAGCGACCATGACGGAGCTCACATGCCCCTCGCTGCTTTGAGATAAACGGTGGCCGAATGGGTCCCTATCGGCTCAAGCCCGCCGGCCCGCGGCAGGTCGGCCGGGCCCAGCACCAGGACGCCGCCGGGTCGCAGTGCCGACACCAGATTCTTCTGGGCTTGCGTGTTGGCGGCCTGGTCGAAATAGATCAGCAGGTTTCGACAGATGACGAGGTCGGCGTCGACGACCGGGGCGGCATCGAGCACATTGTGGCACTGGAAGCGGACGCTGCCGCGCAGGCTCGGTGGGACAACCCAGGCCTTTGGATCAGGACCGCCTCCGAAATAAGTCGTTGCCCACGGCGGAATGGCCCGAAAGCTGTCCAGTCCATGCATACGGTCGTAGCTGCCCTGCCTCGCGGTGGCGAGCGATTTCTCGCTCAGATCGGTGGCCAGGATCGAAACCGGAACGACGTCGCCGACGGCCCCGCTGTGGCCAGCCTGCCGCGCCAGAAAAGCCATCGTCCAGGCCTCCTCGCCGGTCGAACAACCGGCGATCCAGACCACCAGCGCGGGTCGCCCGGCCTGGCGCCGCTCGGCATCGAGGCGAGGCAGGATGTCTTGACGCAGCAGATCGATCTGCGCGCCATGACGGAAAAAATAGGTTTCGTGGACCAGCAGTCGTTCAACGAAATCGACCCAGTCGCGATCGCGCGGGGAGGAGGCGATCATACGCTCGACATAGGCTAGTCGGCAGGCGTGCTCGACGCAGGCGAGGCTGGAGGCGACCTTGCGGAGCGCATCGGCCGATCTGAGGCCGACGCGCCGGTTCACGACTTCCGCGAGGCGCGAGGCCATCGAGCCAGCCTGGAGTTCGACGAGGTTCATGCCGCCATCCATCCTGTACTGACAGCTCACGCGGTCTTGAATTGGGCTAGTCGCGCCCTGGTGTCGTCGGCGAGCTGTGACAGTTGAACCATGGTGGCGGTGATTTCCTCGGCTGCGGCGGAATTCGACGTCGCGATGGAGCGCAGCTGCGAGACGCTGCCGTCGATCTGGGTGATGGTCGCCTGCTGTTCCTCGACGGCGGCGGCCGAGGAATGGATCATCTGCGTGGTCTGATTGGTCTCCGCGGCAATGCCATGCATGGCGCTGCGGACCACGTCGGTGGCGGACTTGCCCTCATTGGCGTCGATGGTCGCCTGTTCGACGATGTCGGTGATCTGCTTGGCATTCTGGCCGGCGCTTTCGGCGAGCTTGCCGACTTCCTGGGCCACCACCACGAAGCCCTTGCCGTGCTCGCCCGCGCGTGCGGCCTCGATCGCGGCGTTGAGCGAGAGAATGTGGGTGCGATTGGCAATCTGCGCGATCACCTGGGTGATCTGGTTCACCTTGCGGCTGTTTTGAGCGATCGCGTCGACAATGCCGGCGAGCCGGTCGACCGACACCAGACCACTCTGGACAAGCTGGGACGCCGTACTCGCCTTTTCGCTCGCGGCCTTGGTGTTGTCGGAGACGCTCTTAAGCGCCTCGGTCGATTCCCGCAGCGCGGTTGCGACTTGGGTCAACGCGCCGCTCTGCGCCCGTGCACCATCGGAGACCTGTCCGACCGCCGTGCTCGCCTCACCGACCGAAATCGCGGTATGGCGCGTCTTCTCGCCGAATTCCTTGAAGGCCATGTTGGTGGTATCGAGCAGGCGATTGACTTGTTGGCCGATGTCCTTGAGGAAACCGACCTTGTTCTCCAGCGGCACCCGGATCGTGAGATCGCCGGCCGCAGCCCCGGAAATGACCTCTCCGATCTCGCGCGTCGTGGCCTCGGCGGTCAGCATGGCGGCGATCTTATCGGCATTCTGCTTGAACACGTCGACCGCCCGCGCCATGGCGCCCAGTTCGCTTTTGCTGCGCATTTCCGGAATCTCTACGGTGCCGTCACCGGCCGCGAGGCCGGTCATGGCACCCGTCATGGCGTTCAGTGGCACCACAATGCCGCGCACGATCAACCATGCCAAAATGCCCCCGAGAAGGAGGGCCGCGGCGCTGACGCCGAGCAGTGTTCTGGTTCCCAAGGTGGCGGTGGCCGCCGCCCCCTGCTCGATCTGTTCCGAAAATGCGGTGAGCTGGAGCCGCAGGTCCTTCAGCTTGTCCAGGACAGCGGGTTCGGTTTCCTCGAGCTTCGCGTAATCCTGCAAAACTGCGGTCGCGGCGGCATTGGCCTCCGTCGCGAGCTGCAGCAAGCGGGCCGCGGCGTCGTTGGGCGGTGGCGCATCACCGAAGGCCTTGATCGCTGCAGAATAGTTGGCGAGCGTGGCATCGGCGGGATTGAGCGCGACCAGTCGCGCCGCCTCGCCGATATGCTGGAGCAGCCCTGCATTGCGGCCAGCAACGAACATCGCTTCGGGGTCCGGCCTGGAAGCGTCCGACGAAGTCGTGTTCGAAGTGGCATTATCCGTCGATTCCCCAGCCTGGGCCGTCACAACGGCGGCCGCATCATTCGGCCGCTGAGCTCGGATCGTGGCAACGCCCGATGGCGGCCGGGTCTGCGGGCCGGTTTTGGCGGCGGCCAGCACCGGGCGACGAACGCTGTCGAAGGCGGCAAGTCGTGGCGCCGCCGGCAGCGCCGGCAGCGCCGAATCCCGCTGCTTTTTTGCGCTTACCGGTACCGGCAGCGCCGCGGTCGCGTCGCGCAGAGCGGTCACCCGCACACTCAGGGCCTTGCGCTCTCTAATGATGGCGTCCGCACCGCCGAAGAAATCCGCGATGGCCTTGCGGCCGTCGAGCATGGCCTGGCGGCGGCCGGGGTCACGCACGAGCTGCAGGGCCTCGCCGAACCCAGCGTCCGAAGCGGCCTTTCTGCTCGCATACATCTTTTCGTCCTCGTCCTTTGCGGTCTGAATGAAACCGACGACGCGCCGATCCGCCCCGGCGAACTCGCGGATAGCGACGGTGATGGATTGCAGCTGCTTGCCGGTGCGAATCGATTCCGCCAATGCCGTCGACACTTCCGACACCGCGTACCAGCCTGCCGCCGCGGTCACCAAGGCCATCAGCAACAGCACGCCGGCCAGCGTGAGAATTCGCAGCCTGATCGAAATATTACGCAACATATCGCAGTGACCCGGGTTCGCAGGATTTCAGTCAACCAAGCGGGTTGCTCAAAGCGGATTGCTGAAGTCAAACCCAACTATGATCGAGGGGAAGGCCAACTCATGACCAAAGCAAGGTCGAGGCACACCGAGATTGCGGCCTTTCATTGGCCCCCGGAAGCGGGCATCCGAACCAAAAGATATAGGCCGTGGTCCACGCCTTCTGATTACACCACGCTGCAAGCCCAGGCACGCCGCTAGCGGGCGGATGGCCGTTCCCGAATATCAGGAATTTGGCCGCGTCGAAGGATTTGGTCGCAGCCGGTCCAAGGTCGGCACGCGCGGTCGTGGTCGCGGATGGCGCGGCTTGCGGGCCGCCTTGTCAGCTGCCCGGGCCTGGACGTGATGCCGCACCACCAGCGCCCAGACATCGCCATCCCGAAGCCGCAAAGCATGAAGCAAGTTCTATGCACTTTTCTGTCTCGCCCCATTCGTCTGGCGTAAGATCGGCAGCGCTCTGCCATCGCAGCGTCTCATGCATTCTGCGCAGCGTTTCGTTGCCGGCCGCAATACAACATACAAAATACGCGGCGAACAACTTGTCGATTCAAGGCGGTTGCGGACCGGCGCGGTTCCGATGGCGCCAACGACAATCGTCCGAGGCGTTGCCAACGAAACGGGCGGCGCCTGGCGCCGCCCGTGGTCTCAGTCCTTGGAAGTCACCTGCCGAATGGCGTGAATACTCCGTTTGGCCCGGTCGGGCAGAGCTGCGTATTCCAGGCCGGGGTCGCGCAGATGCAGACGGTCAGATGAAAGGTCACTGCTCCGGCCGGCGGACATGCCGGCGGCAGGGTGCAGATCGTGGCCAATGTGGGTTGCGCAGGCCCGCATTGATGGACCGCGCTCGGCGTCGGGCAGATGCACATCGTGTTGTGAACGGTATGCGGCGGGCAACATTGGGTGATGGCGGCGCCGCCCGCCGTGTGGATGGGCGGCCCGATAACCGCGGCGGGCTGCGCTGCCTGCGCACAGATGTGGACCGTGCAACCCGGCATATTGGTGTGACAGTCGAACCAGCTGGTCCGCATCGGCGGCGCTGCGGCCAGCACCTGCGCGCCCGCTTGCGCTTGCGGCATGCCCGCCTGTGGAATGCCGGGCCCGCAACCTTGCTGGGTGCAGCCGATGCTGGGAGGCAATATGCCGCACACCACCGGCTGCGTCGGCAGCACGCACAGCGCCGGATGCGTCGGACAGCCAATCTGTGTACACACGATGGCCAGGGTCTGGTGCGGCGGGCATTGAACAGGCTGCGTGCAAACCGTGGCCGGCGTGCAGATGTGCGTGGGCTGAATGTTGCACACCGCCGGATGCGTCGGGCAGCCAATCTGCGTGCACACGGTGGCAAGGGTCTGATGCGGCGGACATACGAAACAGTGGGTCTGTACGGTGGGCGTGGGAGCGGCGGCGAGCATCTGCTGCGGCGCGCCGGCAGCGCAACCCTGCGTGCAGCCTAAGCTCGGAGGCACTATACCGCACGCCGCGATGTGCGTCTGTGGCAGGCCGCACACCGCCTCCAGCGTCGGACAGTGCACCCCGCCCTGTGTCGGGCACTGCACTGACGGCGGGCAGAATAAGCAATGCGTCTGTGGCGTCGGCGGGCACTGGGCTGGCTGTGTGCAAACCGTGGCCGGCGTGCAGTTGTGCGTAGGCTGGATGTTGCACACCACCGGATGCGTCGGACAGCCAATCTGCGTGCACACGGTGGCCGGGGTCGGGAGCGGCGGGCATATGAAACAATGGGTCTGTACGGTGGGTGTCGGCTGCATGGCCGGCCCCGCCGCCAGCATCTGCTCCTGCGGCTGACCGGCCTGCGGCGCGCCGGGCGCGCAACCCTGCTGCGTGCAGCCGAAGCTCGGAGGCAGGATGCCGCACACCACAGGCTGTGTCGCTTGCGGAACACAGGCCAACGGATGGGTGGCACACGCAATCTGCGTGCACACGGTAGCAAGGGTCTGATGCGGCGGGCACTGGACCTGGGTGCAGACGGTTGCCGGCGTACAATTATGCGTGGGCTGGATGGTGCACACCGCCGGCACCGTCGGACAGTTCGCCACCGTCGGACAATGGGCCGGCAGCGTGCAGACCGTCGCCGGCGTGCAGTTGTGCGTAAACGGCGGGCAGATGAAGCAATGCGTCTGCGGCGTCGGTTGGCACTCGTGCTGGGTGCAGACGGTCGCCGGCGTGCAGTTCTGCGTATGCGGCAGGCACACCGGAGAATGGGTCACCGCGGTGGGCGTGGGCTGCGCGACCGCCGCCATCGCCGCCTGCGGGGGCGGCTCAGGCGCCGCGGGCGCAGCGTTGCCGGGCTTGATCTGCGCGCTCGCGCGCACCCAGAGGTAGGACCCGCCGAGCGGGGCATCGGCCACCGGCATGCTGTGGAGGATGTCGGCTTCGGGAATGTCGTACCAGGTGCCGAGCGTAGGATCCGGATACAGACGAACATGCCCTTCGGCACCGTGCCCAATGAATCCGGAAAGCATGATCGTGGATTCCGGCTTCGCCGGATCCGCCTGAACCTTGCTGACGAAATCGTCGTAGCGAATATTTGATTGATCGTTATCGGCCATGACACCACCTGAAATTGCTGATGCGGGAACGTCTGCGAAAATGCTTGCAACTGAAGCGCTAATAATTCTACTTTACAACGGCATTGCGACATATTCAATCTAAGGTTTCTTATCCGGTGATTATATTTCTTCTGTTACATCCAAGCGTGCCGCCGATCCCTTGCGGCTTTCGATCATGCTGACGCGCCGCGACGCACTGCAACATCTGCTTCGATTGGGTCTTTTGACACCGGACGAGGTGGTCGCGCAGGACATCCGGGCCACCGAATATATCGGGCGCAACCATCTGGTGCGGGTCGAACGCCCGCTCGCGCCCTGTTATATTGTCAAGCAGCCGCGCGATATGAACACGCCGGACGCCGCCACGATGTGGACCGAGGCCGCGATCTTCTGGCTCGCGGTCCATCATCCCACCTTCGCGGTGCTGGCGCCGTGGATGCCGAAATATTATCACTATGACGAGCCCAACAAGCTGCTCACCATCGAGCTGATCGCCGCTTCAGACTCGTTGATGGCCAAGCAGATGGCGGGCGTCACGCTCGATCCGCTTCTGCTGCGTGACGTCGGACGCGCCTTCGGCACGCTGCACGGAAAGGCATCGCAGGTGCTGGGCGAGGAACGCATCCGCCGCCTGTTCCGCCCAGGGCTCGCCTGGGTTTTGACGCTTGGGCAGCCGCAATCGCCCTACACACCGGGGACCGAGGCAGCGCAATCCATCCTCGCAGCGGTGCTGCAACGCCCCGATGCGGTAGCCGCGCTGGCGCAGGCCCGCGCCGACTGGCGCGATGCGCACATCGTGCACGGCGACGCCAAGGCGGCCAACGTGCTGATCCTGGAAAGCGGCGCGGTGCGGGTCATCGACTGGGAGATCGCCGCCCTCGGCGACGGCCTCTGGGACATCGCCGGCATGGTTCATTCGCTGTTGGTGCCCAATCCGCTGACGGCGCCGGAGGGGCTCGTCGCCGCGCAGTTGCGCGCGCAGGCGGAGATCGACGCCTTGTGGGCGGGCTATGTCGAGGTGTCGGCGATGCCGCCGCATCTCGCCGATCCGCGCGTCGCGCTGTTGCGGCTCGCCGGCGCGCGTATCGTGCAGACCTGTCTGGAAAGCACCCAATTCAACAACCAGCTTTATCCGCATTTGCCGCCGATGCTGCAAATGGGACTGGAATTGCTCACGCAACCGCAGGCCTCGCGCGAACGCTGGAGGCGCGCGGCATGATCCCGTTCGATCAGCAGCTGCGCGCGATCGTCGCCGCGGTTTCCTTTGCATCCCCAGAGCGGGCGCGGGTGACGAACCTGAACGGCGCGCAGCGCGACATCGCGGTGGCGGGCGAACGCGACGCCTTCGGCGGCCTTGCCGCGGCCCTCTACACCGACCAATATTGCCTGCTGCCGGCGAGCGCGCAGATGCCTTCGAGCGAAACCAGCGCGGCCTTCCTTTCGCGGCTGAGGGCCGCAAACCCGGTCGCCCAGCGCCATCAGGACGGCTGGACCATCACCCAGCTCGCTGCCGGCGGTCTGTGGATCAGCGATGCCGCGCAACAGCCGCGCTTTGCCACGTTGAACGAGATCGTGCCGCTGGCCAACGCCGTGGCGCCGGGATTGCCGGTTCGCCTGGTACCGCAGCGCGAATTCGTCACCGCCCCGGCCGGTCACTATATTATTTTTGGGCGGCCAGGCTTCGATCCGCAAACCGGTCGCCAAATTCGCTTCTACTGGAATCTGACACCGGATGGTGCGGCGATTTTTCTGCGCGAGATCGGCGCGCGGCTGGAGCGCCGGCGCATTCCCTTTCAGGCCAAGGTCCCGGTCGATCCCTCGGGCTATGCGCGCACGGATTGCGGCGTGCTCTATCTCAATGACGAGGACGTGGAAGCGGCCGGGGATGCGATTGCGGCGACCTATCGCGCGCTCCGGGACGGAATGCGGCCGTCGGTGCCCATGTTCGCGCGTGAAATCGCGCCCGGGCTCGCCTTCGCCGAAAGCCCGCCGACGCGAGAGAGTTTTGGGGTGCATCGCTGCGGCCTGGTGGCCGAGGGCCTGCTGTGGGCCGAGCAGCGCGGCGCGCGAGACCTGCCAACGCGGCTCGCCATCCTGCGCGATCGCCTGATCGCCTACGGCCTCGATCTCGACCGGCTCGAACGCAATCCGACCTCGCGCTACCCCTATCGGCTGGAGCGGCTGATGGACGAGCAAGCCGCATGACAGAGCCGCTCCCCGCACCGCAAGACGCCATCGAGGTCGCAGCCGCGATCGGCTTCGGCATCGCACGGCGCGCGCTATGGTCCGGCGACCGCTGTACCTGGTTCGATGCGGTTCCGACCATGCCGGCGCAAAACCCCGCGACCAGCGTCATGTCCGGTCCCGATCTTTATGGCGGCACATCCGGCATCGGCTGGTTCCTGGCGCAGGCGGCGACCCGCACCGGCGATGCGCTGCTGCGGCGCACCGCGCGCGGCGCACTGAATCAGGCGGCCGCACGCGCCAGCGAATACGCCAAGGCCGCGCCGCACGGCTTTTATGGCGGGTCGGCCGGCATTGGTGCCGCGCTGGTGCTCGCAGGACAGGAACTCGGCACCGAACAATCAATCGCTGCCGGCCGCGCCTTGTTGCTGGACCTGCCGCGGGATGCGGCCATCGCCGACGTCACGGATATCATCGGCGGCATCGCCGGCAGCGTGGCCGCGCTGGCGCTCGCGGCGGACGCGCTCGGTCGCGACGCCGCATTGTTGGCGCGCGCCGGCGAATTCGCCGAACGGCTCGTGGCGCGCGGCGAGCGCTGCGCGCGCGGCACGCTGTCGTGGCACACGCTGGGCGATATCAGCGCGAATCTCACCGGTTTCGCGCATGGCACCGCCGGCATCGCGCACGCGCTGATGTTGCTGGACGCGCTTGCACCCGAGCCCGGGCTGCACGAGGCCGCTGCCGCCGCTTTCGCCTACGAGGCGACGACCTTTGATAAGGCACAGGCCAACTGGCCCGATTTCCGGCTGCTGCCGGGCCAGGCGCCCGGCCCGGTCCCCTATCCGGTCGCGTGGTGCCATGGCGCGGCCGGGATCGTGCGCAGCCGGTTGTTCGCCGAGGCCCGCGGTGGATTCCAGGTAGCGGCCGAGATCGAGGCCGGTCTCGGCACCACGGCGCGCTACGCCCGGCAATGGTATCGCACCCCCAACGCGGACTTCACAGCGTGCCACGGCATCTTCGGTCTCCTCGATGCCCTGCTCGATGGCGTCAGGTCAGGACGCGGCGCGCATGCCCCGGTGCTGGCAGAGATCGTGAGCTATGCGACAGAGCGCTTTCATCGCGACGAACGCGCCTGGCCATCCGGCCTGGCCACGCATGAGGAAATCAGCGGCCTGATGCTCGGCAATGCCGGCATCGGCCACATCTATCTGCGCATCGGTGACCCGACGCTGCGCTCCCTGCTCGCGCCTATTCCGTTGCGGGCGGCCACGCAAACCGGCGTCGGTACGCCAGTGACGGTGACAGCGGTTACGGCAGATCGTAGCAACCATGAAAAACGCGGGTGGACATCACGATGAGTCTCCATGTCCTCCGAAATGCCTGCATCCTGCCTGGGTTCGTCGACCTTGCCATCGACCTGCGCAAGGCGTGCCTGCACGGATTTCAGCACTTCAAACATCAATTCCGGGTGACGTCAGCCATTGCCACTACTCGTTCAGCCGTTCACCTCGATGGCATAATTCTCGATCACCGTGTTCGCCAGCAGCTTGTCGGCGGCGTCTTGCAGCGCCGCCTCGGCCTTGGCCTTGTCGGAGCCCGTGAGCTCGATGTCGAACACCTTGCCCTGGCGCACGCTGGCGACGCCATCGACGCCGAGCGATTTCAGTGCGCCTTCGATGGCCTTGCCCTGGGGATCGAGAATGCCGGATTTCAAGGTTACGGTGACGCGCGCTTTCACTGAAACCTCTAGCTCTTCACCAGCACCGGGCCGCTTCCTGCGGGCCGCTCGTTCTCGATCAAGATCCCCAATCGCTTGGCGACTTCGGTGTAGGCTTCCAACAGGCCGCCAAGATCCCGACGGAAGCGATCCTTGTCGAGCTTCTCGTTCGACTTGATGTCCCACAGCCGGCACGAATCAGGGGAAATCTCGTCGGCGACGATGATTCGCATCATCTCGTTCTCGAACAGCCGGCCACATTCCATCTTGAAATCGACCAGGCGGATGCCGATACCGAGAAACAGCCCGGTGAGGAAGTCGTTGACGCGGATCGCCAGCGCCATGATGTCGTCGATCTCCTGCGGCGTCGCCCAGCCGAACGCCGTGATGTGCTCCTCGGACACCATGGGGTCGTTGAGCTGGTCGTTCTTGTAGTAGAACTCGATGATCGAGCGTGGCAGCTGGGTACCTTCCTCGATCCCCAGGCGCTGTGACAGCGATCCGGCCGCCACATTCCGCACCACCACCTCCAGCGGCACGATCTCGACTTCGCGAATCAGCTGTTCGCGCATGTTGAGACGGCGGATGAAGTGGGTGGGCACTCCGATGTCGTTGAGGTGCTGAAACAGGTACTCCGAAATCCGGTTGTTGAGGACGCCTTTACCCTCGATCACCTGGTGTTTCTTGGCATTGAACGCGGTCGCATCGTCCTTGAAGTGCTGGATCAGGGTACCCGGCTCAGGCCCTTCGTAGAGTACTTTGGCCTTGCCTTCATAAATGCGGCGTCGACGGCTCATTGGGATGTACCGTGTGTTGTTGAAATCCATGAATTTGGTGCGCTCCGGATGACCTAGGGGATTGCGACCCACGACGGAGCTGCCGTGAAGGCCGGGAACGGAAAACAGAACGAGAACCCAGCCTGACCACCAACCTATCTGATTGGCCCACCGAGCACAATCGATCCGGTCCCCCGAGCTCAAGATTTACAGCCCCGGCTGCGGCTTTCCGGCTGTTGTCTTAACCTTAACGCCCAATTATCTAGGCATGGAGGCGAGTTGCCGCAACGAGGGCTTGGCCGTCAAGAACTCAGCACAGGGATCGGAACCGCGACCATGACCACATTCGACAAGCGCGAGGAAGGTTTTGAGAAGAAGTTCGCCATCGACGAGGAGCAGAAATTCAAGGCCCAGGCGCGCCGCAACAGGCTGCTCGGATTGTGGGTGGCGGAAAAGCTCGGAATGTCCGGGGGCGCCGCCGATGGCTATGCCAAGGAAGTGATCGCCGCCGAATTCGAGAAAGCCGGCGACGCCGACGTGGTCCGCAAGGTGATGGGCGATCTCACCGCCAAGGGCGTCGCCATGACCGAGGCCCAGGTTCTTGCGAAAATGGACGAACTTTTCGCGCTCGCCGTGGTCCAGGTGAAGGCGGGGGTTTGAGCGCTCCCTCACCTCGGGCAGCCCTCAGCCAACGATCCCAGCCATCGTGATGACGGTGGTCGACCTCATCCTTCCTTGAAGCCATATTCCGGCACGTTGCCGCTGGCGCCGTAATATTTGTACGGCAGGAATTTGCCGGACATCGTGATCTTGACCCGGTCGCCCCTGGGATTAGGCAGCCGTTCCATCACCATGTCGAAATCGATCGCCGACATGATGCCGTCGCCATATTCCTCCTCGATCAGCGCCTTCCAGGCCGGCCCGTTGACCATCACGAGCTCATAGAATCGATAGATCAAGGGGTCGGTCGGCGGCATTTCCATGCCGCGCATCGGCGTCTCGTTGAGCATCGCGATCTCGGACTTGGACAGCCCGAACAATTCGCCGGCGTTGGCGGCCTGCGGTTTTGTCAATTTCATCTGGCCGAGGATGGCGCCGACGATCAGGACTTCGGAATAGCCGCCGATCTTTTCGCAGATGTGCTTCCAGCTCCAGCCGCTCTCGCGCTTGATGTCGAGCAGCTTTTCGGTGAGGTCGGATCGTTTCATGTGTGGTCTCCCCTTTTACTCGTCATGCCCGGGCCCGTCCCGGGCATCCACGTCCTTGATTGCGGTTGCCCTACGAAGAGGTCGATGGCCGGGACAAGCCGGGCCAAGAAGCTGGTCTTGAGGCCTCGTGGGATGCGTCGGAGCCCGATGCGATCACCAGTTCGGGCTTGCCGATTTTCACGACCGGCACGTGCCGCGGATCGTGGCCGGGCACATCGCTCGCAAAGGTCTTGCTGCGGCTGACCAGAAAATCGACGATGTGGTTGCGCAGCGGATAGTAAAAGGGATGCCGGTGCAGGTCGGTGCGGCCGCGCGCCTTCGGCAGCGGATTTTCCACGATCTCGGCCAGCTTCGCGCCCGGACCGTTGGTCATCAGAAAGATCCTGTCGGCCAGATAGATCGCCTCGTCGACGTCGTGGGTGATCATGAACGCGGTCTGCTCGGTCTCCAGGCAG